>DATDQA010000333.1:0-14230 GCA_035292505.1 Saprospiraceae bacterium | reverse complement strand
CCACAGACCGGCAGTCCACAGTCTGGCAGTCCGCAGTCTGGCAGTCCACAGACCGGCAGTCTGCAGTCTGGCAGTCCGCAGTCCGGCAGTCCTGCAGTCCACAGTCTGGCAGTCCACAGTCTGCCTAGTCCATCAGTCCTCAGTCCAATTCATTATTGTTCAGTCAAGATACTTGCCAGGATTGTTGAGCATATGATTAAGCAGGCGGCCGGTTTCTTTCAATCTGGCAACGAGTTCATAATGTTGTGACTCAACGATATACTTGCAAGACAGTGAGAAATCGAGCCATACAAGAGTCTCGCTGTTTTCCATATCGGCGTCAGTCGTCTTGGAAAGAAAATGTTTACGGTATTGACGTTTTCGGTATCCTTCGGCGATATTGGAGCATACTGACCTACTGCTATTTCGAATTTGAGTTGTTAGCGAGTATCTCTCAATATCAGGAAAGGACTTTGTTATCTCAAATATCAGCATCGCATTGTCAAATGCCTTTTGATATACGATGAGCTTTCTAAAGTCTCCCATACGATTTGGTTTAAGTCGATTTCGAGGTCTAGGTCTCCCAAATATACCGTATCGGACTGAAGACTGAGGACTGATTTCGTAGACCGAGGACTGATTTTGCGGACTGAAGACTGAGGACTGATTTCGTAGACTGAGGACTGATTTTGTGGACTGTAGACTGACGGACTGCGGACTGATTTATTACATTTACTAAAACTAACTCTTAGTTCATGCCCCGAACACGCATAGCTGGCCTCGGTTTCTACGTCCCTGAAAATGTGATTACCAACAAAAAAATGGAATCATGGATGGATACTACAGATGAGTGGATCCAGGAGCGCACGGGTATTCAGGAGCGAAGATTCGGTACAAAGCACAAGGAGACGACAAGCAGCATGGGTGTGAAGGCTGCGAGGATCGCGATCGAACGGGCAGGTATCACAAAAGAGGATATCGACTTCATCATCTTTGCCACGCTTTCTCCGGACTACTATTTTCCGGGATGTGGTGTATTGGTGCAGCGGGAACTTGGAATTACAAAGACGGAGATAGGAGCATTGGATGTGCGGAACCAATGTTCAGGGTTTATCTATGGGTTTAGTGTGGCAGATCAATACATTCGTACCGGAACGTACAAGAACATCCTCCTTATCGGAGCTGAGACCCATTCGATGGGACTGGATTTTACGACACGGGGAAGAGGGGTCACAGTGATCTTTGGAGACGGGGCAGGTGCTGTGATCTTACAACCAACTGAAGAGGAAGGGAAGGGCGTGCTCACTGTCAAGCTTCATGCAGATGGTACACATGCCGAACAGCTCGCAATGATCAATCCGGGCGCCCATGGGGGGTATCATGTCGAGGATCCTTCTGTTTTTGGCTATGAAGATGAGCCCTATGGGAAGACATTTGTGAGTCAGAAGATGCTGGATGAAGCAATGCTCTATCCCTACATGGACGGGCAACTCGTCTTCAAGCATGCTGTCGTGAAGTTTCAGGAAGTGATTCACGAAGCGCTGAAAGAAGTCAAGGCGACACCTGCGGATATCAACATGCTGATTCCGCATCAGGCTAATTTGCGCATCAGTCAGTTTATCCAGAAAAAGCTTGGATTGCGTGACGATCAGGTCTGGAATAATATCCAGCGATACGGAAACACAACGGCCGCATCAATACCTCTCGCGCTCACAGAAGCCTGGGAAGCGGGAAAGGTAAAGTCAGGTGATTTAGTTTGTCTTGCGGCGTTTGGTAGTGGTTTTACCTGGGCGGCGACGCTGATTCGATGGGGATGAAATAGCTGTTCGCCGTTCGCTGTTCGCCGTTCGCTTTGACATTGCAGGTCGTGAGCGACACTTTTTTATCGAGGGCTATCATCACCTCGCTTCAGCCTTGTGTGAAATGATCTTGGCACTGCGACCAGGGATTAAGGCGGGGAATTTTAGCACTAACGCTTAATAGAATTACAAATGTTCAATACATCGGTCAGCCCAATCGATATTGTCAAACCCCGCTTTTGGCAATACCATGTTGGCAACAGTGCTGTTCATACCTGGAATGGAATAAGTTTTAATTCTTTCCATGTTTTACCGCTTATTAAGTCAACTATTTCTTGGGTTGAAAACAAATCTTCATAATCTTTCAGCAGAAATTTGTCCTCCTTGTCTTGTTTTTCATGAGGAACATTGTAAAGAATATTGTATTCTTCCGTCCCTGTTTTGTAGATAAAAAAAGAGAATCCATAGTCAGTATAGTAAGGCTCTTGCTTGATTACTATCTTCAAATTCTTTTCGCTATTGATATAGATGTGATGCGTTGACCATTTTTGCCCATTTAGTTCATTAATTTTTATTTCTCTTAAGAGATATCCGTACTTTTTCACTAATGGCCGAAATAAGACTTCGGCCTTTTCATTGAAATTGTCAATCTTGTCTGCTGTCATAGTTCTTAAAAATTGTGCCGGTTTCACATTGCTGTCAACTTGCGTATTCACGATTAACAGTTATTGTCCTTTCTTTCGGTTTTTAACGGTCGTTGCTTTCTTTAAAGCACTCTTTGCACTGGAACCTTTGCCTTGCTTCCGGGTTGGTTTAACAACATACTCCACGAGAGGATCCTTGAGCTGATAAGTTTCGATTTGATTCAATTCATCGGCAATACTCTTCTCTGCATGCCAAAGGTCAAAGTTTTGTTGCATAGACAATAACAGTTTCGAAGAGACACCAGTGAGTTTAGAGATTTTCAATGCCACAACTGCATTTATGCCCTGGTTACCTGCAAGGATCCGGTGTACATGCTGCCGGGATATCTTCAACTTTTCTGAAAGATCGGATACAGACAAATCAAGCGCAGGCAGGACGTCTGATCTTAATAGCTCACCCGGATGGACAGGTGATCTTTTGAGCGGTCTTTTTACAAAGTATTCAGCCATTTTCTAAAGCATTAATGATATTGTTCCAAATCAACAAACCACACGTCTATATCCCGCCACTCGAAAGTCATCCGCCATGGTCCATTTACCCAGATGCTATATCGGACAGGTACCGTATTCAATCTATGTAAATGATAACCTGGAATATTGATTTCTTTCAGATCTTCGGCGTTATCAAGTACATCGAGCCTGATAAGGCATCTCTTCTTCAGATCACTACGAATCATGGCAGTCTGACCCTTAGCAAACAATTCAGCAAGTCCTTTGTGGCGAAAACTTCGAATCATTTGCTACAAATGTAACATTATTTGTTACATACTTAATAGAAAAGAAAAAAATTCTTCATTCTTTCGCAATCCTTGTTTTAAGCTAATAGTGAAGAATCATCAATCCTCATTCATCAACCATCACCCATCATCAATCATCCTATCTTAGTCCCTTATGAAACTCGACATCCTTGCCATCACCGCCCATCCTGATGATGTAGAACTCTGTTGCGCCGGCACCCTTATGAAGCACATTGACTTGGGCTATTCAGTTGGCCTGGTAGAGCTTACTGAAGGTGAACTCGGTACCCGCGGGAACGCACCTTTGCGATTGAAGGAAGCACGTGCCGCAGCAGATGTGATGGGGATTGTTGTAAGGGAGAATCTCGGACTCCCTGATGGATTTTTTGAGAATAACCGAGAAAGTCAGCTCGCCATCGCCCGCATGGTGCGCAAATACAAGCCCGAGATTGTCATCGCGAATGCAGTCATAGATCGTCACCCTGATCATGGCCGCGCGGCTAAGCTCACAAGCGATGCGTGTTTTATTGCCGGGCTCGTCAAAGTCCCGACAGAATTGGATGGGAACAGACAAGAAGCCTGGCGCCCCAAAGCGATCTATCATATCATCCAGGACTATAAGTTGCAACCTGATATCTGCGTAGATGTCACACCCTATATGGAGAAACGCATGAAAGCCATACGGTGCTTTGGTTCCCAGTTTTATAATCCCAACTCAACTGAACCTGAGTCCTCAATCAGTGGAAAAGAGTTTCTGGATGTCATTATGGCGGCAGCACGGAATTTCGGGAGAATGATAGGCGTCGAATTCGGAGAAGCATTTACGGTACAGCGACCAGTCGGAGTACCTGATTTAATAAAACTTAATTGACGCTGATTACGATCCTGCACGCGTCACATATGCCCTAAAACTGCACAATTGCTGTTGTAATGACAAAGGCAAGGACGCTGATAATCAAACCGTACATAAACAAAAAATAGGCGACACGCAACATTTGGTATTTGCGATGCAAGACCACTCCATTATTGTACATATCAATAATCATCTGATCGTAAATGGCTTTTTTGTCTTCGAGGAGTTCATGCATCTCAGCGAGATACTGGTCCAGTGTCTTTGTAAAAATATTCTGAAAAAATAAAAGACTATGCATGGATTGCGTTGTTCCTTTAATGATCTTTGGCTTCGCGGCGATAATCGCACAGACTGCAGCACTGAGCATAAAAAACAATAGAATAGTCATTGGGATGATCAGATCTGGACGGGTATTGATCGGGGTACCCTGGATCGTAAATCCTGAGCCCAACAAGGCGATGATAAGCGAGATCAGCACCACACAGATACCAATGAGCATATTTGACTTATTATCTGCGATGGCGATGAGTCCGATCTGATTGGGGGCGGCAACGCGAAAGATTGTGTCTTTGCCTTTAACACTTGCGCCAGTTGAATCGTCTTTCTTTTCAGGTGTGTTTTCCATGTTTTTAGCCGGGTGAGTGCAAAATCTTCCCGAAGATAGGACTCTTCGGACAAGATTCCACCACACCTATCGCATTCATTCCCTGAGATTTCCTTTTCCCTCAAGCCAATTGGTGTAGTCAAGGCTTCCCAACCGGAATCGGGGCGCAATGCGACTCCTGCGTTCTATCTGCGATTCGATACGACAAAAGAACGATTGATGTGTCAGCGTCCATGGTTGAATGCGGTATGGCGTTGGCATTGAGAGGACATTCTCCTGGGCCCCTTTCCCGAAAATCAGAATACTTGTTGAGCCAGCACGAGGTGTCGCAAACTTTTCGAGCGTGATTCCGGGATGGACTGGATTAATTGCGCTTTGAGAAGATATGGATGCACAGCACCACAGGATCATGCAGTATGTGAATATGTATTTCAAACGGTGATTCACAGAATTTTCAATAAAAATTAAAATAAAAATTAAAATGAAAAACTAAAAATAGAGCATTCGATTTTTAACTTCTGACATCTTTGCACTTGCACTTGCGTCCCGACGCTCTCTCTACTTTGTAGAGATCGGTACGGGATGTCGCTTTGCTCCATTTGAGTCCCGACGCTCTCTCTACTTTGTATAGATCGGTACGGGATGTCGCTTTGCTCCATTTGCGATTGAGTTTTTCATCTCACCTTCTCACCTTCTCACCTTCTCACCCTCTCATTTCATCCGCCATAGCGCTCGCGAAGGCGGACCCTCTCACCTTCTGATTTACGTCTGTATCACCCCAACATTAAACTTCTCCACAGGTGCGTGATGCGCCATTTCAATGCCTCTTGAAATAAATCTCCGTGTCTCAGCCGGATCGATAATTGCGTCTACCCACAGGCGTGCTGCAGCATAATACGGAGATGTCTGCGCATCATAGCGCGATTTAATCTCTTCGTAGAGTTCCAGCTCTGCTTTGGGATCGGGGTCCTGTCCTTGTTTTTTCAATGAAGACACTTGAATCTGCGTAAGCACCTTTGCAGCCTGATCACCACCCATCACAGCTATGCGTGCAGTAGGCCATGCCACGATGAGCCTCGGGTCATATGCTTTACCACACATCGCATAGTTGCCGGCACCATAGGAATTTCCGATGATAATGGTAAACTTCGGTACCGTACTATTGGACACGGCACTGACCATTTTTGCGCCGTCCTTAATAATCCCGCCATGCTCTGCCCGCTTACCAACCATGAAGCCTGTGACATCCTGCAGGAAGACAAGCGGTATTATTTTCTGATTGCAATTCATGATAAAGCGCGCTGCCTTATCGGCCGAATCAGAATAGATCACGCCACCGAATTGCATTTCACCTAGCGCATTCTTCACTACCTCACGATTGTTTGCCACAATACCGACTGACCATCCGTCTATACGCGCATAAGCGCAAAGGATTGTTTTGCCATACCCTTCTTTGTACTGTGTGAGCTTTCCATCATCGACGATACACTCGAGCAACTCTTCCATCGAATAAGGCTTCGAGCTATCAGGTGGCTTGATGCCATAGACATCTTTCAGATTTCGGGATGGAGGCACCGCAGCTTCTCGATTGAAACCGGCCTTTGTCCGGTCACCCAATTTGTCGATAAGATCTTTGATCTTATCCAGGCAGCTTTTATCGTCCGGCATTTTATAATCGGTGATACCGGAAATTTCACTTTGTGTTCTTGCCCCACCGAGTAGTTCCTGATCTACAACTTCCCCGATCGCAGCTTTTACGAGATAGGGACCTGCAAGAAAGATCGATCCCGTGCCCTCCACGATCAGTGATTCATCGCTCATAATCGGCAAATAAGCACCACCTGCGACACAACTTCCCATGATCGCCGCGATCTGTGGGATTCCCATCGAAGACATCACTGCATTATTGCGGAAGATGCGGCCGAAGTGTTCTTTGTCAGGGAAGATTTCATCCTGCATTGGAAGAAAGACACCGGCACTATCGACCAGGTAGATGATAGGGATGCGATTCTCCATCGCGATCTCCTGTGCGCGGAGATTTTTTTTACCCGCAATGGGAAACCATGCTCCGGCTTTCACTGTGGCGTCATTTGCCACGATCATGCAGAGACGACCTTTGATACGTCCGATACCCGTGATGACGCCACCTGCGGGACACCCGCCGTGTTCTGCATACATCCCGTCACCGGCGAAGATGCCGATCTCAAAAAAACTCTCGGGACGGTCTACGAGATAAGCGATGCGTTCGCGTGCGGTGAGTTTGCCTTGTTCGTGCTGCTTTGCAATGGCTTTATCGCCTCCACCTTTCTCGATCACATTGGCCTTGCGCTCCATGGCTGACAGAGCTAGCTGCATTGCATCCTCATTCTTGTTGAATTCCAGATCCATGGGTGGAAAGATAGGGAGATCCTGTGCATGGAATGAATCTTAAGTTTTTTTACCGGATGACGGGCAATGACAAATTACGTCATGCTTGTATTTCTGGGTAATTAGTTGTACATTGAACTCATTCTTTTCACGCACTAAACTCCAGACCATGAAAACAACCTCGCTACCTCGCTACCTCGCTACCTCGCTACCTCGCTATGGCTTAATCGGTTAGCCCTCTGTGTTGGTGTGTACTTGTCTTTTTCATTCACCAACGATGTTCTCGGTCAGCCTTTATTTGAGCTTGCTCAAGGAGAAAACCAGATTCTTCAACAGCACCAGAAGGACATGAGAGATTCCTTTATGGCGAGCGGATATTACACTAATTATGAGTTTATCAAGGCCAATCACCTGCCATCCATACAGGTGGATGGTGCTGTAGAATTCACGATTCCTGGAAGAACAGGAGATCATCAGGCGAGTGCATATCGTGTTGAATACACGGACTCTTTAGACTATTTATGGATGGGTCTGGTCAAAGGTGAAGAGCCAGGCTATCTCATGATTGTTCGTGAAGAGTACGGTACTGTGGGCTTCATCCAGACTGAAGAAAAATTCTATTCCATTCTGCCGGTACAGTTTGAGTATGCTCTGATGTTTGAGTATGCAAATGGTCCCTGGAATGTGATAGAATGTGGAAATACTAATGGGGGAGGTCCATCAAGCCAACCCGATCTATGTGGTGACGAATACAATATCTGTGCGACAACAATTGATGCCTTGATACTTATCTCAGCCCCTGCACGCACGTGGTTGGATCAGTTTCGCTTTCTGCAGGTAGTGGGATTTCCTCCTCAGATCGTGGTACGAGACCTCAGCCCTATTGTCCTCAGACTGATGGGAGAGACTATGAATGTAGCTCTGCAGCTCAGTGATATTCCAAATAAGAGATTCAGATACAGATTTGAAGAATTTCAATTTGCCTTTAATAATCCACAGAATATTGACGTTGATTTAGCAGACTTAAGAAGTGGAGCTGGTCCAAATGATGCCCCTGCACGTCGAGACGCGAATAGGTCGGATATAGTAGTGATGTATACTCAGCGTGGATACACGGACATAAGTGGACGGCGAATCTTTGGACTTGCAGGAACACTAGACCCTAATGAAGCACTCAGCTACGCTATTGTGGAAATTCCTTTCGCTCTTGCTCCGCGTTGGACGCATTCTCATGAGATAGGTCATTTATTTGGCGCTCTTCACAACAGGACTGCAAATGGTGGAAATGACGATACTGACAGATGCACCCACGGCTGGCAATTTCAAGGCAATGATGGTAATGATCGCAGAACAATTCTTGCTGCATCCGCGGCAATCAATCCAGCTGATCCCCAGAGACGAATTCTACACTTTTCAAATCCTGATGTTCTTGTCGACGGCGTAGACTCAGGGACTGAAGACAATAACAACGCAAGATCGATAAGAAATGCGGGCTGCTATATCGGCAACTTTATGATCGGACCAAATTTTAATGCGTTCATCATAAGTCAGAGCGCAGCCTGCACAGGTGATATTGTAGAGATGACGGCTTTAGTCATACCTGCTCTTCAGGGCTTTCCCGGTCATCCTCCATTTACATTTGAATGGCGTTGGAATACCTCGGGAATTTTTACTCCCACCTCACAAGGGTGGCTTATTGGATATGACGAGACGGAAAATCTTGAATTTCCAGATGAACCGCAAATCTTCATTCAGTTAAAAGTAATGACGAATGATGGGTTTACATTCGTATACACTCATCACGTCAGGCGCATTGAACCAGAGCTTTGTCCCTTAGAGCTTGTTCAGTTACCGAATTACACTATTAGACCAGATCTCGCTGACCTCCGGGATTCAGAAATAAACTTCAATCTTTATCCGAATCCTTCAACACATGGAGAATATATCCACATTCATTTCAGTGAGCAGGATGATTCAATTGCACAAATGACGCTATATAATGTACATGGTGTGATATTACATGAGTCGACATGCACACTTGAGGACTTTGAGATTCAATTACTGGGCATTCAACCTGGAGCCTATTTTGTGAGGATAGCGATGAATAGCAAGGTAGGTACAGATCGTATAATCATTCAATAAGAATAGTCATGCAATCTAGCAGTCTCGCATTTACTAGTGTAATAGTTGTGTTGATCATATCATGTAGCAATAAACATGAATTTGATATTCCGATCTACGAACCAGGAAGTATGGAATATGGTTGGGCCGTGGCCAAAAAAAATGGAAAAGAATTTAGAGCATCTGCACTTGCCCGACGTTTTTCAGACCAACCTGATTCGCTCTATGCACTTTATATTGGTACAGAATCGGTAGAGGGTTTTGAAAGGGAGTTTATCAGCATTGGATTCATGTCGTTTGGTATAGAAGAGTATGTTGTTTCTTCTGTGGATTATAATCAATTTTATCCCAACCGACTCAACGTAAGCTACCATACCCGTCAAGATGATGGTGATGTCTCAGAGGACTCTTATATCATCGATGATGCTTACCCGGGTTACTTAAAAGTAACTTCACTGGACACAGCGTCTTTGGACTCAACGCAGTGGACCGTATCAGGAGAATTTGATCTGGGTTTTGTAATCAGTCCATTTCTGGAAAAGGTAAATCCACTGAATCCTGATCAAGTACGATTGACCCATGGACAGTTTGAAGTCAGATTTTTAAGATAGAAGCGTGAATTACTCTTGTAATATATCAATGCGTTCGCGCAAGAGCGAGCTGCATTGCATCCTCATTCTTGTTGAATTCCAGATCCATGGGTGGAAAGATAGGGAGAATGATGAATGATGAATAATGAATGATGAGTGATGAATCCTCGTGTTGCGGTTCAAGATTTTGAACCCCTCCAATCAATCAAATCATTCATTTTCTCATTTTCCCACTTCCTCATTTCCTCATTCTTTCTTAAACGAATACGGGTACTTCCCGGGAAAACGTTCATAGAATCCATCCAGCAATACTGTGCCTTCGATTCTGTTGATTTCCGCAATCAACTCTTCGACACTTTCAACAGGCTGATCATTCACACTGGTAATGATGTATTGCTCTTCCATATTCGTATTTTCGATGATACTACCTTTCAGAATTCTTTCAACGAGCACGCCCTTGGCGCGTAACCGGCTTCGTTCTGTGATGGTGAGGTCACGTGCTTCCATGCCGAGTTCAGCCAGGATATTTTCCGGCGCGTTTTGAGTAAGAGTTGGTGCACCAAAGCGTTGATCACTGAGCACGACATTCGCGACTTTTTCCGAACCACTGCGCATATAATGTATCTGGAGTTTATCCCCGGGACGACGTCGGCCAACTTGTTCCATAAATTCAGGGGTGGTATTGATCTCCATATTATTTACGCTGACGATCACATCGCCGGGTTTTAGTCCGGCATTGTCCGCAGCACTATTCTCAATCACGGTTTCGAGATAGACTCCGGCGACATTCTTCAGCCTGAGTTCCTGTGCCATTTCATTATCCACGGGACGAATTGTCACGCCGAGCCACCCACGCTGTACAGAACCATACCGGCGGAGGTCATCCAGTACTTTCTTCGCCAGATTACCCGGAATGGCAAAGGAGAATCCTTCATATTGACCTGAATAAGTAATGATAGCGGTATTGATGCCGATGAGTTCACCACGCGTATTCAGAAGTGCGCCGCCGCTGTTGCCCGGGTTGACTGCGGCATCTGTCTGGATAAATGATTCGATACCTGCAGCATCCGCCAGGATCTGGATATTGCGTCCTTTGGCACTCACGATGCCCGCGGTGACAGTTGATTGCAGCCGGAAAGGATTACCCACTGCAAGGACCCACTCACCCAGGAAGACAGAATCAGAATTACCAAACTGGAGGTAAGGCAGATCTTTTGCATCAATTTTCAATAAAGCGAGATCAGTTGTGGGGTCTTTACCTATCACCTTAGCCTGGAACTCACGTTGGTCGTTCAGAGTCACATTGATCTGTCCGCCATCCGCGACGACATGATTGTTTGTAGCTATAAATCCGTCATGGGAGACGACGACCCCGGATCCGCTGCTTGACCCGCGGCTATCACTGCGCCAATAACTTCCTGTGTTCACAGCCTGGATTGCTACTACTGCCTTGGTGCCCAGATAGGAGGCCTTCACAAAGCCATCTGCTTTCATCGAAGTCAGTGGCATATTGAAATTTACCGCCTGGCTCATTTGATTGAGATCGGCTTCATCAGTCATATAGGAAGCCGGCACAGTCTGACGAATCACGATTTGTTTAGGTCCTTCCAGGTAGCGATAACCAAGAATTGCCACTACTGCGCTGATCAGCGATGCGATGGCGATGGGAGCAAGCTTCTTCATGTTGTTCGCGTTATGAGTGTAATTTACATAAACTCAGCTTTCCCTAAACTGTTCACGTTGTGGAAACATTGTAATTCTTTGCTGATTTTTGAGCCGGTAAACGACCGAAGTGGTGAATTACCGGTCGGGAATCGTAAAGTTGTTAAATCTGTCTTATCACTTTGTAATGACTGAGTCGGGAATAGACCTTTACAAAAAATGACAATATCCTTCTCAAAATATCACGGTACCGGGAATGATTTCGTCCTCATCGACGGCAGACAGCTTACAGAACAGCCAGGTGAAAAGAGGATCGCTCATCTGTGCCATCGGTATTTCGGCATCGGTGCCGATGGCGTCATCATAGTGAGCCCTTCTCAGGTTCCCGATGTGGACTATGATATGGAATACTACAATTCTGACGGGAGGGTGGGAAGTATGTGTGGCAATGGGGCGAGGTGTGCCTTTCATTTTGCACAGAGGCTCAAACTGGCGGGGACAAAAGCAGATTTCTCAGCCTATGATGGCATCCATACGGCCGAAGCCCTCGAGGAAGGACAATTCTCAGTCACAATGAAGGATGTGGATACTGTTGAAAGCAGGTCAGAAGACATTTACATCCTGGATACAGGCTCTCCACATTACGTGCATTTTGTATCAAAAATTGACTCGATTGACGTCAGAAAACAAGGACGTGATATCCGCTTCAGTCCTGAATTCTTTGACATGGGTATCAATGTGAATTTTGCCCAGATCATCGATGATTCGATCAGGGTGAGGACCTATGAGCGTGGAGTAGAGGAAATCACGCTGTCATGTGGTACCGGTGTGACAGCAGTTGTTTTGGCATTTGCAAGAAAGAAGGGACTACATGAAGGTCCCGTGCGCATACTGACAGATGGTGGAAATCTGTCTGTGAATTTTCTCCACAAGGATGGAAAGTTCATTGCGATCAAGCTTGTAGGACCAGTGGTAAAGGTATTTGATGGAGTATACACCGAGTCTTAGAAGAGAGTGAAGCATTGTCAGGCATGACTATGATCGGCCAGACAGCGATTTGCATACCAATTCAACTTGCCAGGACTTTTTCCCTGGTCATGAGTTTGAGAACAAACTTTGTAGCCGTGATTTTTTCCATGATCGAATTAAAAAGCTTGGTTGCTGCCGGGGACCCTGGCTCAAGTAAAACGGATATCTGCTCAAGCGTTTGGATATGTCGCCTCACATATTCTGTGGCTACACTGGAATGACTCACGATAAAGTTGGGATTTACAAACGAGGTAAATACTGCGGCACCATGATCCCATTCTGCAAAGAGCAAATTACTGGCCTGAGCGATTTCGCATAAATACATCTGGACCTTTTTTGTGGCCGTTTTGGGACCATGAGTTTCTCCGATATGCTGTTTTCTGCCAAAGGCGAGCATACTCTGTATGTGATCTAAGAGATCTGTGATTTTCTGGATCAGGATAAACGCATCCGCCGGATCGGCAAACAGATTTTTCTCGACGCAGTAGGAAATTTGATTCAGGGTCACATCCAGAACACCGGGATTCCAGAATTCTACGGTATTTATCTGATGATACTTATTGAGTATCGTATGAAGCAACTTTGGATATGCGCGCTCGCGATGTACTTTGTCTATTGAAAAAACTTCTTGCGTATCGCGCTGATCATGAGATACAGAAAGTCTGTTGTTAACATAGAATTTAAAGGCGACCAACTCAGGGCAATAGTAGTCCTGGAATAAGGGAATTTCAATTCCGGATGACCATAGACGCAGATTTGGATATTCCACATATTCATCGACCAATTGATTCATCATACGGAGGTAACCCATGCGATCAAGATCCTTGTCTGAAGAGAAGGCAAACGACCACTGCGTAGAGTTCTCATTGCTGAAGAGATGTTCCGCATTGAGATTGAAATGGGTACAGAGTAGCTGCAAATCAGACGTGGAGAGGTCGATACCACCTGAAGATTTTTTATAGGCTGTATGGACACTTATTCCCAATACCTCGGCGACCTCTTCTACGATGCCATACTTTCCTGTTTGATTCCGGATGAGTTCGAATATTCTAGCTGAGACAGGATACTTCAGAGATTTCTTTGCCTTTGGCTTTTTCGGCATACTTGATGATTTCCTCAAAAATAGACTATACCCTTGATGTATAGGGATCAGGCGTTAAAAAAGGAGAAGTCTTTTGAAAGCAAGGTGTGACCATTAATGTAATATTCAATGATTAACCAGAATGGAGCATTTCTGTCAAACAGATATCCCATCCCCATGATCCGAATCGGATCACTTCATTGCCCATGTCAGGATCCCGTTTTTGATCCATGATAAAGTCTATGCCTTCGTCGAGGATGATAGGACGGGTCAGTTCCGTATTACCGAGTCCATAGCGGATATATGCCTATGCAACGCCAGAACTTGTGCCATTATACCCTTGGCCCGGTAGGCAGGCGTACTTGAAAATGAGGGAGTCCGTAAACTGGCAGAATCCGTACTGAAAATGAGGGAGTCCGTAAACCGGCGAAATCCGTACTTGAAAATGAGGGAGTCCGTAAACCGGCGGAATCCGTACTTGAAAATGAGGGAGTCCTTAAACTGGCGGAATCCGTACTTGAAAATGAGGGAGTCCGTAAACCGGCGGAATCCGTACTCGAAGCTTACAGAGTCCGTAAACCGGCGGAATCCGTACTCGAAGCTTGCAGAGTCCGTAAACCGGAAAGTAAAGCATTTCACATGAATATTGTGCAAAAAAAATAAACTAAATAAATTAGTTAGTAAATATTAGCATAAATAATGCT
>DATDQA010000332.1:0-3370 GCA_035292505.1 Saprospiraceae bacterium | reverse complement strand
CACATCCAGGAATCCTTTGATGTAGCGATCTACACCATATTTAGACCTGCCGTATTTCCTAGGGTAATGCTTGACGACTTTCTCGGCGACATTTTTGAAACCAGCCCATTTTGCCAGGAGAGGAATGTACCGATGCATTTCTCCGTACACTTCGATATTGTGTACGACCTGGCTGCGGTATGCTTTAAGGCCACAGTTAAAGTCATGGAGTTTGATTCCGCTGACGACACGCACAAACCAATTGAAGAATTTCGATGGGATGGTCTTTCCGAGTGGATCAAACCGTTTCTTTTTCCAGCCTGAGACAATGTCATAGCCACCTTCACGGATCATACGATAAAGCTCAGGGATTTCATCAGGACTGTCCTGCATATCAGCATCCAATGTGATCACTACATCACCTCTGGAATTTTCAAATCCGGTATGCAGTGCGGCGGACTTCCCATAGTTTCTCCGAAACCTGAATGCACGAAGGTGTTGCCGGTCTTGCGAGAGTGATTCGATTTTTGACCATGACGAATCCGTACTGCCGTCGTCCACGAGAATGATCTCGTAAGTATACTTGCCGGAAACGACGTGTTCGATCCATTCCACGAGAGGAATCAGTGATTCATCTTCATTATAGAGTGGAATGACAAGACTTACGTCCATAGATACCACTACACCGCAGTTTCGGGCGGATTCTTTTTAATAAATGCAGAAATGATCAACGCAAGAATAAAACCAAAGATCAGTTGAAAGCAATATTGAAGCAAAGTTTTTCCAATCCCTGATTCAAAACTCTGTTGTTCCATCTTTTCAATTGCTTCATCAATGTCGTCCTGGGGTGCACCGAATGTGGACATCATTTTTTCCGTCTGTTCAAGTGCTTTTTCCTTTGTAAGATCTACCAGTCCCGGATCCACATAATGATACATGACGTAGATAAAAATTGTTCCAATTAATGCGCCGATTGCATAGGTCAAAAAAGTTGGCTTCAAGGTGTCTTTGAAACTGATAAACCCATTCCCTTCTCTCCGGGACATGATACCCGCACGAGACATGAAGAAAATGGTGAGGCCAAGACTGAGCACTAATTGTACCCACCAATTCAGATAAAGATCCATACTCACCAGATAAAGCAATAAGCTTGCAAGTACTGAACAAAGTCCTAAAAGTAATCCGTTGATTACGCCGTGGTTTTTCATAATTGTGTCTTGTTTTGATGAGTAAATGTAGCAAAACAGACCTTACTTTTCCGGAACAAGATGAACTGTATTCTTATACACGACGCCGACGACACATCCAGTCAACATTTGGCCCAAAGCAGCGGCATGTGATGACTTTGAATTCAGATGTCCGGGAGCTACCGTCCATTCTATATCGGGATCAAAAAGGGTCAGATTCGCAGATTCCTGCTCCTTGATCACCGGAACCGGCAGGCGCAGTATTTTCCGTGGATTCAATGAAAAACAATTGACAAGCGTCTCCATAGGGACCTGTCCTTTGCACGCTGTATGCGCCAGTGCGAATGCGGTTTCTAATCCCGTAGATCCAAAGGCCGCATAGGCAAACTCCATCTTTTTTCCCTCCTCTTCGATCGGTTCATGGTTGCTCACAATACAATCGATCGTTCCATCTTTGATACCACGAATCAGAGCAGTACGATCCACACGCGTGCGCAGAGGTGGAATGATTTTCAGATGGGTGTCAAATTCTTCCAGGTTCTTGTCTTCAAGCAGAAGATTGATAGCGGGTGTGCTGGCCGTGAGTTGCATTCCGTTCTTTCTTGCCTGACGTATCAGACTCAGTGATTCTACAGTGGTCACCGCATAGCTATGCAGACGCGAACCGGAATATTCCAGGAGTCGGAGATCGCGCTCCGTCATGATGTGTTCGCTGATCGCGGGGATTCCTTTCAGCCCGAGAAATACACTTGTCTCCGACTCATGCATTTGTCCCTCTCCGGAAATTTGCCGTTCGTCAGGCCTGTTGATAATCAACCCACCAAATCCTTTACTGTAATGCAATGCTCGGAGCATCAGCCCGGCATGTAGCATGGGTTTTCTCCCATCGGAGAATGCAACCGCACCTGCTTCATGCATATCCCGGAGCTCTGCAAGATCCTTTCCATCACAATCAATACTGATCGCACCAATCGGATAAACATCAATAGGCAGTGCAGAAGATCTGTTGCGGATATACTCCACTTCACTTTTCGAATGAATAACCGGTCTGGTGTTTGGAAAACAAGCCACAGCAGTATATCCTCCTGAGATCGCTGCGGCACTCATGGATTGCAGATCTTCGCGATGTTCATATCCGGGTTCTCCGCCTTGCGCACCAATATCAAGCCATCCCGGTGAAATATGCAGATTGCCGGATTGAATGACCTGGTCTGCATGCACCGGAAGATTTCTCCCGATACGGGCGATATTGCCTTTCTTGATGAGAATATCGAGACGTTTCTTATGATGAGGTGAATGAGGATCCAGGATCAGTGCGCGTCGTATCAGCAGCCGCATTGGGTGTTCGTCTTTGGTGATAAAGGCTCTCTCTGCATCGGTGGCAAATATAATAAAGGCTGAGGCGAAGGCGAAGGCTGAGGAAAACACCAATATCTACATATCTAAACAGTTACACAGTTAAACATTTACACGGTTCCTCATTTGATCAGATCCATCAATATCTCAAGTGGAATTTGTCTCTCGATGATGAGTTCAACTTCTCTTATCATAACCCGGAGTTATGGCACCGAGAGTTCCGAATTAGACGGAATAGCCAGCCTTCCGAATAAATGTATTACGCTTACAGGGACTCCAATGGCTCATGGTGAGGTTCTTGATTCAAATCAATACCGTCAATCACAGGTAGTGTGTGCCCCATCTTAAGACCGATCAAAAGCCATTCCTCCAACGTAGATCGTAGTTCAACCACACATATGGCAAGTGTAGAGCCGAAGGAGACAACTCCTGCACATCCGGGTACGCGTCCGGAAAAACTGCCATCTTCCATTTTATCATATTCAGCTTTGGCAATCGCTCGTTCGAGATACTCGCTTATGATATTTTGTATTTGCATCACTTCAAAAGTACAAGTACACTAATTCTCAGAAAAACACTCTCATCTCAGAAGCCAACCCTAAACATAACATTGAACATTGAATCTGCTCCAAAAAGTGCTTCACTGCCCCCTGACCACCCCCTGACCCCCTAAAGGTGGAACCGCCGCCCGCATAATACATTGAAATTCAATGTGCGTGGGCTTCCCCTTCAGGGGATCGAGGGGTGCGGGAGGACAAAAGATGACTTTTCGGAGTAGACTCACATTTGTTATTTTATTATTTTATTACTTTACATTTTGACTTCTTTTCTTTGGATCATTGAGAAAG
>DATDQA010000331.1:0-25414 GCA_035292505.1 Saprospiraceae bacterium | reverse complement strand
CAGACGCCACTGATAAGACAAGTATTCGTCCTCTACGGAATTTCCATTGAACACAAACGTAAAACTGCTCTCTGATGCCGAAAAGACAGGCATCTGCAACTGTTGACAAAACGGTCCGTGCAGTGCCCCATATTTTGTATCACGGATATCCATTCCATTGATAAGCACCTGGCTGATAAAAATCGTTGGCACATCGTCAATTGCATCACTACGGGACAATTCAAATTCTACGACCTCGTCTTTTGCCACTACAAGTACATTTCCCTCCGTGGTCACGGCATATTGATCTACTCCCAAATGGATCAACGGAATGCCGCTTTCTTTATTTAAAACATCGACTCTGGTCACATGCAAACCAGACGTATCTGTATGCATGCGCAGGAGGGTCCTGTCTGTTCCAGCAATCAACCCATTTTCTGTGTTCCTGATAAAGACGATATCCGATACCCGCAAGGGATAGGTTGTTTTCAATGGTCGGGGCAACTGGCCGCGTTCCGGGATCATCCTAAATATACCCGCGCCTTCGGTACCCAACCACAACATCCCTTCAGCATCCAGGTCTGCGGAAAGAACATGATATCCCATCATCTGATGCGTTTGTTCATAACGATCATGCATGAGATGCCCTACTGATTGTCCACCAATTCGTAACACTTTGCCTTGACGATCTGTGAGGATGGCGATTGTCTTATCCGCAGGCAACTTTCCCTGCACTTTTTCTGCTGCGAAAGAAATCCCAATAGGAAATGACATCGGCTTGATTCCATACCGAAGGAGAGTAGATGTATCTGAAATCCAGATATTTCCACGATGATCACTGCCGACGATTTCCGCACGTTGACTTATGGATGAACTGTCCATCAATATCCAGGAGGTGTCATGATACATCCACAAACTTTCTTCCGTGAGAGCCCATAACCTCGACAGCTTGTCCTGATAGCTCTGTCGCACTTCACCCTTGGTATGTGGTGATGTTATCTGATGCGAAGAATTTCCTAACGACATGAGAATTCCGGAACGCAGTAAGAGCCATGAAGAATCCGCCGTTTCGCCAGGGAAAATTTTTTGGACGTTCTCATCATCTGGAATTTCCCACTCACGATGCTGATCACCAAAGTATCTGAGCAGGCCGTCGGAGGGAGTGCCTATCCAAAGGCGATCAATGTTGTCGAAGTACAGGCAATTGGCAGGAGATCCAAGTTGCAGTGATATCAATGATGAATCCTGAGGTTGATAAATGGATATGCCCTGACTTCCCGCTATCCATAAACTCCCCAACGCTCCTGCTGCAATACAGCTTGCTTGAGTAAGACTTGTATTCACCAACGCAAAGCCGAATCCATCGAATTGCAGAAGTTGACCCTTGTGCGATATAATCCATAGTGTGCTATCTGCATCGTATGTACAGCTCACCCATTCACGATCCAGTTTACCGGATACGGGAAATGCTTCACTTTCCTGCAACTCGTCGTCGATGAAAGAGACCTCTTTTTCATTCACAACCAGCAACCTATCTTCCTTATCGACATCTGGTATCAGGAGATCTGCTGAAAGTGATTTTTTCAAAACATTCCCTGAAGCCTTTTGCAGGAACAAAGAATCGACTGTAGCCCACCAGACACCTGAATGATTTATTGCAAAACCTTTGATGTGCTCAGCATGATCTGCAAGTGTGAGGAAATCTCTGCCGTCGTACCGAATCAAACCGAGTTCGGAAAGCAGATATAAAAACCCCGCTTTGTCTTCTCCAATTTGCCTGATCGTATAGCCGGTGGCATCAGGAGTCGTTGCCACTTGTGAAAACCTGCTCTGTACAAATTGGTATAATCCGGCTCCTGACGTTCCTACCCAAAGCAAACCTCTGCTATCCTGAAAGACGCAAGAAACATCCGGTCGTTCAAGCCCGGAAGTGATTCCAAAGGCCTGGAAATGTGGATTCTGGCTATGTAATTGGTGCATCCAAAAGGTGCACAAACCGAAGACATGCAGAACTTTATTCACATTGAGTTTGGAAATCACCCTGAACATGAGTAGCTTTAGAGGCTTGAAAAATACCGCTGTCATGAAAACTCTCTTTCTGCTTCTTTTTTCGGTAGCTGCTCTGAGTACCGGTTGCACACTGAATGACGGATTTGCCCGGCCTAATTCCGAATCGCTTAGCTCCGACATGGTGCATTTCGGCATTTATATTGAACTCTTACCAGATCCCAGCCTTAACTATGATGAACAGTGCGCCCAGGGTCATGCATTGCGTTTGAAAAGCAGAGCCGGCTTTGACATTTCATTTTACCAGATTATTACTGCACCATCCGGTGAGTCAAAAGTAAGATCTGGCACGACAAACAAGGAAGGTAATTACAATGCACACGATCTTACCCCCGGCACCTATCGTGTCATAGCCACTGATGCACATGGTGAGGCCCAGGAATTGGTCGTCACACCTCCAATGGGAAAAATTACGCGCCTGACCTTTTCCTTTGATTGATTGAATGACCGGAACCGGGATCACAAGTATCTGCTGATCACATTCTCTAAAAACTCCTGTCGGCCACTCCGTGGAGTCGGTTCACCTTCTTTTGTTGCAATTGTCGCAAGATCCTTAAGAGTCAATTTTCCTTTTACGAAATCTTTGCCTTTGCCTTTGTCAAAAGATGAGTAACGTTCATTCAACAGTTTAAGGTAGTCGGTGTGTTTCAGCATTGCATCTGCAACGAGTAAGGCGCGTGCAAATGCATCCATCCCTCCAATGTGTGCATACACAATGTCCGCGAGATCTGTTGAATTTCGCCTGGTCTTTGCGTCGAAGTTAACCCCACCTTTCCCCAATCCGCCTGCACTTAAGATGATGAGCATTGCTTCAGTCAGCTCCTGGACGTTGTTGGGAAATTGATCCGTATCCCAGCCGTTCTGATAATCTCCGCGGTTGGCATCAATACTTCCGAGAACTCCTGCATTCGCTGCGACCAGCAGTTCATGCTGAAACGTGTGCTGTGCCAACGTGGTATGGTTGACTTCAATATTGAGTTTGAAATCTTTCATCAGATCGTATTCGCGTAAGAAGTTGAGACAAGTCGCTGCATCAAAGTCATATTGGTGCTTGCTCGGTTCCATCGGTTTGGGTTCAATGAGAAATGTGCCACGAAAGCCTTGTGCCCTGCCATAGTCTCGTGCCATATGGAGAAACCGGGCAAGGTGATCCAACTCGCGTTTCATGTCAGTATTCAACAAAGAGAGATATCCTTCTCTGCCTCCCCAGAAGACGTAGTTTTTTCCGCCGAGCTTCATCGTGACATCGAGAGCATTCTTCACCTGTGCGCCGGCCCACGCGACAACGTTGAAATCCGGATTCGTCGCCGCACCATTCATATATCTCGGATGTGAGAAAAGGTTGGCGGTACCCCAAAGCGGCCTGATACCGGATTCTGCTTGCTTTTGCAAAGCATAGTCCGAAATCACCTCAAGTCGTTTTCTGCTCTCCTTCAGATTTGCGCCCTCTGCAATGAGATCATAGTCATGAAAGCAATAGAAGGGAATACTGAGTTTGGAAATCAATTCGAATCCTGCATCCATTTTATCCTTTGCTTGCTGGATGGGGTCACTCGCTACAAGCCAGGGAAAATGTTTGGTAGGAGCTCCGAATGGATCCATTCCGGTATTCCCCAGAGTATGCCACCATGCCACAGCAAATCTGAAATGCTCTTTCATCGTCTTACCGCGGACTAATCGGTTTTCATCATAGCAACGAAAGGCAAGGGGGTTATCATTCTTGTGCGCATCTGTTCCGCCTTCATAGGGAATTTTTGGAATGCCCTTGAAATATTCCTTGCGGCTTATGGTGACTGATGTATAATTAGATTTTGTCTTTTTCATTGTTGGTTTGAAATTTTCTCTTGGAATTATCGTAAAGCCAAAGGCAGAATGTATTGGATCCACAGAGAAGGGAAAGGGGTGAGTTCAAAAAAAGTGCGAAATCAGAGATATGCATTTTGCGATAAGCTTTCATTTTACCAGGAGGTGATTATAAAGGTAGTACTGTATTCAAATCCTTTTCCCATGCGAGAAATGCATCCTTCATCTGATTTGCGTTTCCTGCAGGTTCATAAGACCTCAATATTTTGTTTTCGTGGAATGCGTCATCGGGTGAATTGTAAATACCCGTTGCCACTCCCGCGGCTTTTGCTGCACCAACAGCACCAGTTGTTTGAATTACATCAATACGACATTTGAGCAATGTTGCAATGACGGAAGAAAAGATCTCGGATTGAAAAAGGTTGTCATTGCCAACCCGGATTACATGCACACCGACACCAATATCCTCCATCATCTTCACTCCATGCACGAATGCAAATGCTATACCCTCCAATGCCGCCCGATAGAGATGCGCAGTCGTATGTCGGTTGAAATCAAGATGGAGAATTGCGGCGGCCGTTTCAATGTTTCCCAACATACGTTCAGTTCCATTACCAAAGGGAAGCACACGCAGGTCATCCGAACCTGCCGGAACAGAGGAGGCCTCCTTTTCCATCTGCTCATATGTCATCGCCGATTGTGCAACATGTCGCTTTACCCAGTTGTATTGACTACCCGCCCCATTGATACAGAGTAGTACGCCGATGCGCGGTAATTGCACCGTATGATTGACGTGCATGAAACTATTGATTCGGGACTGTGCATCATAGGTGAGCTTATCAACAACGCCGTACACAACGCCCGATGTACCTCCACTTGCTGCTATATCTCCAGGATGGAGGACTCCGACCGACATCGCATTGTTGGGTTGATCGCCAGCGCGATATACAACGCGTGTCCCAATTGCCAGGCCTGTCTCTTTCGCGCCTTTGTCATGCACAGATCCCTGCTGCGAGAATACAGGTGTGATATCGGGAATGCAGACAGGGTCGATACCATAGTGATCCAGGACAAATTCCGCGATATCGTCATTGATATAATTCCAAAGCATCCCTTCGGAAAGTCCTGCCGGAGTGGTCATGATCTCACCTGTTAGCTTCATGGCGATATAGTCACCCGGCAACATGACTTTCGTGATACGATCATAGATTTCCGGCTCATATTCCTTTACCCATCTGAGTTTTGACGCCGTAAAATTTCCAGGAGCATTGAGCAGATGAGTGAGGCATCTTTCCTGTCCAAGGATATCTAATGCGTTGTTGCCAATATGTACAGCCCGACTGTCACACCAGATGATCGCAGGTCGCAGGACATTTTGGTTCTTATCCACACACACAAGGCCATGCATCTGATAGGCAATGCCCATACCTTTGATATCCTGTGGATCGACAGAAGATTTGCGAAGAAGTTCTTTTGTAGCTATACAAAGATGAGACCACCACATTTCGGGATCCTGCTCTGCCCATCCCAGGTGAAGTGAATGAATCGGCATCGCATCTTGCGGTGATTGTACGACTTCTATCGCTTCATGGGTATCAGCATCCACCAATGCCGCTTTCACGGAGGAAGAGCCGATGTCGTAGCCGAGAAGGAAAGATCGATGTCTGAGAATTGAACTCATGGAGAGTTGTTACGAGTTACGTGGTACGAGTTATGGGTTAAAAGCAAAATGATTCCATTCTTTCATTATTTGTGTGCACGAAAGTCCCGTATCCATTGAAGAACCTTCCTGGTATTCTGAGTGATCTCAGCATAGTTATAGCTTCCATCTGTCCTCACACTCATCAGGTTTGAACCCATTCCCACACAAATGGCTCCTGCTTCAAACCACGATCTGAGATTTGCTTCATCAAGAGAGACACCACCGGTGGGCATGAGGGATACCCACGGCATTGGACCTAATACTGCCTTGACAAATGCAGGTCCGCCAACCGATGTGGCAGGGAATATTTTGACAATCTCTACTCCTAGTTCTTCGGCCGACGAGATTTCCGAAAGAGATCCACAACCAGGGATCACTGCCACTTTCCTGCGATTACACAGTTTCACAACATCCGGATTTAATATCGGGGAAACGATAAACTCTGCTCCTTGCTGAATAAACAATGCCGCAGTTGGTGCATCGATAATCGATCCCACTCCAAGAATCAGTTCCGGAAGCTCTAATTCCCTCTGCACATCACGAAATACTTCCATGAGATGATTCCCGCGATTCGTAAACTCAAATACGCGTGCTCCACCATCATAGCATGCTTTGATCACACTCTTGCAGATCTCTGCATCATCATGATTAAAGATCGGCACCATGCCGGATTCTTTCATCGCTGTGAGGACGGAGAGTCGGGAATGTTTTATCATATTCATCGCTATTCGTAACTGGCTTCTGGCTGCTTGCTGCTTGTCCTGAAGTCAAACGAAGTGCGTACTTCAGGACTGGCTGCTATCCGTTTGCTACGCTCTTCGCCGTTTGCTATACACCGATAGCTATTGCCGGTTTTCATTTTCATTTTCATTTTGATTTTAATTCCCATTATCTGCTCACTCTCCCCGATCCATCTCCCTGCATCAGTTTCATCACTTCTTCGACAGTCACAAGATTATAATCGCCTTTGATGGTATGTTTCAGGCATGAAGCTGCTGTTGCAAAGTTCAATGACTTCTGTTCATCATCGCCGAAATGCAATAATCCATAGATCAAGCCGGCGCAGAAACTATCGCCTGCACCCACTCTGTCCACGATATGCGTGATGTCATAGATGGGCGCTTCGAGGAGTTCCAGGCCATTCCACAATGCTCCAGACCATGTATTGTGGGTGGCATTGATAGAGCCACGTAGTGTAAATGCAACCCTGCTCGTTTTTGGAAAGAGACGTATCAGATCCTGTGCTACAGTGGAGTAGAATGATGCCGTTACTTCTCCCTTTGATATATCTCCGCTTTGTGCATTGATCCCAAATACCTTTTGTGCGTCCTCTTCGTTTGCGATGATCAGATCACAATAGGGGACAATCTCAGACATCACCTGGCCGGCAGTCCTTCCCCATTTCCAGAGATTCTGACGATAGTTGAGATCGACGGATATTGTAATACCCAGACGCGCTGCACATTCACACGCATCTTTGCATACAAGGGCAGCACCTTTCGAAATCGCCGGAGTGATCCCGGTCCAATGAAACCAGGTCGCACCGGCAAATACGTTTTCCCAATCGATCATTCCTGTTTGAATCTCGGCAATTGCGCTGTGGGCACGGTCATACACCACTTTTGATCCACGATGTGAAGCACCGGTTTCAAGGAAGTACACACCAAGCCTCTCACCTCCACGGTAGATGAAACTCGTATCGACGTGATATCGGAGTAACGTAGCTAATGCGGAGTCACCAATATCATGATGCGGCAGCCGTGTCACAAAACAAACCTGAAGGCCAAAACCCGCAAGCGATACAGCAACATTTGCTTCCCCTCCTGAATAGCTGGCCTCAAAACTTGTCGCTTGTCCAAACCGTAAATGCTCCGGCGTCGCCAGACGTAACATGATTTCGCCGAAGGTGATGATTTTCATAAAACCCTGTTAGCTTTTGGCCCTTCGCTTTTCGCAGATTCTAAAATTGGTAGACACTTGGCGCCCGCTGTTACAAAATTGGTGGACACTTAGGTCCACTAACACAAACTGGCGGACACCCTGCCTTCGGTGCCAAAGGCATCCCTTTGGGGCAGGCAGGCTTGGGTCCGCCCTACTAATTCCTTGCATTACCCGCTTCCTCTGCTTCCTCTACTTCCTCTATTTCCTCCTCTTGTTTCGGTTTCACCCCAAGATATCAACATACTATAACTCCGTGCCTGAACCGTTATATCTTTCAGAAAAATCAAGATCAAGCATGTCTTCTTCACGCCGGCATTTTCTACGACAGTCTGGGATCACCGCAATTGGATTATCTATGACAAATCCGTTCCCAAATATTCTGATTCCTCGAACCAAAGAAAAGTTGGGTGTCGCTCTTATAGGTCTGGGATATTACAGCACAGATCTTCTTGCTCCTGCCTTGCGGGAGACAAAACATTGTTATCTCGCCGGTATTGTAACAGGTACGCCGGGAAAAATTCCGGTCTGGCAACAACGTTATCAGATCCCCGATAAGAATGTGTACAACTATAGCAACATGGATCGCATAGCAGATAACCCCGACATCGATGTGATTTATGTCGTCTTACCACCATCGATGCACAGCGCATATTGCATTCGTGCTGCGAAAGCAGGAAAGCATGTATGGTGTGAGAAACCAATGGCAATGACTGTTGCGGAATGTGAAGAAGCGATTAATGCATGCAAATCAAACAACGTCTCTCTTGCGATCGGATACCGGATGCAGCATGAAGTGAATACGCAAACCATTATTGCATATGGACGCAACAAAACTTATGGCAAGGTGCAACATGTCGAAGCCTCAGCCGGATATCATGATGGTCGTGTCGATCATTGGAAACAAAAGAAAGTAATGGGTGGTGGTGCAATGTATGATATGGGAGTCTATCCATTGAATGCAGCACGCTATACCACCGGTGAAGAACCCCTAGCTGTCAGCGCACAGGCATCTACAGATCGTCCAAAGATCTATCACGAGGTGGAGGAACACATCAATTTCGAACTGCGCTTTCCATCCGGAGCAACCGCCACCTGTGAAGCCAGTTTCGGACACGGACTGAATTCTCTCCTCGTCACTTGTGCAAGCGGTTCATACAATCTCGTTCCCTTTCAGTCGTACTCAGGAATACGCGGACGCACGAGCGATGGAAAAATGCTCAATGCATCACCCTTGAATCAGCAGGCGAAGCAGATGGATGACGATGCCTTGGCGATTAAGGAAGGACGTCCATTGGTGGTGCCTGGTGAAGAAGGGTTGCGTGATATCCGCGTTGTTGAAGCCATATACAGGTCTGCAGGAATGGAGGGGAAGTGGATTGATATGTGAGGGTGTGAATTTTAACCTTATCCTCGTACTTCTCACTCTAAGAATGCTCTTATCTTCTCTGCATCGGGATGGATGACCCCAATAGATTCCAGTGAATTGAGATATGTCAAAAAGACATGATTCCATTGCCTGTCTGGTCTGTTTGGGTATTGTTTATCTCTGAGCAATGCATACTCTTTGGCTCATATCCATCCTTTTGTGCACTGAGATCATAGCGCTCCGCAATTTCTCCGGAATGCATGACGAAACTAAATCGACCAAGGCTGTCAGTGCGTGTCTCAAAGCGGTCAACATCACGATACCGATGGCAAAGATGCTTTTAATCTTCATCTGATAGGATTAATTTTAGTTAGCGGCACTTTTTTCATTGGCGGCCCAATAGTGCCATGATCCGTTCAACATCAGGATGTTTAATTCCACGGCTTTCGATCTCATCAAGTGATTCTAAAAAGACGCTATTCCAGGTCTGGCCTGGTACTCCATGCGCATAGGGCTTATCGTCATATTGTCTGTAAATCTCCAATGCTTCTTCGAACTTACCCTGAAAGAGTAAAGCCGGTGCAAGAGTTGCATAGACAGACTCCATCTCAGGAAAAATGTTAAGCGCGTTCTTGGCCGTGGCTTCTGACTCAGCAAACCTGGAAGTGATGAGATATAAATCCGCGAGATTTCCATAGACTCTGGCTATTTCAACATTGAATTTATCCGCACGTGTTAAAGCCAACTGATTGAAAATTTCCAGAGCTAAACGGAACTCCGCCTCAGCGTCATCATATTTTTTTAATGCCATTTTGACAAGGGCATTCATAGAGTGGGTCCTGCCGATATCAGCAATAAATGATTCGGACTTGTTTTGTGCGAGAAAAGTATACATTTCCAAAGCTTGTCTGAGCGTGCTTTCAGCCTGCAGATACTCTCCTTTTCTATAATATACACGTGCCAATCCCCATTTTGAATTGGCAATACGCACGTCATGGTATTGGAACTGCTTCTTATTCAATTCTTCCGAGAGATAGATGGCCTTACGAAACAGAGAATCTGCCATGCTGAGATTTGTGTAAGTGCAGACAAGTGCATAGTTATAAGAGGTGACAGCCAGGCGTTCTTCATACTTTCCGGGGTATTGCTGTACCAGGGCTTCGTGTATATTCAGTACCTGTTGGCCCAATCTGTCTGCCTCTGTAAATTGTCGGGTAGACGAATATAAACTCGACCGAAGGGATAGTACGTCCGCCCGTTTCAGTATATCCTGTTCCAAATTTGTGGTGAGCACCAGGCTGTCATAGTATGCTATTGATGCGTTCACCTGTTGCTCAGACTCTCCGGTCTTTCCCCATTTATGATAGGTGTAGCCCAGGTCGTGCAGAACCAGTGCATGTGTGCGAAGTCGCCAAAATGGCTCGAACTGCTCCGGCGCATCCTGCAACAGTACCAGTACTTCCATCAGATTGGTTTCCGCATCTTCAAACTGATATACTGAAGTCTGTTCCGCGGCAAGCGCTATTCTTGCATGCACTTTTTCCGGGAGACTGCTAGCCAGCTCAACCGCCTTTTCGAAATATATTAACGCCTCTTCCCTGTTATGGATCTGACCACAGAATTCAGCGAATTCCAAAATTCGCTCATAATGCATACTATCTGTGGTCACTGCTACGCGGTAATTCTTTAGTGCTACTTCATGCTGACCATCCGATATGCACAAACGCGCTTTCAGCATATAATTCTCTACGCTTTGCTGGAAGGCGCTGTCTGCTTTGACAATTCTTTCCAGTGCTTTCAGCTTTTCCTCCCTGGCCTCCCAAAGGCTTTGTTCAAGTGCCTCATCACTCAGTGCATCAATCGCCTTTTGAATCTCTCCTCGCTCAAACAATACCATCGCTTCTTTTGCCATGTGAGAAGCACGATCAAGATCCACGACTGCCAATTGCTTCGCTAATTCCTCTGCTTTCTCAATGAGTGATCTTTTCTCACTATTCAATGCCTCGATCTGTTGATATAAGGCCGTTCGCTCTTCATCATTTTCCCCCAGCGCATCTAGTTTGCTCCTGATACTCCTGAGCTCCTGATCATAATTATTATTGGCATTCGTGAGAATGATGTCGTAATAGCGCAATGCCTGTTTGGCCCGTTCGCCCTGTCGGCTCATCACAATAATGACAATTTCGTCTGCATCACTGCGGATCACCACATCCTCCAGTTCCTTTTCATTGATCAGTTCATAACCGTCCTTATTGATGACCAGTGATACTCCATCACCGGGCTTTTTTCCTAAGAATCTCAACTCGAACATCCCGCTGCTGTTGGAGTATACGGGATTGGTGCCAAAACTGGCTATCTCCACATCCGGCAACGGCTGCGAGCCGCTGCTCTGGAGCTTCACGATACCGCGCAGGATATTATTCTGAGCATGCACTACTGTGGTGGCAATGCAAATGCTGATGAGTGTTGCAACAAGCTGTTTCATGTGCTGTTCATTTTCTGTTCAGCCGAATATCAACAGCCCCGGTAGCCGGGTAGTAATAAAGACTCTTCGTCTCATATCCTTCCTTTTGTATACTCAAATTATAACGGTCAGAGATTTGCGCCTCAGGTATCATGAAATCAAAGAAGCCCATGCTGTCTGTTTCGACACTGAATTCATTATTGATGAGTACGATTGCGCCCTTAAGAAAACCCCCTTCAACAATCGATTTGACGCTACCGCGGACCTGCCGCAAGATCGGATCTCTTTCCACCTTGAGGTGCAACGGTTCGCCGGTGAATACGAAAAGGTTGTTATGCACAAACTGGTTTCTATCCATCGCATCGACAGCAATCACCCAGCCTTCTGCATCAAGGGCGATTTCGATCGTATCTCCTTTATATTCACCCGCGATATCCGGAAAGTGCGTACGGCCCTCTGCACCGATGACCGCATTTAGAGAACGATTGCCGAGAGGTATATTCAATCTTCCTTCATTTTCAAGAACCACATTGCCGGCTTTGTCCGTAACGAAAACGGTAAGCTGCATCGCATCCGGAGATTTGGGTGGAAAGAAAACAAGCCACAGCGCTATAAGAGAAGTGCCAATTCCAATTATCGCGATCATTTTCATTGTCCGTTTGCTCCATTTAAGATAGCGGGGTTTTATATTCACCTTCAATGGTCCGGATATATTATCCTTTTTCTTTTTCTGGTTCTCAGAAACTGTCTGGGTATTGAATGACCTTATCTGTTCAGCCAGCGCAGATTTTTTTCTGAAAATATATTCACCCCAGGCATGATTGACACCCTGCATCGGGTGACCTTCCGGAATCTGATATGAGTTTGCTGCAACTTGCTCACGCACCCGATCTACCAATCTTGAAATATTGATCTCATCTTCAGAGGGATCTTTCAACACCGTCAAAATACTTTTGGCAAAAGGGCTGTTGTCTCCCGGCACGCCATCATCGACTTCTTCATCGCCGCGTCCTGAGCAAAGCGCCCAGCGAGACGGCGAGGTGTCGAGTTCACGGATCAACCGTGAAGAACGTGATGCACCCCTACTTAATAATGAACCGGAGAAGCAGGAGTCCGAAATCAGGAGTACATGCTGGGCATCGAAAGTTGCAATCGCATCCCGCAACCGGGAGTTTGCAATATACCGGGCAGTATTCCCACGTTTTGCGTCATACGGAATCCAGTAGCCAAGTTCTTTCTGAGACAGATGTCCATGCCCGGAGTAGTAAATGAGCAATGTATCATCCTTGCTCAGTTTTTCAGCAAGAGTATCCAATGTACCGATGATACCTTCGATGCTGGCCGCTTCATCGTACAACATGATGATATATTGCGGATCGAAATCATACTGGCTGAGAAGTACCTGTTTGATATCTTCCACATCCTTTATGGCATTGTGCAGCTTCGGAAATTCCTGGTAATCATTAATGCCAATTCCCAGGAACCAATTGCGCCTTCGTATAAACGTGTTTGCTTCTCCGAGTATAGTGTGATGCACATGATGAAGTTAAGTGTTTTGATCGAATGTCTGATCCAAATACCAATAAGAACGATAAGGGCAGGTCAAAATCTAACACAAACCATCATTTCTTTTGGCCTCAATAAAACATATGACAAGGTGCAGCATGTCGAAGCCTCAGCCGGATATCATGATGGTCGTGTCGATCACTGGAAACAAAAGAAAGTAATGGGTGGTGGTGCGATGTATGCTATGGGAGTCTATCCATTGAATGCGGCACGCTATACCACCGGTGAAGAACCCCTAGCTGTAAGTGCACAGGCATCCACAGATCGTCCAAAGATCTATCACGAAGTACAGGAACATATCAATTTCGAACTGCGCTTTCCATCCGGAGCAACCGCCACCTGTGTGGGCAGTTTCGGACGCGGATTGAATTCTCACCTCGTCACTTGTGCAAACCGCGTGCTGCCAAAGCTCCAGCGGGGGAGACGGCATATCGTGGCGATCACCCAAATGCTACACTGCTAAAAATCAAGATGCGCGCGTACTTATATCCCGCCTGATCGCCACCCAAACAAAAAACAAAATCAATATCCCCAGCGCCACCATCACAAACCATGGCGTTCCTGAACCAGAAGCTATCTCCCCATCACTTCCAATCATCACAATCGAAGCCCAATAGTGCGGCGATTTTCTCATCCCTGGAATGTCCGGATTCGCGAGATAGTCGAGCTTGGCCTGCCTCAGGGCCGAACTCACGGAATGATGACGGTGCAAATACTTGTAAAAGCTACCGATAATCGTGGCACCGGCGACATCATTGAGCCGCCAATGACTTGCAATGATGCTTTTCGTTCCAGCAATCGCAAACGCGCGTGCGAAGTTTTGGATCCCTTCACTCGGCGTATTCATACCAAAAGCTGATTCGCAGGCGCTGAGGATGGCAAGGTCGCATTGCAGGGGTAGGTAGTACACATCTGTAAGCAACATCGTCGAATCGGCGAACTCAATGTGACCCAGACCTGTCGAATCGACACTGGCGTGTGTAGCCAGATGTATGATCCTGCTGTCACGTGCGTGAGAGAGAAAATTTTTAAATGAACCTTCTTTACCGACATACCTACGGAGACGAAATGGTTTTGATTCACCGATCTCGTCTTTGCTATATGCGAGTTCATCCAACCCTCTTCTCTTCTGAAAGAATGGCGCGAAGGCTATGCCTTTAGATGATTTCGATTGCATTTCCTGCTGAAGCCAAAGCACTCCCGCAGAATGCGCATAGTGAATTTCCATATCACGGATCAGATATGGCGTGTCCTCATAACTCATTGTCGAATCAACTCGACTGATCAGCATTTCAAAGGGTAAATAGTTCAGGACGCCATCAGGAACAATGACGAGAGAAGTGATTCCTTCTATGTCGCCGATGACATCTGATACTAATCTCTGATAAAGCCAATGGGCATGCTGTCTGAATATCTCTGAGTCTGCAATCATCGCACTCCGGGAGTGCAGTATCGACACCAGTTGCGTTGTCGTAGCCTGAATAAGATCAGCATCACGAAGTTCCTTAAAAAGAACGCTTCCATCTCTCTTCGCGACCACTGCATAACCCGCATTATCATAGAGAAAGTATTCAAATAGTAGCTGTGCAGAATCATGAAGTATATTGAACGCATTGAAGTACTTATGTTTGAATTGGGAATCCAGAACTTGTGAATAACCACTGAATTGTGACAAATGCAACGCTTTTTCTTCGGCAAGCTGCAATTTCAGGTGACTTAAAGCACGTTCAAGCGTTCTGATCTGGTCAGGATTATTGATATTACTCGCCCTCAGAAGATGCAGTTCGCGTTCACGTACACGGATCTTCTCAGCGAGTTGCTGGATCAATGTGTCTGTATCTGAAGTCTCAGCATGCTGTATACTCAGATAAACAGACTCCAGAATTGAATTTGCCTTCGCGGACTCCATCATCAAGAGAGCGTCGACGGCATAGTCCTGGTGAGTCCCGTGACGATGCAATCGCGCCAGGATATCAAGAGCCTTGGTATTCCTTCGCTTACTATCTGATGCGATGATATCGCGTGAGAATTCTGTGGACAGTTGCCTTCTGAGTGAAAGCTCCGACTCCAGCGCAAGTTGATGACAATCCAGTGCATGGACCAAGTATCGGATTTCATCGGTAGCATGAAACAGATCAGAAAATGCATCCGCTTTTCCCTCTAGGGATTCGAAAATTGTATTCTCCGCAGGTAACCCATCTGGTTTCGGATTAGTGTAAGGATATTCTGGATTAAACTCTGAAAGAAACTGACCTATCGCGGAATTGAAATCATCGATTGCTTTGTCCGGGTAGCCGGCCATGCGGAGGATGCGACCGTGAATAACAAGCATTTTAGCATAGGTACGTCTGTCGATGTATGGCTTTAACGTAAGTGCGCTCTTGCTAAATTCATGCGCAGAAGCAACATCGCGTTGATTGAGTTTGATTTGTGCAATGATCATTAAGGTGCTTGCGAGGTCTTCGTATATCGCTTGAGTTGGCGCTTGTACCCGGTCGAGATGTGCGAGTGCTTCCAGTGCATATTGCTGAGCCTTGTCATCATCACCAAGCTCTGACCAGATTAAGCTGAGGTTTGATGCAATCTTACCAAGGACGGCATGATCTGCTTTTGGAACCGCAAGTCCTTGCTGAAAGGCTGTGATCGCTTCCTGTTGTTCTCCTTTCAATTTATGTAACAGCCCTGTGAAATTGTATGAAGATGCTTCTGCACCAGGATCCGGTACACGCAAAACCCAATCCCGCATCCTGTAGCTCACTTCGGCTCCCTTGTCAAAATCTCCAAGCCGCAGAAAATTGTTTCCGAGGGGTTTCAAAATCTCTCCGAACAAGTCAACATCTGTGACCCGATAGCTGTCGTGCATTGAAAGCGCGAGAGAATAGTACTGTGTCGAGAGTTGAATATTTCCATCCTGTGCATAATAATATCCCATGAGCACGTAATACCTCACTGAAATGGAGGCTTCATCATAATCCACAGGATCACGCCAAATTTTAAGCAATTTGCCTTCGTTGAAATCCCGCCGGTGCTGCACTCCCTGACTTAAATACTCCAGAGTATAACTCACCCAATTGTGAATATGATTTTTCTCACGAGAGAGCTGAGTGCCAAGCCGGAGATAATAAATCAGACTATCAGGATTACTGAGAGATTTCAGTTTGTTGTCAATATCCCTGAAGGTGAATGTCGACGTCTGAGCAGTAATCCGTTCTGTGAAGCCGAGGTATAACAAAATGACAACACACCAACTTAAATAAATCCATTTCATGTATGCACCTCTAACGCCGGATGACCAGATAGAAACTCCAGAAGTTACGTCCCGGATCATCGAGGGTTAAGTAATATCGTGCCCCTCCGCTCACCCCCGAGCGCACAAAGCCAAGATTGACATCTGCAAATACAGATGGTGTGATTTCAGAAAGCCATTGTGGATCTGCCTTCACTCCATTTTCAATCTTCTGTGAATAGACCAGTGTACTCAGATGAACTCCCGTACCTATACCCGCAAAGGAAGTGAGGTTTTTCCTTACCTGGAGTGGCACGATGTCAACCCGCACGTGTCGAAGGTCATATCTCACAGTGCCAGTCGTCAGATCCTTGATCGTATAGTTGGCATAGATAGGCATGATCTCTGCCTGATAGTACAACCGATAGGGTTTATACGGCGCAAGCAGTGTTCCGGCAAAGTAGCCCAGGTCCGAGGGATCGGCGTCTTCAGGACGGCTGTTGTGAATGCCTGCAATCAGTCCTGTCGTCAGATCTGCCCTGAATTTCATCCTGGCTGAATTTGTCTTGATAGGTTCGTTCTTATCAAAAATGATCGCCGACCGTGCGTTGAATGGAACTTTGCGCAGCTTCTGCCCGGGTCTCACTTCAAAGCGGATAAAGCCTTTTGTGGAGTCCTTCCTTGTGAGATTCTGCTCACGGCCCGGCAGGTAAATGTTTTTAAATGTAAATACGATACCCTCTTCGCGTTGCGTAGTATCCAGACATCCATAGGTGACAATCCTCTCAGGGCACATCGGGCATGGAGGATACATGTCCAGGATGCGCAGACTCCGGAAGTCGATATCGTCAGACAAAGCACATTCCACGACAATTTGCCGCGCAGGTCCTTCACCATGGTTCTGGAATTTGACATAGTATTCTATGGGGCTGACCATACGTCGTGCAAAGTTCATTTTACGAGGCCTTACGGTCATTCTATTCGGGTCGTGTGACGTGACAATTTGTTTGTGGGTTACTTTCAACTTCCTGATGCTTCCATCATCTGACTCGATCGTGGCTGCGATTCTCACGGTAGCATTCGTATCCCTCAGCATTGCCGATGTTGAAATAAGGCTTACATAGATATTGCGTTCCTCACCCGGTTCCAGGGTATTGAATTCCCACTCTTTGCGGTCGGTAAATTCATTTTGTAAACTGAGCCTGTCAATAAAGGGCTCTTCGACGAGCGTAAAGTCGAGGTGCCCCACACTGGCGATTGTCTGGTCCTGAGTAAATTCCGAATACTCAGTCAATAGCTCTTCGGGAACCTCTGTCTCACCGTGATGTAGTCGCGCTTCCAGGAATTCAAAATGCGATTTACCATAGATATGTTCGTTGAAATACAAATCAATTTTTCCTGAAACCAGCGCTGATGTAGTATTCCTGTAGCTGATGATGCACACCACTTCTTCCTGCGGCATTGGATCCTGAAACACGATAAACTCCAGCGACTCATCCTCAGGAATAAATGATTGTAATTGACGCATGTGACTTGTTTCAGATGGGTCAACTTCAATGATACGCGGAGGAATCTTTGGAGGTTTGCCGTCGTCATAGTTATTAATAATACTCGTCCGAATTGTATGTCTGCCTGGTGGAAACGTATGCAACGGTGCGTCTTCAAAACTGTGCGTCCCATCTCCGAATTCTATCAGGTGTTCATCAAATGCTTTGCGTGCACCGGGGATTGTCCGGGGCGGAGGTATTTCCACCCGCACACGATACCCCTGTACTTCTTTTTGATACTCAATAGTTCCGTTGCGCCTGTCTTGTCCATATGCGAGGCAAAGGATGAAACTGAAACAAAGAGTAAGCGTGGATCTTGAGGTCATTGGTGATCGATTGTTTTCAAAAGTACAAAGTCTGGATCAGGCTTATCAATCGCTCCATTTCAACATACATTTTCACAATGTATGATAAGGTTGACCCGTGTGTTCAATCCGGTTATTAAAACAACCTCGTATTAAGCAGAAACCCACCTTGCACGGACAAGGCAGGTTCTGCTTGATTTAGGGAGCTAGTGACGAAGAATTGCATCCCAGCCTGTTCATCCAAGTTATCCCTCACTTCTTTTTCGTCTGCTTGTCATATATCTTTTTGAAGATATCTTTCCAATCTTCTTGTAAGTTCTCACTCATGACTTTTTTCATTGCTTCTTCATGAGAATCCCCACCTTGACGGTAAACTGTATACATGTCGTATAATCGGCGGATAAGCGCAGGCAGATCTTCTTTTTTATTGCAATCGACATTGTCTTCTCCAAATCTCAGTCCCACGCCCACTGTCATAGTAGGAGTATATCCACTGCCTGGCACATGAGCGTACGATATTCCACTTTGCACGAAGGCACTCTGTCCGACATTCATTCGTATACCCGCACCGGCATATACAGACAATGTATTGCCAGAGAGAGAAGGTGATTCAAGAGGTAGTATCACACCGCTTATATCAGCAGAGGAATTACTATTGAGCAACCATTGTCCGCGCGCTCCAACTTGCACGTAAGGACGTAGCGATCCACTTGTAAGAAAATACCGCGCTTCCAAATCCGTCAGCAATCCTGATAAGGATGCGTTGATCGAGCCCTGAAAGGTGTGCGGCGCTTCCGAAGCCTGGAACGGGAATACTGTCACCGGAAACGCGCCCGACCATTTCGATTTGAAATAATTCCCGCGGAGCCCAAGCTCCAGTCCCGAACCAAGACGAATACCAAAACCGATACCTGGCATCAAGTTGGTTTGACCTTGCAACTCTATATCAGAAAGTATCTGCCCTGTCGAAGCGCCAAGTATAAATTCTCCGCCGAGTTGCTCAAAAAGTTGTTCTATGGTGCCGGGGTTGAAAACAGCGGCTTGCAATTCAGGCATTTCAACGGTATGTGGTATGAGATTGCCAAGTGATAACATACCTGCAAGTTCTACGAGGTAACGATCATGTTCCGATGTCTCATGCATGCCACGTTCAGGCACAGAAGATTGTTCGTTACCTCCCAGCTTGCGTAGTTCCTCGTCAATTTTTTCCCGAATCCTTTTTTTCAAATCTTCTCCTTCACCAGTGCCCCAAACACCATTCTTCCAGGACTCTAATTCACGTTTGTAATCTTCAAGCCCTTTTTTGTCCTTTGGCAATGGTCGTTGTCTCAAAGCCTCTTCGAGCGCTTTCTTTTGCTGCTCTTCGAATTTCTCTTTAGCCTTTTTTAGACGTTCTTTCGCTTTTTCCAGCACTTCTTTCGCCTTTTTCAGAGCCTCTTCCGCCTCTTGTTGTTCCTTTCTAAGTTCTGTGAGTTTGGAGTTCGTGCCATGTGCCTTTGGGTTATCCTCAGCTTCTTTTTTCATTTTTTCGATTTCGTCATCGACCGCTTTTTGAGCTTTCTTCACTTCTTCCTGAGCTTTGTCCACCTTCTCTTGTGCTTTTTCGACAGCTTTTTCTGCCGATTTAATAGAAGCAAGTGATTGTGCTGCAGCATCCTGAGGGATTGCGATTGCGAGCATTACCCAGACGAAGAGGCAGTTGACAAATGTGGATGGTATGCCCCGACGGAAAGCTGCAAACTGCACATGAGGAAATCGCAGGTCAGAAATCAGGTTTCGAAAAATTGGTTGCGTTTTCATAGCATAAAAATTAAAAATGGTGAAGGAATAATATTTGCAATCAGATCAAACCCTGAGGGTATTTGTTACCTCCTTGTTGCCAAAAATTCCGGGGTATATTTACTTGATCAGTATTTGTAATGCACCAGGACCAACGATATATCGAGGGGTTATTGAATAATGACCATGTCATTATCAAAGAGATCTATACAACGTTTTCTGACAAGATCAAAGGCCTGGTATTGAAAAACAACGGGAATGTCGACGATGCGCGCGATGTCTTCCAGGAAGCACTGATCGCCATTCACCGGAATGCTCAGTCCGGCCTTGTCCTGCAATGTCCGTTCGATGCCTATTTCTATGTGGTCTGTAAAAGAAAATGGCTGAACATGCTGAAAAAAAACCGGCGCCAGGAGGTCACAATTCACGAACTCGAAGGATATGAGGGTGCAGAGGTACAAATAGAGGGAACACAGATGCACCATCTGCAGACCGAACGGGAAGATTTTTTCTGGCAGGTATTTCAGGATTTGGGGGACAAATGCCAGAAACTTCTGCGCTTAGGTTGGTCTGGACTCTCCATGCAGGACGTCGCGGTCAAGATGGGAATGACCTATGGATATGCCCGGCGGCGTAAAACATTGTGTGCCCAGCAGTTGATCGAAATGGTAAAGAAATCACCGGGTTTTTCACAACTTAAGGAGTTATGACTGTGAAAGAGAAATATGCAATGTTTGAGGACTATCTGAATGATGAACTCACAGACGTCCAAAGGGCGAACTTCGAACGTCGCCTGGAGCAGGACAGCGTATTGCTTGAGGAATTGGCTTTCTACCGTGAGACACGGGATGCGATTTCCGCCCGCATCAAATGGGAGGCATCGAAGAAACCATTTATACAGACTTTGGAGGGATTGTCGAAAGCATATTTTAAATCAGATCAAAGAGCTCGGTTGGTGTCTCTACCTCGCCGAAGTCTGATACTCCAGGTGATGGGTGCTGCAGCGATATTGCTTTTGATCGTGCTCGTCTGGCAGCCCTGGCAGAAGGACCTCTATACGCGATATGCACAACATCCTCGCGCAGATCTTACGGAAAGAGATGCGTCAAGCAACTTATCTACCGGAGAACGTGCGTTCAATAATAACGAATATGCTAGCGCGCTCGATGCATTTACACAACATCTTACAGATGAGCCCGGTGATGCTGACGTTCTCTTGTTCCAGGGGATCTGTTATTTAGAGCTTGACAAGGAAGACAATGCGAAACAAAATTTCCGCCAACTATTTAATTCGGCTCAACCATACAAAGACACAGGTGCCTGGTACCTGGGATTGACTTTCCTGAAGCAAAATACAATCGACTCCACCGCATATTACCTTTCTCAAATCAGGGAGTCATCAGAATATTATCAAAATGCGCAGACATTGTTGAAAAAACTCTGACAGCCTTCACTGTCAGGACACTACCTTCTGCAACTCTCTTTTTTCTTTTTTCACAGGGATCAATGCCATGAGCGTTCATCGTCGACATACAGGTAACAAATGGTGGTATGTGTTGATGTTACTATAACAAACAACATGAAAAATGAAACCATTTCTACGCGCTCTTTCGCTCATGCTTCTGACCTTGCCGGTAGGTTGCATCACACAAATGTCAGCTCAAACGCATAACGAGTTCATTGCCTATCCCGGAGATGTCCCCAGCCAGGGCACGCTTCCTGAGTGGTGGGTAGATGTACATGTAGTAGGAAATACGGCGAATTCTGTTGGCCGGATTGAACGGTGCAAACAAATCAGACAGCCGGATGAATTTCTTGTGGATGTGGTCATATTCAATGTCACGAGGATCGCAGGATGCAGGTTTACGCTGTATTACGATGACAGGTATGTTGACTTTATCAATGCAGATCTCGATTTCATCCTCACGAGCGCCGGTGGCGCATTACAATCCGTGCTGGCCACCGAAATGCCAAACAGTGTGTTTATTGCTGCAAACATTGATCCGTGCGATCCCAAAGCTTCAGGAGAAGGTGTACTCGCAAGGCTGAAGTTCAAGGCTAAGAAACCATATGGTCAATCGGGTTTCGATATCGATCCTTTTTTATATTTCCACACGTGGGAAGTCGATCCATTTACCTTTCCATGTGGGGTTGTCCCATTTGAGCAGGAGTTGAATTATGGTGTCTCACAAGTGTATGTGGATCCCACAGGCAACATCGGATGCTGGACTGTAACCGATTCGACGGATGTTGCAGATCTTGACCCCGGAGATGCGGTTGCAGATGCCAATCAGGAACTCGGCGTCATCGGTACGACCTTGCGATCTGCGATTCAGGAAGCAAATGAAATCGAAGGCCCAAATAAAATCACAGCAAGAGTTGAGGATGAAGCAAGAGAGGGAGGAGATTCATGTCACATAAAGATACTCAGCGCATTACCTGCCCTCGTGGATGATACAGGAGGCACGGAAATAGATGCGACGACCCAGCAAATGCGTTCTGCAGGACCTCTTACCTGCTTTCCCGGGCTTATAATGACACCTGCCTTGCTACTCCCACCTCCACCAGTAGGTCTGGTAGTTAGGAGTTCGGATAACACTATCAGAGGGGTTGGTTTTTTTGGGTTTCCTGCGTCGGGAATATTAATCACCGGAGCAGCGGCGACGAACAATGAAGTAGAATGTTCCTTCTTTGGTGCCAATGGGAGTGGTGTTTCAATTGCGGGTAATGCATCGGAAAATCGAATTGGTGGTCCGGATCCATCGGAAGGAAATCTGATTTCCGGCAATATCGGAAATGGCGTAACGATAGCAAATTCCAACAATAATAGCATCGTAGGCAATTTCATCGGCGTGGATTTTACTGGATTAATTGCCCGCGGCAATCGTGGCGATGGAGTCTCTATATCTAATTCTTTCGATAATATCATTGGTGGAAATGAAACTGCCGACATGAATGTCATCTCAGCAAATGGGAAGTCCGGCATCAACGTTACCGGTACTCTGTCTACCCAAAACATTATCCGCAACAATATGATCGGTACCGATTACTCTGGTACAATTGATCGCGGCAACACCCTGGAAGGCATTTTGATCGATGGTGGCGCTCATCAGAATATCATTGGAGGTCATATGCCCCTGGACCCTACACGTGGAAACGTGATTTCCGGGAATGATGCGTATGGCGTACGTATATCCGGATCTGATACAGATGATAATTTGATCCAGAGCAACCTTATTGGAACAAACCGAAACGGAACAGCCGGAATTGCGAATGGTATCGCCACTGCTCCAGCTCCTGTTGGTTCAGGTGTGAGAATAGAATCAGGTGCACAAAATAATATCGTAGGAGGTTTATTTCTTCTGGGCGGAGGTGCAGGAAATCTCATCTCAGGTAATATGAGACACGGAGTTCACATCTCTGATCTGACGACCGACAATAATCTGATACAGAACAATAACATAGGAACGAATTTCAACGGTTCAGCAGCAATCCCAAACGGACTTCCAGGACCACCTCCACAAGGATCTGGTGTGGTCATCGATCAGGGTGCGCAGAATACCCGCATCGGGGGTTCGCTGGCGGGTGAAGGAAATCTGATCTCCGGCAATCACGCCGATAATATCCTGGTTGAAGGACCTCTCACAGATAACAACGTCATACAAGACAATCTTATCGGCCCCGATCGCACACATAGTATGTCCCTTGCGCCTGCCGGTTCTCATAGCGGAGTTCGCGTCTCAGATGGACCATTGAATACCAAAGTCAAGGACAATACGATTTCTGGCCACTTGCGACATGGGATCTTCATAGAAGGAGTAACGCAAACTGAAATCCTTCAAAACTTCATCGGAAGTACGAATGCGCCAAATGTCCGAAATGGTATTTATCTGGGACCCCTTGTCGTGACGCCGGTAGCAGGTGGACCGAGTTTCTCATTGGCGGGATCAAGTAATAACTTCATATCGCGTAACAGTATCGGAGAATCAGGATTGAACGGCATCCTGATCGAAGGCGTGTCGGACGCTACCGGTATCGCACCTTCCAATGGGAATTTGCTCACATCCAACTTTATCATTGCGAATGAAGCCAATGGTATAGAGATACGTAATCATGCAAATCAGAACTTTGTCGGTGGATTCATTGCAGCGGCAAGGAATATCATCAGCGGTAATTTTGATAATGGCATCCGCATCTCTTCAACCAACTCGAATTCGATTCCTGACTCGAATCAGATTGCCGGTAACTACATAGGTACCGATACGTCAGGCACCGTTGCATCTCCGAATGGCTTTTTCCCGATTGAAGATGACGCTGGAATATTTATCGGTGGAACAAACACTTTCATTGGTCCTGGTAATCTGATCTCGGCAAACTCCGGGGCAGGCATTGAAATACATGGACCTGCAGCGTCCGGAAACATTGTGTTCAGCAATCTCATCGGTTTACAGTCTGATTCCGTCTCCGCTCTTGGTAACGATGGTGACGGAATTCTTGTGACAAACGGAGCAAACAATAATACAATTGGCGCTCTGGACTCCCTGAATATGATTTCATTCAACGGAAATCATGGTGTCAATGTCGACACGATTGCAGGACAAGGCAACCGCATCATTGCATCAATTTTCAGATCTAATGCTGGATTGGGAATCAACATTGGAGCGGACGGTGCGAATCAGAATGATATGCGTGATCAGGACACGGGACCGAATGATTTACAAAACTATCCAGAATTGGTTTCGGTAAAATTTACCCAAAACACAACGACCGTCACAGGTATCGTTGAAAGTACTCCAAATATGGAACTGACCCTCTCCTTCTATGCGAATAAGGCATGCGATCCATCAGACTTCGGTGAAGGAGAGATATTTCTCGGCACGATGAAGGTCATGACAGATGTTGATGGTGCCACAGATTTTGTTTTTGCATCTGATATCCCCTCAGTGGGCAGTTTCATTACCGCAACATGCACAAACGATGACAGGAGTACATCAGAGTTTTCTCGGTGCACGGAAGTGCTCAATTCAACCGTTTCAACACAGGATGCACAGGTGAATATCGGCGCTATAAGTCTGTTTCCAAATCCGGCGCAAGACATGACGAGACTTGAACTTAGAACACGAGTTTCGGAAGCCACTGAAATCCATATTCATGACGACATGGGTCGTCTGGTACGTGCGATAAGTTTTGATCCGGATCAAGGTTATTCGAGTCATATGATTGACTTGACCGGATTGTTGGCAGGGCTCTATTTTGTCGACGTCTGGTTTGAAAGCCAATCGGCAACCTTGAAACTCTTAAAGTTGTAGAGCTTGGTCTCGCAGTTGACCTGCCAGCCAGATCAGATAACCTACGGACGGGCAGGCAGGTACAAACCGAGGACTGAAGACTGAGGACGGCCTTCCGATCGGACGGGCGTCCATAGGACCCCGCATGATATGTGGCAAGCTCTTCCGTCATCTGGGGGAGCAAGGACTTTTTTAACCTATGTAATCCTGTACACAGGGTGTGTGACAAACTGCAGGTTTTAGTCGCATATACAAACTACTCGCCGCTACCCCCTTACCCCCTAAAGGTGGAACCGCCACCCGCCCCGAATTAAAGTTGCGCGCGGACTTCCCCTTCAGGGGATCGAGGGGTGAGGGATGACTAAACTGTTTGCCCGAATA
>DATDQA010000330.1:0-16211 GCA_035292505.1 Saprospiraceae bacterium | reverse complement strand
CTTCCCTCCGTAAAGTCGGGACAGGCGAGCTTCACAGCCATCACCATTCATTGACATTCATGGCGTGGTAGCTCAGCTGGTTAGAGCGTCGGATTCATAATCCGGAGGTCGAGAGTTCAAGTCTCTCTCACGCTACAAAAGTTATAGGTAGAAGCTCAAACGCAAATAAAAAAGCCCTATCCAACGACAGGGCTTTTCATTTCAAAATGTTACAAGTTTCTCACTCGTTCTTTGTCGCCACTGCTACAATTCTATATACAACAAGACCACGAGGACTGAGTAATGTTTTTTGTATCCCTGCAAGCGCCTCTTCCGGGAACTTCGTATTTGGATCCCACTTCGGAATCAATGCGCTGTGAAGCGTAGAAAACAAATCGAAAGAAATATTTGTCGCTTCAACATCACCACCTCTTGGAGCAAGAATGGTTGCATTTCCCCAGGCTACCTGGGAAGTTGCTGCTTTGGCCATCTCAGCCTTGATAAAGGGTGCCCAATGTGTGTTCTCTCCTTCAATCCAGGCTCCCGGATCTGAACTATTCCAGTAGTTGATCACCACATAATTGTAATCTTTCTCAGGGGTTGCAGCTGCATCATCTACCCAGTTTTGAGGCTGCACATAGACCTGACTTGTCACTGTACTCATGGAGCCCGTCTCCATCTGACCCATAGGCACACCAGGAAACACCGCACCGGGATTCCAGATTCCTTCTGCATCAATATTTTCGAAGGTATTAATGAACAGGAAGTTCGAGCTATTAGTCAGGTCTGTTCCGCTCACTTTTTCAAGCAACGCCCAAAAATTCATTTTACCATCATCAATCGCCTTTTGAGCCACCTTCTGCCAATAGGTTGTCTCACGGTATAGAAACTCATCTACATTGTCCTGGGGAACGTGCCTGTACTGATACACACTGATCTCTTGTGCCGAGGCGATTTGGATAGAAACGACCAGACATAGGACAGTGGTGAGGGTGTTGCACAAATGTTTCATAATCCTGTATTTTATTAAAGTGAATAATCAATCCTGGAGGCATGGGTTACTGCTTCTAATTTAATGTTATTCATGACAAACCCAGATACCTGGCGAGGTCACCGGATTTACCTGCTTCTCTGGTTTTTCCGGTTTCACCTATTATAATGTATCTGAAATCCCGCCCCGAGAGAAAATATCCCCTTTGTATCACCAGTCTTGGTATACCCTGCAAGAAGCTCAAGAGCAATGCTTTCATTTAAGAAAGCTGCATAACCGGCTGCAACATCAAAACCGAAAGCCGTATCTGAGTTCTTTGCTCCACCCACATTCACACCGCTTTGAACAATAAACTTGCCTCTGTCATTCCCAAAAAGATAAAGGCGGATGAACGGCCCTAAGGCCCATGAACTTGCACCTTTTGTGGTATACCAATCGAAGCCTGCACCGATTACGACATCGTTCAGCACGAAGAACCCGATGGTTGGTGTCGCATTAAAAACACTTGTGCCATCGGATGTAGTAAACGTTGCTCCGCCACCAAGAAGGACTGTTCCTTTATCAGTCTGAGAGAATGCCACACAATACATGAGCATGGAGAATACAGCAATGCATAAAAGTTGTTTCATATTTTAAGGTGAGATTTGTTTGTACAAAATATTGCAAGGTAAAAAGTAAATGCCCACACTCAAACGCGCGAAGGTCCTGCGGACGCCCGCCTGAATGACACAGTCGGGCAGGCTTCGAGGTTTGTCCCTCCCTCAAAACGAGTAAGAGTTTTGCTCCGTTTGGCCCTTGATCCCTTGATCCCTTGATCCCTTTATCCCTTGATCCCTTGATCCCTTTATCCCTTTATCCCTTCACCCTTCTTAGCGCTTCCACCGGCTCCGGAATATGATGTCCTACACCACCTCCACGTCTATCTTCAAATGACGTCGGAGCTTTGACGGCCTTCACATAATCTTTCCAGTTCTCACTCTTTGAGCCATCATCACGTCTCACCATCGTAATACATTCATCGACCGGGCAAACATAAGAACAGAGATTGCATCCCACACAATTTTCTTCAATAATCTCCGGTACACGAATTCCGTTGTTTCCCAGACGAATCGCTTGATGTGCTCCATCTTCGCAGGCAATATAACAAAGCTGACAACCAATACATTTGTCCGGATTGATCTCTGCGACGACTTTATAATGTAAATTCAATTCTTCCCAATGTTTCACTTTATCAAGTGACTTTCCGATAAGGTCATCCAGAGACTGCATCTTCTTATCACGCATGTATTGCTCAAGCCCTGATGTCATTTCTTTCACAATCCTGAAGCCATAGTGCATCACGGCGGTACATGCCTGCACATTGCTTGCGCCAAGTAACATATGCTCTACAGCATCCTGCCATGTTTCAATGCCACCAATGCCTGATATCGGTATGGTGACTTCAGGATCGAGAGCGCAGTTCTTTACCATGTTTAATGCAATGGGTTTTACTGCAGGACCACAATAACCTCCATTCGTACTCTTGCCATCGACAGCAGGGTAGGGCACGAAGGTATCGAGATCTATTCCGATTACACTCTGAATCGTATTAATCAGGGAGATTGCATTTGCACCACCGAGAACTGCAGCGCGAGCAGGCTCAGTGATGTCGGAAATATTCGGTGTGAGTTTGACGATGACCGGCACCTTTGCTACTTCCATGACCCAGGAGACGATCATTTCCAGGATCTTCGGTTCCTGGCCGACAGCAGAACCCATTCCGCGTTCGCACATGCCATGCGGACAGCCGAAATTCAATTCAATGCCATCGACACCGGCATTCTGCACATCCTTTACGATCTGGTGCCACTCTGCTTTCGTCTCTACCATCAGAGATGCGACGACTGCATGATGCGGAAAATATTTCTTGACCTCTTCTATTTCTCTGAGATTATCCGACAAAGGTCTGTCTGTGATCAACTCGATATTGTTAAATCCAATCATCCGCTTATCACCATAGTGCAGAGCACCATAACGAGATGAAGTATTAATAATCGGTATTCCAAGAGTCTTCCATACAGCGCCGCCCCATCCTGCTTCGAAGGCTTTCATGATCTGGTAACCGCTGTTGGTAGGTGGTGCGGAGGCGAGCCAGAAGGGGTTTGGGGATGATATGCCGGCGAGATTTGATTTTATATCAGGCATTTTTATTGGTATGTACTTATCGTAAAGGTAATGTCCTTAACCTGATCCTTATAGGCTAAGGCTGAGGCTAAGGCTAAGGCAAAGGAAGAGCCCTCACTTTTTAGTTTCAATCGATTTAATAAGTGAGTTTAATTCATCGATAATCTCCCTGTATCCACGTTCAAGTTTTAGTTTTTCTGTGTAATCGAAGTAATGAAGCTCGGTAGATGCATATGACTGGCTAATGAGCTCAAATGCACTCCCTCGTGACATTTTATAGAAACGCGTCTTATCTTTTGGTTCAAATCTACCTGATCCTTCTGCAATGTTATGGGCTACCGAATTGGCCGCCCTTCTCATGTCTGATGCTAATCCATAGCGTTCCTCTGGTGGAAATGTTCGACTGAGTCGAGGACTTGACCAGTCGATATACTTCAAGAAGTAATTGAATAGCCTTTTTCCATACTGACATTTGTGTGAAGTCCATTATAGTACATGTTTGGTTTACAGATGAGTTCCCTTAGCCTCAGCCTTAGCCTTAGCCTTTTCCAACCGTGGATTAAGCTTTTAAAAATAGGTGAATACCTATTGCGGCTCTTTTCCCTTCGGCCGCTGCATTCACCACTTCCGCTCCACCATTCACAGCATCTCCTCCGGCGAAGTACTTAGGATTTGTTGTCTGACCATGTTCATTTACAACGAGACGACCAATCGTATCGCATTCAAGTCCTGTGATCTGACTCAATAAACCAACCATCTTGGATTGTCCTGTCGCTTTGATCACTGCATCACAGGGTACAACAAATTCAGAGCCTGGAATGAGTTGCAATGTTCCATTGAGATCTTCTACTTTGCTAAACACGACGCTTTCCACATGCGATGCGCCAAGGATTTCGACAGGTACGACATGAAACAAGGCATGTACACCTGCGGTTTTCGCAAGATCGTATTCAAAATCATAGGCACTCATTTCTGCCTGTGAACGACGGTAGGCGAGGAGCACATCTTTAGCACCCAGCCTTGCTGATTCAGAAGCGGCATCCATGGCTGTGTTGCCACCACCAATCACAATGACGCGATCTCCGGGGTATGCCGAAAGCGGATCAAGTTTGACTCGTTCTATAAACTCCGTGGCGCCGATGCATCCATCAAGATCTTCGCCACGCACCTGCATAGCGCGCGACTCGCCTAATCCGATACCAAGAAAAATCGCATCGTATTCCTTTTCCATCTTCTGCAATCGCCCGGCATCTATATAGCTATCACAATGAAGATTGAATTGAAACTGATCAAGCAAATATTCTACTTCATGAAGCACTTCATCATTATCGATTTTATAGGGAGCTGTGCCATGTACTGCCAGACCTGATGGCAATGACTTTGCTTCAAAAACGTCGACGGTGTAGCCATGCAATCGCAATTCACATGCACATGCGATACCGGCAGGACCTGCGCCGATGACGGCTACCTTTTTTCCATTTGCAGCGGCAGGAGTAAAAAGCACACTACCATTTTCGATAGCATGATTGCATGCATAGGTTTGCAGAGCACCGATTTCTACGGGTTCAAGATCCTGTTCATGATAGACACAGGCGCCTTCGCAGAGCACTTCTGTAGGGCATACTTTCCCACAGATCTGTCCGAAATAGTTTGACGAATAAATCGTGCGTGCGGCACCATCGAGATTATTTGTACGGATCTGACGTATGAAAAGAGGAATATCAATTCCCGTAGGACATGCTGAAATACAAGGTGCATCATAACAATACAAGCAACGGACACTGGCATAATGCGCCATTGTCAAATCCATGATTGGGTGGAGCTGAGAGAAATTCTCGAGGAGGTCGGATTCAGATTTGGGGCGTTGGTATTCGGACATGCATGCAAAATACAAAGGCGGAGGCGAAGGCGAAGGCGAAGGAAGGCAAAGAAAAGAAAGGAGAAGGCGAAGGCGGAGGAAAGCAAAGAAAAGAAAGGAGAAGGCAAAGGCGAAGAAAAAGATAATATTCAAGCGCATACACAAACCCAATGTATCCGCCAATCCGAGAATCGAATGTATGCAAGAATTCAAAGACAACGAGAAGGGCGGAGCCCGAGATGAAGGATGTCCAACCGGTTGGTTCTGCTCAACTCTCCAGTATGAAAGTGTCGATGTCTATTTTCTACCCTCAATAGAAATTATGAGATTATCCAGTTCGTGAATAATCTCTTTATATCCAGTGAGTAGTTCCAATTCTTCAGTTTTATCGGTGTATTGAAGAACATGTGAGACCAATGCTTGGCTAATAAGTTCATAAGCACTGCCTCGTGATATTTTATAGAAACGTGTTTTGTCTCTTGATTCAAATCTGCCAAATCCTTCCGCGAAATTGTGGAGAACAGAATTTGCTGCCCTCCTCATATCTGATGAAAGAGTGTAGATTTCCTCTTTGGGAAACTTCTTTGTAAGCCGATATACTCTTACGAGAAGGATAAATCCTTTTTTCCAAACCGATGTCTCGGTGAAATCAATAAAAGCCATATGTGGTGGTTTAGTGAACGTTACAGCTTACAATATACTGTGATTGTGGAAATTTTAGCCTGAATCCACTTCAAAACATAGTCGGTTTCTTCCTTCGCCTCCGCCTCCTCCTTCGCCTGGATTTTACAACTCCCCAATCTTCCCATACGTCTCTGGTCTTCGGTCGCGATAAAACTGCCACACCGACCTCACCTCATTAATCATATCCAGATCAAATTCAGAGACAAGGAGTTCGTCTTGGTCCTCTGATGCCTGTGCAAAAATCTGTCCACGGGGATCGACGAAGTAGGAGCTGCCATAAAAGGTACCGAGATTCCATGGCCTTTCTTCACCGACGCGATTGATGCAACCCATGAAGTAGCCGTTGGCTGCTGCATGTGCCGGTTGTTCGAGCTTCCAAAGATATTGCGAAAGACCTGCGACGGTTGCAGAAGGATTGTAGACGATCTCTGCACCATTGAGTCCGAAGATGCGCGCACCTTCAGGGAAGTGTCGATCATAACAGATATAGACACCGATGCGTGCATAGCGCGTCTCAAAGACCGGGTAACCGAGATTACCAGGTTTGAAAAAGAATTTTTCCCAGAAGCCTGAGGTATGCGGGATATGATTCTTGCGATACTTGCCCAGATAGGTGCCATCTGCATCGATGACAGCTGCAGTATTATATAAGATACCTGGCTGTTCCTGTTCATAAATGGGAACGATGATCACCATCTCATACTTCTTCGCATATGCTGCGAGTCGTTCGGTGGTTGGGCCTGGCACAGGTTCTGCCGAGCCATACCATTTTGCATCCTGACCCTGGCAGAAATACGGTGTACTGAAGATTTCCTGAAGGCAAAGAATTTGCACCCCTTGGTTGCCGGCATTTTCTATGAAAGGAATATGCTTTTGGATCATCGCTTCCATGATCTCATTGATAGTTCCATCACCTTCGGTTTTAGCGAGACTCATTTGAATAAGTCCAGATTTAATCTTTCTAGGCATAGTTTTCGGGTTTATATTGAGTTTGAGTTTGCATTTGTGTTTGAGTTTTCATCGGATAAGGCCTGATTTTACATTTCTTGGCATTGGCTTTCGTTTTTCATTGAGCGTTGCCCAATGTTAATGTATGACACCCCTTCAGGGCTAAAAAATTGTTGTTATTCACTTCCGCTTCAGGTTTCACCTTACTTTGAGATTGCACTTGTCGGCCAAAGGCTGATCCCAACTTCCTTCGCCTTCGCCTCAGCCTTCGCCTTCTTATATCACCTTCGACAATCTTCCCCTTTTCACAAACCTCCCATACCCTTTGACAATCTGCACTTTGCCATGATCAATCGCCACACTGCCACGCATGATCACCGTCTCACATTTTCCTGTCACCTCCCATCCTTCATACGCCGAGTAATCTACGTTCATGTGATGCGTTTTGGCAGACAAAGTATGAGTCTGAGTGGGATTAAAGATGACTAGATCCGCATCAGAGCCGGGTGCGAGACATCCCTTCTGTGGAAACATGCCGAAGATTTTTGCGGGATTGGTTGATGTGACTTCCACATATTTCTGCGGACTGATCATGCCTTTCATCACGCCTTCTGACCAGAGCAATTCCATCCGGTGCTCGATTGCCGGGTGACCGTTTGGAATCTTTGAAAAATCATCTTTACCCATTTGCTTTTGTTCCCACTTAAACGGACAATGATCGGTACCCACGATATTTACCAACCCTTGATTTAAACCCGCCCATAGTGATTCCTGATCTTTTTTCTCACGTAATGGAGGGCTCATCACCCATTTGGCGCCATCGGCTTGTGCATACTTTGATGCATCGAGAATCAGGTATTGCATGCATGTTTCCACAAAGACTTTTTGATTCCGTTTCGCCGCATCGCGGACATGATTGAGTGCGCCTTCGCAGGTGAGATGCACGATGTAGGCTGGCACATCGGTATAGAATGCCATATCGCAAAAACGTCCCGATGCTTCTGCTTCCGTAATCTCAGGCTGTGATAGATAATGATAGAGTGGACTCAACTTTCCTTCAGAGCGATGTTGCGCGATCAATTTATCGATCATATCACCATTCGTTGCATGTACGGTGACCATTCCTCCATGCTTCTTCACTTCCTGCATCAATGCTATCATCTGTCCATCGTCGATCATCAACGCACCTTTGTAGGCCATGAAGGTTTTGAAAGATGTGATGCCTTCTTCGACAATCATCTGGGCAACTTCTTTTTTCGTCTCGGGATTGAAATCGGTCACCGCCATGTGGAATGAATAATCGCCATAACAGTTGCCATTCGATCTCCCTCGCCATGCATCGAGGGCTTGGTGTAATGACTTTCCCTGTGTTTGAAGGATAAAGTCGATCACCATTGTCGTACCTCCATGCAATGCTGCCAATGTCCCGCTCGCATAATCATCACTCGAGAAGGTTCCCATGAAAGGCATGTCAAGATGCACATGCGGATCTATGCCTCCCGGGATGACTACTTTACCAGTTGCGTCAATGACTGTTGCACCGTCTGCGTCCAGGGCTGTGCCGATCACCGCGATCTTTTCGCCGTCAGTCAGGATGTCGCCAATGAAATCGTCTGATGCTGTGATGATGCGACCGTTTTTAATCAAAAGAGACATGAGATATTGATGATAGTTGATTGATGATAGTTGATTGAGGACTGAAGACTACGGACTGATTTTATAGGATTAAAGGTACAAGAATCGGTACTGTGTAAGATGGTAATACCGCCCTCGGGGTCGGACAATCACTGACGGGAAATTGGGGTGATTTACGGCATCGGGAAAGCCCTGGGTCTCGAGACAGATCCCGGAATATGCATCATACTGCTGGCCCTGTCTGCCGGTATTATGGTGGAGTGAGTTGCCCGAATAACATTGGATACCAGGCTGGTTGGTAGATGTAATCATCGTAAGACCGCTGGATGCACAATGGAGTCTCGCACATTCTATGAGTTGACCAGTGTAGTCATTCAGGACCCAGTTGTGATCGTAACCATTTGCATTACGAAGTTGATCGAAATCTGCATGAATGTCTTCACCCACTTTTTTCATGCTTAAAAAATTCATCGGTGTACCAATGACGGAGGCAATTTCTCCCGTCGGAATGAGCTCAACATCAGAGGGTGTATAGTGGTCTGCATGGATTTGCAGGTCATGATCGAGAATTATACGAAGATGATCGCGATACAAATTGAAGTAGCAATGACTTGTCGGATTGATCAATGTAGGGGCATCTGTTGACGCTTCGATAACAATGGAGAGGGCATTTGATTCTTCAATGGTGTACGTCACACGGACATCGACATTTCCCGGATAACCCTCATCGCCATCCGGACTATGATACTTCAACTGCACGCTGTTTGATGCAGCACCTACAACTTCCCAGAACACTTTTGCCCAGCCATTTGGACCGCCATGCAGATGATTGGGGCCATTATTGCAATCGAGCTGATATGCTTTTCCATCAAGTGTAAATCTGCCTTTTGCAATTCTATTGGCCACACGACCGGCAATCGGACCCATATAGCTGCGTTTCAGCACATACTCTTCCGCAGTATCAAAACCCAAAGTGACTTCCTGCGACTCACCATTTTGAAGAGGGACTTTGATCGAGGTTACAGTAGCGCCGAAATTGATGACGCCAGCTTCCATACCGATCGAATTGCGGAGAGTGAATGCGTGGAGATCCTTCATGCGTTATTCAGGAGATAATGTAGTTGTTGTATTGAATTTCGCCAGCAAATAATACAAAACAAAAGCAAGGAAGAAGGTCACAAACCATGCGTAGGAATATAGTTCCCTCCAAAATGCTCCAACGTGTTCAGCGTCTATTGCTCCGACCATGACAAGAAATCCCGGAATGACCGGAAGCAAACTGATTGTAAAGGCAATCCATGCATTCACATTCCATCCTTTGTAGATGCTGTTCACTTTAAAGAGTGCCGGAAGGCTGATTTCCGTCTTATGCAACAGGTAATAATCGCAAATCATCACACCAGCCAAGGCACCAAGTAATGCAGAATAGGCGATCAACCATGTGAAAATATACCCTGTCGGATCCGCAATCAGTTTCCATGGAAAGATCAGGATGCCGATCACGCCAGTGATATATCCACCGAGTTTATAACTGATTTTCTTAGGATTAATATTTGCGATGCTGTTGGCAGGAGCAACCACGTTCGCTGCAATGTTTGTAGAAAGCGTGGCAATGGCGAGTGCAAACATTGAAATGATCACGACCAATGCTGAATCAAATTTTGCCAACAATGCAACCGGATCCCAAATCGCTTCACCATAAATCAGTACTGTTGCACTTGTCACTGAAATGCCGATGAAGGAATAAAATACCATTGTGCCAGGCAATCCTATCGCCTGTCCAATCACCTGGTCTCGTTGTGTCCGAGCATACCGCGTAAAGTCTGGAATGTTCAAGGAGAGCGTTGCCCAGAATCCAACCATAGCAGTTAGCCCAGGCCAGAAGATCGACCAGAAGTCGACATTCGAAGCAGCAGCAAGTGTATAGCTCGCATCGAGAATCTGTGACATCGAACCTACTGTGACCCAGGCCCAGATCAAAAGCGCAGCACCGATCAATAACAAAAATGGCGCTGCCCAATTCTCAAGTGTTTTGATGGAGTCGATGCCTTTGTATATAATATAGATATTGATTGCCCAGAAGAAAAGAAAACACAAAAGCTGCATGGTATTTAGTCCGATGAAATCTCCGAGATATGCACTGTCGCTAAGACCTGGAGCAATCACAAGCAACAATTGATAAATCGCCGCGCCACCGATCCATGTCTGTATGCCAAACCAACCGCATGCAACAAGGCCTCTTAATAAGCCCGCCAGGATTGCACCATCGATGCCAAAGCTCACTCTGAGGAAGACAGGAAGAGGAATGCCATACTTAGTACCCACATGCGCATTCAGAATCATTGGAATCAACACGATGACGTTGCCAAGAAGAATGGTCAGTAAGGCCTGCCACCAGTTCATCCCCTGGCCGATGAGACTGCTGGCGAGCATATACGTCGGGATACACACAGCCATACCGACCCAGATCGCTGCGAGATTCCATTTATTCCAGGTGCGTTTATTTGCAGGGACAGGGTGAAAGTCTTTGCTCCAGAGAGGAGAAGTGGAAAGATCTTCGTGGAGTTCGACGATGGTGTTCATGATGATCAATTAAAATTAAAATTAAAAGAGCCCCTTATATGTTGAACCTAAAGCTTCCTTTTTAGGAGAATCTTTGAATTGTTATTTTCATTTTTATTTTCATTTCGCCGCAAGCGGAGGTCTTCGTGGAGTTCGACGATGTGTTCTTTCATCCGCGGGAATTAAAATGAAAATTAAAATTAAAATGAAAAATACGTCAGTGGTCTATTTTCATTTTAATTGTCATTTTAATTTTTATTCTTCTGTTTCTTGTTCAGAATCATCTTTGCACTGATAGACGACAATTCTCCGGATTCAGAGATCAGAAACGATCTAAGCGCAGAATCACCATAACTTGCATGATCCAGTATCTTCAGTGAAACTCTGGTCTCTCGAAGTTCCTTGAGTACGTTGCTTGTCTTGTGAATAAAGTCAGGATCAGTGGTGGTTCCCTGTGCTTCGCCATAATGTAATGCTGCGCTGCCAGATGATCGGAGCATTTGATTGACATAGTAAGACCCCACAGGATCCTTGGGTAAAGTTTTACAAAACATGATGACTTTTGCTGCGAATTCAACAAGGCGGTCTTCGAAATTGAAGGTTTTGTTTTCCATGGCTTAAATGGATTAGTAAACAGTCCAAGATAAAATGAATATCAGAACCCTGCAAGAAAATGTCGTTCTTTCTTTTATACTTAATCCGTCTTCGAGGAGTTCGACGATGTCTTCTTTCATCCGCGGGGAATTAAAATGAAAATTAAAATTAAAATGAAAAATATGTCAGAGGTCTATTTTCATTTTCATTTTCATTTTAATTTTTATTCCTGCCCAACCACTCCCGTAGTGCCTTCCGTCTGTGTTAAAGAGAGAAAACATAATGGTGATTCCCAACGTTTTATCAACACAAAAGCTTTATCATGAAAAACCTGAGTCTTTTCCTGTGTGTCGCATTGAGTGTACTGCTATCCTGTGACAAAAACACAGTTTCACCCAAAGACCCCGTCCCGGTCGAGGATGTTCAGGCAATAGCCAATATTTCGGGTGATTTCGGCTGGAAACTCTTTCAGGAGTTGGCAGCAGGAGAAACCGCAGAAAATGTGCTCATCTCACCGTTGAGTGTGCAGACAGCATTGACGATGGCTGTCAATGGCGCAAAGGGAGAGACTTTGAGTGAAATGCTCTCCGTTCTTGGTTGCGATGGCTGCGATGTCAAGGACCTGAATACGCAGACGAGTCAGCTCCGTGTGCTGATGGAAGAACAATCCGGGCATCCGCGATTGACCTCTGCGAATGGATTCTTTTATGATGACAACAGGGTGCATGTCCTGGAATCATTCATTCAGACGCTTTCTACAGATTACAGGGCTGGGTTCCAGACATATGATTTTGGAGATCCTGCGACAGTAGATAAGATCAATGCCTGGGTGAAAGAAAATACCAATGACAAAATCGATGGGATCATCGATGAGATCGGACCACTTGATCTTGCCTTCCTGATCAATGCCCTGCATTTCAAAGCCGACTGGGCGACAGGGTTTTCCGACGAATTAACCTACCCGGGTACTTTCTTTACTGCCGACGGGGGAGAGGTCCAGGTGTCCTTTGTCAGTGCTGATCGCAATTTTTCATTTGCGCAGCAACAATACTTCAGTATGGTTGATGTTCCTTTCAGAGATTCGACATACAGCTTATCGTTTATACAACCCAATGATGCGCTTGCCAGTGAAGCAGACTGGCTGGAACAACTCAAATCATCTGATCTGAAAGCAATGTGGAGTGCACTTTCTTACAGCAGAGCCTGGGTCAATTTCCCAAAACTTGACCTCGCATACGATAAAGAACTCATCGATCCTCTCGAGCGGATGGGTATGACCAAAGCTTTTTCACAACAAGAAGCTGACTTCTCGAATCTCGGGCATGCACTCATCGGCCCCGTGATTTACATCAGCAAAGTAAGACACAAAGCAGTATTGAAAGTGGATGAGAAAGGTGCGGAAGGAGCAGCTGTGACATCGGTTGGATTTTCCACGACATCGTTACCACCGACATTTACATTCAACAAGCCATTTGTAATTGTGCTGAGACATACACCGACGAATGCAATGTTGTTTGCGGGATTGGTGAATGATCCGGCGGAATGAAAATGAAAATAAAAATTAAAATGAAAAGACCTTAGGGGAAAAAGGTCATGATCTTCCAAATTTTTGACACAAAGAAGGATATCACGTCATTTCCACATTATGAAAATATTACGCTGTCTGCTCATTTCCCTGTTTGCATGGAGTTGTACATATGATGTTACGGAATGTGAGCGCATCTGCACAAGGACTTTTCTAAAGGACATGGGAATGCAACTCTATTGCGGTCAAAGGATTGATTGTGGAACTTACCTTGTCGGTTATCGACTGAGTGACGAGGACTATTATTCTTTAGAGAACCCTTGTGTCGATTGCTTTTGTCCCTTAGTTGTCTACAATTGCGCTGGAGAAATCGTCTGTGTGGATTCCTGTAGCTGGATGCAAAATGCAGAGCTACTTGGTTACGTAGCCTTCCGTGAATTTTGAGAGTGGTGAATAAAATTAAAATGCCTGTCTGGCAGCAGCAGGAAATGAAAAGAAAACTCAAAATAAGGAATTCAGTCTTTGCAGTTTTTCTTTTTGTTTAGGATCATTTTCGCGCTGATTGCGGCGAGTTCTCCGGATTCCTGGATTAATGAGGCCCGCTGTTCGTGCTTTCCGTACGATGCGTGATTGAGAATCTTCAATGAAACGCGCGTTTCCCGGAGTTCCTTCAGAACATTGCTGACCTTATGGATGAAGTCGGGTCCAGTGGTTGTGCCTTGTGCTTCACCATAGTGCAGAGCTGCACTACCAGATGACCGGAGAATCTGATTGATATAGTACAAACCAACCGCATCTTTGGGAATTGATTTACAGAATAGGATGATGTTGCCTGCAAACCGCACAAGTCGGTCTTCGAAATTGTAGATTTTCTCTTCCATGGCTTAAATGGTTTAGAAGTTAATATTTAAGAATTGTGGTTGTATCTTCTTTTCATTTTCATTTTCATTTTCATTTTAATTGATTCAGCGCCTCATTAATCATCCCAAACCCCTCATCAATCTCTTCATGTGTACTCACCAAAGGTGGCGCCACAAAAATATAATTCCACCTTACAAACGTATACATCCCGAGCTCACGCAATTTTGAAGCGACCTTGTTCATTTCTCCTATCTCTGATGCTTTCGCATTGAAAGGTGCCATGGGTTCCTTCGTCTCCCGATTCTTTACGAGTTCAATCACACCGAGCATACCGGTATTGCGCACGTCACCAACTGAGGGATGCGTTGCCATGAGTTCAGCGAGACAATGGTCGATGTATCTGCCATTCTCTGCAGCACGGCTGATAAGGTCTTCATCTTCATAAATATTCAACACAGCAAGACCGGCAGCACAGGCTGCTGCATGTGCAGAGTATGTGAGACCAAGTGGGAGCTCAATATCATTGAATGCATTAGCTATCGTATCCGTGACAGTCATCGCCCCCAATGGCAGATAGCCACATGTCAATCCTTTCGCCATACACATGATATCAGGTGTCACTTCGTGATGATCGACGCCGAACCATTTTCCTGTCCGTCCGAAGCCGCTCATAACTTCATCTGCGATAAAGAGGATGCCGTATTTCTCACAGAGTGTCTTGACTTTCTTCAGATAAAACGGGGGATACTTGATACAACCGGACGAACCTGATTCGCCTTCCATCAATATTGCAGCGACATTGTTCGGATCCTCGTAGGCAACGATCTGTTCGAGATTACGCAAAGCCATCTCTCCGCATTCTTCGATCGTCTTGCTATTCCATGGGCAACGATAGAAGTAGGGATTCTCAACATGGATAATATTTGGTACCTGCTGACTGTCCACCTTGAGACGCCTCGGATCGCCACTTGCAGTGATGGCACCATATGTCGCACCATGATAAGACCTGTATTGTGCAATGATTTTATGGCGACCTGTATAGATGCGGGCAAGTTTTATGGCATTTTCTATGGATTCTGATCCTGCAAGAGTGAAGAGCGTCTTTGTCAGATTTCCCGGAGTGATCTCGGCGAGTTTTGCAGCGAGTTGTCCGCGGATATCAGTCACCATATTCGGGGCGATATAACTCACTTGTGACATCTGTTTCATCACCGCTTCTGCCACTGCCGGATGACCATGCCCGATATTGACATTCATCAGTTGAGATGAAAAATCCAGTATGCGTTTTCCATCGATGGTATAGAGATAGACACCTTTGCCATGAGAGATATGCCACGGCTTGAGGCCTCCTTGCTTCGACCAGGAGAAGAGTGAGTAGTCGAGGTTTTCCTGGTAGTAATGCTTGGTCGGAATTTGAGTTTGTGTTTGCACTTGAGTTTGAGTTTTTCTTATGCCCCTTCAGGGCTGTATTTTATCGTTAGTGTTATTCCATCGGCCTTCAACCGATGTTAAGGTATGTCGCCCCTTCAGGGCTAATGCTTTGTTTGAGTCTCGACCATCGGCTTGCAGCCGATGTTATTAATATCTCGCCCCTTCAGGCCCCTTAAGGGCAAAGAATTGCGTTTGCACTTGAGTTTGCGCTTGCACTTGAATTTGAATTTTTCTCGCGCTCTCACCTTCTCACCTTCTCACCTTCTGATTATGTTGTCCAATCCACCCATGCCTCCCGATTCCATTTCGTCGTCCGCTTCTTCAGCTTTGTCCAGAATTGAATCGAACTTTTTCCTGTGATATCATTCACGCCAAAACGAGATTCATTCCAGCCGCCGAAAGAAAACGGCTCTCTTGGCACAGGTACTCCAATATTCACACCAACCATGCCGGCACTGACGCGCTCCATGACATAGTCGGCCAGGCTGCCATTTTGCGTGTAGACCGAAGAGGCATTACCATAGTTTGAACTGTTCTCAATTTTGATGGCTTCGTCGAGATCATTGGTACGCAGGATAGAAAGGACAGGTCCGAAAACTTCTTCTTTTGCAATTTTCATATCAGGCTTCACGTAATCGATCACTGTCGGTCCGACATAGAAACCATCTTCTTGTCCTTTGACAACAGTCTTTCTTCCATCCACGAGGACTTTCGCGCCAGCCGCTTCAGCTTCGTCAATATAACGCTCGATGCGTTCTTTGGCATCCTTAGAGATAACTGATCCGAGGTTTTTGCCGGGTATAATCGAGCGTGCGACATCACAGATTCTATTTACGATGTGATCGATCTTTCCTACTCCAACCATCGCAGATGCAGCCATACATCTTTGACCAGCGCAGCCAGACATGGAAGCAGCGATATTTTCAGCAGCCATCTCCACATTCGCATCCGGCAGGACAATGAGATGATTCTTCGCACCA
>DATDQA010000329.1:0-11310 GCA_035292505.1 Saprospiraceae bacterium | reverse complement strand
AAGTGCTTCACTACCCCCTGACCCCCTAAAGGTGGAACCGCCGCCCGCATAATACATTGAAATTCAATGTGCGTGGACTTCCCCTTCAGGGGATCGAGGGGTGCGGGAGGACAAAAGATGACTTTTCGGAGTAGACTCAATGTTGCATGCTCAATGTTTGATGTTGACGCGTGATAGAAAGTGGAGAGGTATTTTGTGGCAGTTGCGCCATGCCAAAGGCATCCCTTTGGGAAAGGCGTCATTTCGGGGCAAACTGCCAGAATATGGTGTGTGGATGCGAAGGTGCGCCAAAGGAATCCCTTCGGGACAAATTTCGTACAAGGTGGCTATCGAGACGGTGATGAGGAAGACGGAGTTGCTGGCGGATAGATCGTGGAGTAGGGCTCAGGCAGGCAAACTGCCATAAGGGTTAATGTCGTCAATATGCATGTCCAATGAAGTCTTACGTACGTCCCGCTTTTTTATCTTTGTACGTACTAAAATCAAACTTACCATGACAACCAAGCTCACATTAAAAGTTGATGAAAAAGTCATTGCCAAGGCTAAGATCTACGCGAAAAAGAAAAACACGAGTCTATCCAAACTCGTTGAGTCCTATTTGCAATTCCTTGTGAGTAAAGCACCTGCAGCACCGGATGACGTAACACCACTGGTGAAAAGTTTGTCTGGTGTCCTCAACGCAACTGAATTGAGGGATTATGAAGAAAGTTACAAGAGACATATCACGAAGAAGTATGGCAAATAACATTCCATCAGTTTTCGTGGACACTGACGTATGCCTCGATCTCTTATCTGCCAGAAAGCCATTCAATGCAAATGCGGAACGATTGTTCACTCTTGCAGATCTAAAGCAAATCCGTATTTACGTTTCAGCGCTGTCATTTGCGAACATTGACTACATCCTTCGGTCACAATACAAGCGAGATGATTCGAGACGCATACTGGCTAAATTCAAAACCCTTGTCTCTGTACTTCCAGTAGGCGAATCGGAAATCGCCCGAGCTATTGCCTCAGAGTTTGCGGATTTCGAGGATGCCATACAATACTATACAGCCGTTGAGCACAAGATCCCCGTCTTAATTACCAGAAACGTAAGGGATTATAGAAAGTCAGAGATCCAGGTTATGAGACCTGAGGCTTTTCTTTCGGGCAGATAACGGGGCAAAGGCCTGTAATATTCTCGCCATAGGAAATAGAATCCATCACAGTAAAAGAATATTACTGATAGCTTAGCATATGATTATTGGAAATATAGTTAAGACAAGCCTCGCCGCTGTTGCAATCGCAATTATCGCATTTCCCGGCATGAGTCAGGTAAAAGGCTCCAGAAATCTAAAGTTCGAGTACAGGCCAGCGTTGCAGCTGGATATTGGTTATGCGCGTTCATATCTACACAACGCGCTTGTTGTCCTCGATAATTGTACCGTATGTTATCGTGAAAACCAGAGAAGTACTCCCATTCCTACATTTTCCTTATCAGGAACTATTCCTGTCCGGAGCGGGAACGATTTTAGAATTGCCTTTGGTTTCTCGGAGTATGCTACACTTTATGATCACTACAACTCGCGAGGGCAATTATTCGTAACGCCAGATAGATTTCCGTTTTGGTCAATCGAAGCCGGATATGCAATAGAGTTATTTGATACAAATTATTTCGATATCAGCTTTGTAAGTAAGGCTGTTTGGGATATTTATGCAGACGATCATATCTTTCAAATTCAAAGAAATAACTTCAGTTATAAAGGGAGTCTGGAAGTAGAATTCAAATGGTCACGCAACGGAAGTGTGTTACTCAATCTTTTTCTCAAGCATGCGATTTCAAAGTACAATCAAATTAAATTTAATAAGGATTACTATCCTTTCAATTATGGAGTTGAAATTGCGTTTAAGAGATATATTGGAAAATTAAGAGTCAAGAGTAACAATCCTTTGAATTGATCACACCATCAAGAATTGATAATCGAGAATGCTAACACATCATCGTGCGCTTCATCCAGATCTTTAGCATCCGGAGACCGAGAAAAGTTTGAGGTCATGGTATGCTGAAGTTTGTAATGCAGACACCACAGGAATTAAAAGGACAATATCGATCAGTCTCTGTGCTGGGTGACAAGAGGATCGTGTTCAATATTGCGGGAAACAAACACAGGTTAATTGTTGATATAGAATTTCAGTTACAATTTATTTTTATCGTCTGGATAGCCACGCACGTGGAATACGATCTCATTGATACAAGACTAAAAAATAGGACTGTAGTTCCGGCCGACGCAACGCAGAATGCCACGACATCGCCGAACCATGATCATTAGATAGCAACCAACAAAGTCAAAATATCACTGCCGACAAAAAACACATTTTTCCTTGAATTCTTTCTACTACAGAACTTTTGCCCGCGTGTGTTTGATGCCCTACATCGGGGGAACAATTATTCACATCCTCCGGATCATATTCAACTTTCCCATAGAAGAAATTCCATGGGAGGTTGACTGGGTTATAGTAGTTATAGGCGGCTATGCAGGGTTGGGCCTGATTTTATATGCCCATCAAGTGCCCTTCAAAAATATTTGGGACAAAATCACTTATGGGATACTCATCTTTCATCTTGACGGCTCGGTGATCATACATGCCTATATACTTTTTAAAGGAAGTCATAATGTGCTTCGTATTTTTCCTTACTGGTATAGTTTTATTGCTATTGGGTACTTTGTTGCCTTAGGGTTGTATGTTCTCACTTTGAATAAAAGGTTATATAGGAAGTGAGAATACGCCTTCTGTTTTGATTCAGCACGACCTCCCACCAGATGGATTTTGCCCCCTCCAGGAGCGGCAACGTTCGATCCATGCTTGCGAGATTGAAATGTTAAAGTCTCACCTGGTACTCAAATAACCCGCTAAAACTTGTAATTTTAGAAAATCTCCAATAGCACGGTGTTGTTAAACACTTATTCTGATGAAACACTTACTCCTTACTCTGACTTTTGCGGGCTGTCTTTACTTACTCCATGCTCAGACGGAAAGATTTGACGTGAGTATCGAGTACACACCGAATTACTCTAAACTCACGGATAACTTCAGTAATCCCGGATTCAATTTCAGTCATCAGTTTTTCACGAGAGCCGAATGGAATTTATCGCGAAGATTTGGCGTATCGATAGGTTTGGGATATGTGAATGCCAGGGATAGATGGACAGTCTTTTTAGAAGGACAAAACGACATCGATTACATTGAGCTATACACAAATCACGACTATATCACGATTCCCGTCGGTTTGAAATACAACTTCGGATCATGGTATGTGCGGCCCGAGATCGGTATAGGCTTGAATTTCTCAAACCCAGGTCGCTTGATGAGACAGGTCACATTCAAGATCAATGGTGAAAAGATCGTCTCACGATGGGATGACTTCAATCAAAGGAATTACAATGACCTCTCATTTCCAATCTTTTTTAGTGTAGGCAGGGAATTCAAGGTAAAAACCCTTTCTGTACAATTAGGAGTCAAAGGATTTTATTCTTTGGAGCAAGTCGTTCTGGAGAATTATTGGAATCAGCACTACATCGGGCTTGGTGTTTTGACCGGAATTCGTTTTTGATGTGTTGCGCATAGGGTTGTTAAGTACCAGAATCTCCAATGCAGAACATTAATACTATTTTGAAATTACCACCTCCACATATTATCACCTTCCTTCTAACCTTGACGAGTTTCACCTTCTCAGCCCAATCATCCAATCCCGACACTCCTCCAGACGTGCAAAGACCTTTTCTCGAGATACACAGCACCAAGGGGACTCCTCACTGGTGGTACATTGGAGTGGATGGCGGCATCGCTTTTCCATTGAAACCAAATAGACAGTGGAATTCGGTGCATCGCTGGAGTGTCGATGACGCTCTGGAAATACAGGAAGGCGTGTACGAACAAATAGCCCAACGCCTGGGAGGAGACTTTGAGATAGGGGATTTTGAATCCTACCTGGTGAAAAATGCAATGTCGCTGGGAGTATCCTGGCAAATGCAACTTCGCAGACATTGGTCTTTTGAGTTTGGCTATCAGCATCGCCGGCATGATCTTATCGCCACGTTTCCGATTGAGGTGCATCCTTCTAACGGTATGGAACCGTTTGAGCAGGAAGGAGAGATCACCACAAATGTGAGATTTGATCAACTCAATGTCTCGATGAACTATATCTTTGGTACAGGGAAAGTAAGGCCCTATCTGTCGGCAGGAGTAGCATGGTTGAAATCGTATGAAGCTGAATTGCAGGCAAGTATTGCAGGAGTTTCTTTTCCTCTGCGTACTTATGAGGGAGGACGTGGCATTGTGCATCCATTCATAATTGGTACGGGCTTTACATGGCAGATGAAAGATAAATGGACTTTGGATGTGGGTGCTGATGTTTCTTTGTTTTGCGCAAACTACCTGACTGCATCTGTTGGATTGCTCTATCGTATAGGAACATATAGGGGTACCTGATTTTGACGAAGTACCTGTGAATAGAGTTTCGTTTACTAAGTATGCTTTTGTGACGCTCTATGCCCTCCCGCCTAAGCGGGATGTCCGCTACGCTTCCATCTGCTCTATGCCCTCCCGCCACTCGTCGATATACCTCCCACCCCCGAAGAAAAAAGAGCCCTTTTGAACAGGGAGTTAGCGACTTTACATACCTGATTTTTCATTTCTAAACATCACGATCATGAAACAACAAGTTACACTCCGCTACCTGTTTTCCATTGCAAGCTTACTCGCATTCTCCGCAGCTGCATGGACACAGGGAATTACAACTCCAAGAACTCCGAGTCCTGCAGGCAAAGTATCTCAAACGATCGGCATCTCTTCGGTCACGGTCGAGTATTCCAGACCATCTGTCAGAGGCCGTGTGATCTGGGGTGATCTTGTGCCTTATGGATGGAATGTGCAAAACTTTGGCTACCAAAAGTCGGCTCCGTGGCGCGCCGGCGCGAATGAAAACACGGTGATTGAATTTTCACACGATGCAACGGTGGAAGGACACGCTGTGCCCGCAGGCCGCTATGGGTTGTTTTTTACAATCAGCCCCGATGACAGTGGAGAGGTGATCTTGTCCAAAGACTACCGTTCGTGGGGAAGCTTTTTTTATGAATCTGATCATGACCAACTCCGTGCCAAAATCCAATTACGCAGCCATGCCATGACGGAATTGCTCACCTATGATTTTATCAATCTCACGAAAAACAATGCTGAGCTTGTGTTGAATTGGGAGAATAAGCAGTTCCCTGTTCGGATCGAATTCGCAGTAGACGACATTGTGATCGCGAATGCCATGGATGAATTGAAAGGTCCGGTGGGATTCAATTGGCAGGGATATGCCTCGGCGGCAAACTACGCGCTTCTGAATAAGATAAATCCCGAAATGGGCCTCCAATGGGCTGACAAGGCAATCGGGATGAATAAGAATTTTACCACATTAACGGTAAAGGCGGGATTACTGGAACAACAGAATAAAGCCGCTGAAGCCGAAAAAATACAAGCAGAGGCGTTGACACTTGGAACAGAAGTTGAACTCAATGCGTATGGTTATCAACTTCTCAATCAGGGAGCCCATGATAAAGCCATTCACATCTTTATCGTCAATACCGAGAGGTTTTCGGAAAGCGCGAATGCATGGGATAGCCTGGGTGAAGGATATGCGATAAAAGGGGATAGGGAGAACGCCATTAAAAGCTTCAAAAAGTCGCTGTCGCTGAATCCTCCGGAAGCAGTCAGAGCAAATTCAGAAAAGTATCTCAAGAAGCTTGGAGCGATGAAATCGTGATGCGTTTCATGGGTGATGGGTGATGGGTGATGAATGATGGATGATGGATGATGGCCGCTCGCAGCGCCCGGATGAACTTCGTTCGGACGAGGATGCTGAGTGCGTATTACGAGATCCGTGTTACGTATTGCGCGTTAAGTGTTGTGTGTTGTGCGCTGCTTGGTGCGAGAATGAGAACCAAGTATATAGATATACCACAGAGAAAGATGCCTTGCGGACATAAAAGTTTCTTCATTTCTGACTTTGATTTGCACAGAATTACATCGCATTGATTCTGGAACTATGTTTGTGTGGTCACCTCAGTCGCAAATAAATTTCTTTGCGAGACACAATAAGATTATAAGTCTGCGTTCATTCTTACAAAAGACGTAGACGATGAGAGCATCCCCTTCCATCTTAACACTTTTGCTCTTCGCAATTGTTAATTCTTCGCTTTCCGGCCAATTCAATGAAACCTACCGCACAGAAACGATTTACCTGCGGCTGAATACCTATGTAAAGAATGAACAGGTCTATACGATTGGATTTATGGGAGGAAATCTCAGACGCGAGATGGAGATAAGCCGGGAAGCAATGGTGACATATAAGCGATATCAAAGACAGCGTATGCTAGGAACCATTTTATCCGGAGCCGGACTTGTGGCAGAGATAGCTGCATTAAGTACGAACTCAACGCAGATGCGAGATGGATTGATTATCGGTGGCCTGGCATGTGCGCTGATCTCACTTCCATTTTCAATTAATGCGGACAGAAATCTCAATAGGGCAGTTTGGATCAGGAATGGCGATGTGCTTCGGCAATGAAGAAAGTCAAAATGACAAATGATAACAGTTTAAGTTGTAAACTGAAAGGATGATGAAATCGGGAATACCCAGTAGTTTTGTCGTAGCACAATTTAAGATTGTCATATCTTGAGAGCGTTGTTTACACCCCTTTGGGTTCCGAATTATTTCACTTATTAAAACGTAGTCTTATGCAAATGCTAATGAAAGTCCAGATGCCCCCACAACATTTTAATCAAGCGGTAAGAGATGGCACAGCGGGAGCGAAACTCCAGAAGATCCTCGAAACGCTGAAGCCGAAAGCAGCGTATTTTACAGCGCAGAACGGGTGCCGTGGCGGTATTTTAGTCATTGATATAGAGAATCCTTCACAGATTCCTTTTTATGCCGAACCGTTTTTCCTGTATTTCGATGCGCAAGTGGAATTTATGCCATATATGTCTCCACAGGATCTCGCACAAGCAGGGCTGGAGAAGATGAATGAGATGTGGCCTTAGGTGTCCTTTGCGATGTAAGGAGTATTGGGTGATGTTACCGGTGTTCCGGTTTTATTGAGAATGACAGGGCAATTACTGTCTGATAAACGCACTGCAGAAAAGTGGTGACTATTACACCGAGGAGCAAAACCGTCGTGTCAGGACATTCGGTTTGCCCGACATTTCGTTATCTTACCAACCTCTCACTCCTTTCGGGAACTTTTTGCTCCTCTCCGCGTCAATTGTAAACAAACACTAAAACTTTGTCTAAATGGAATCAACATTGCATTCTCAAAAAGTAAATGCCTCCGACCTGGAGCAAAAAGTAAAGAAGATGTACCGTGATGTGGCATTGAAGCCTCATGGTGCATATCATTTTGAAATGGGACGCCCTCTCGCCGAAAAGCTGGGGTATGAAAGCGGATCCCTTGATTCAATCCCCGCCGCCTCTATCGAATCCTTTGCAGGGGTGGGTTACTTCTGTGATATCGCAAATTTTAAGGAAGGTGAGCGGGTTCTCGATCTTGGCAGTGGTTCGGGAATGGATACCTTCATTACCGCATTAAAGGTGGGAAAGACCGGACAAGTTACAGGCATTGATATGACCGACGAGCAGTTGGAAAAAGCCAGCCGATTAGCAGATGAGGATATGTTTGAAAATGTAAAATTCACCAAAGGGTACCTTGAACAGCTTCCTTTCGCCGATTCCAGTTTTGACGTAGTCATCAGTAATGGTGTCATTAATCTTTGTCCGGATAAGGAAAAAGTGTTTGCTGAGGTCGCAAGAGTATTAAAGCCAAAAGGTAGAATGGTCATTGCCGATATAGTTACTGAGCACCAGTTGCCAGAAAGTATTACCTGTGATTCGACACTTTGGGCTTCATGTATAGGTGGAGCAGGGCAGGAAGATACTTACAAAGACAGCATTGAAAAAGCCGGCATGGAAGTCTTATATGTACGCAATAATCCTGCCTATGAGTTTATTTCAAAGTCGGCAAAGGGTGCAGCAAAACAGTATGGTGTCAAAAGCGTTTCGTTACTCGCTGAAAAACAATAAAAGATGAAAACTGATAAAGAATTAAAGGCTTCGGGGCTTGCCTGCATCAATCTGACTCCTGAAATAAAGAAGGCGATGAAAGAAATCGAGCCTGCACAAGTCATCGGGATATTTAATGACGATCCAGCGTCGCGTATCGGTATTCCGGCATGGTGTCGATTGACCGGGCACGCTTTGCTTGAAACGAACGAAATTAACGCAACCGATACTGTATTTTATATTCAAAAGAAACAATCTTAAAAAATTTCATCATGTCAAAGTCATTATTAATTCATTGTACGTACGGGAAAGAGGATGCTGAGCGTGCGATTCTTCCTTTTATCGTGGGAAACGTGGCAGTGACCGCTGACCAGGAAGCGATCATTTTTCTTACGATCGAAGGTGTCCGGATTGCCACCAAAGGCTATGCTGAACAAGTCAGTAAAGAAGGCTTCAGTTCTTTGAAAGAAATCATGAATTCATTTATTGCCAATGGAGGCAAAATATGGGCTTGCGGCGCGTGTACGAAACCAAGGGGGATCACAGAAGCTGATTTAATTGAAGGTGCACAGATTGTAACGGCCGCAAACCTTGTAGAAGAACTTGTGAAAGGGAGTATTTCCTGTACCATTTAGAGTCCATTTTCTACTTTAGTCTCTTCAATCATTATTGATGAATCAAACAGAAGAGAAAAAGAAAAGATTTTCCGGTGTTGTCCTGATTCATTTCAGCGCTGTAAAGCGGTTTGCGTTCAGTTTATGCAGGAGTAATTTTGATGCTGACGATCTGGTCTCCGAAACCTTCATGAAGGCGTTTGAGAATTTTAACCGGGTCCGGGATGAAAGTAAAATCAAACAGTGGTTGTTCAGAATTCTCAACAATCAGTTCATCAGCAATTACCGACACAGAAAAAGAATTGCAGAAATTGAAAGTATACCGGGAGAAGACATGCAAGACGATGTGGATGGCTTCTCTTTATTTGAGGCAATCGCGAAAAGTGATTTTGTGGAAAAAGGCAACCCTGAAAAACAATTTATCAGCAATCTCACGCAGATTCAAATTGATAAGGCGATCAATGAGTTACCTGGAGAATTTCGTGATGCGTTAGTATTGTGTGACATAGAGGAATTTACGTATGCCGAAATTTCCCTGATCCTACAGGTCCCAATAGGTACAGTACGGAGTCGCATCTCGCGTGCACGTAGTCTTTTGCAGAAGAAATTATGGTTACAGGCACTCGAACATGGAATTATCTCATCAAGAAAAACCAGGTTAAAACCCGAATATACCTGCACTTGTGGAAAGGACGAAACTAAAATTCATCAGTCAGGAAAGGAGGCGGTTTTATAAAAAATGAACTTCGAAGCTCGTATGTATACAGGAAATCAATGAACGAACATGGATAAAACGCAGAAAAATAAAGTCTCGCCCATAGATTGTGATGAAGCGGCACGACGGTTTAGCGATTTTATGGATAACTACATCAAAGGCAAAGCCAAAGTGGAATTGATGCAGCACATCGCGGATTGCCGTCATTGCTTTGAACGAATTGAATTCGAGCAAATGCTAAAGGCAAAAGTATCTGCGATGAGAAAAATAACATCAATTGAGAAAAAAGCGGCAAAAAGAAACATGAAAGAAATGATTTCGAAAATTTATTCGGCATGAATATCATTAATGCACAGCAGCTAAAGCAGCGGCTTGATACCCGAGAGCCTTTTCTCCTCATCAATGCGATGGAAGAAAATAAGTTTCGTGCAAAACATATTCCTGGCTCTCTCAATATATGCAGGAAAGAAGACATTGAAAAAATGTTGAAGAAAGATGATGATATCGTGGTTTACTGCACCGACCTGGCATGTAAAAAGAGCGTATTGCTTTATCAGCTTTTAGAACTCATGGGTTATGCGCATATCTGCCGTTTTGCAGGTGGCATGAAAGAATGGGAGGAGGCAGGTTATCTCCTGGTGGGTGAGATGCTGTCGTAAATACTACGGTGCGAAAGCTGTAAGGATTTGATACGGACTTGACTGACGCTGCTTTCCGGCACCAAAAAAATCCTTCGGTTGCGAAAGCTGAGAACCGGGAAACGTTTTGAAGCTTGCGGGAGGTAGACTACAGATGATCCGCGAGACACGAATTCTCAAAAGATACTACCGTTTTATTGCCGTTTTTTGTAACGCCCCCGCCTGGTGGCGCCAAAAGGTTTACCTGCCTCTCCCAGGAAGTCCTGTGGACTGGCACGGCAGACAATCTTCAGACCGAAATCAGATTGAACATTAACGTTAAACGTTACCTCCACGCTGGCTTCTGTGTCGAAGTCACATACGCTTCTCCATCGAGCACGATCATCGGATCATTCACATTCGTCGGATGATTGCGTTTTTCGAGCCGATATGATCCCTGGCCGGTAGTCTGAGAATTGTAATAAATACGATCTCCCTGCACGTACCACGTACCACGGTCTGACTCCTGTGCATTTGTGCCACCATAATAGTCAGGAGTGTTAACACTTCGTGATGTTTCACTGAAATAGGTATACGTACCATCAGCGTTGAGCGTGATGCAGCGACTTGACGCACTGGATCCCTGATTGTAGCTATTCACATCGATATAGCACCATTGACCGACTAGTTCGCCAGACACCGAACCATTTCCTGAAGATGGTGGGTTTTGTGTCATTGTTCCTGTGTGTGTGCCCTTTGTATACGTCAGGCTTTGGCCATTCACGGATAAAGAAAGCAGATCGCCCTGTATGCCGTATGCAAATATGATATTGCCCTGCGTTGTGACAAAAGTGACATTCCCCTGAGAGATCAGGTATGGAAAAGTCTGCCCCAGATAAATACACGTGCCATCGGATTTGAATTCAATAGTTTCACCATTCCCTGACCACACCCCGGTGATTTCATGTAATTGAGCATCAGATTGTGTTGCATTGGGTGCATCAGAAAACTCAGGTTTTGCATCTTTCCGGGTAAATGCCACCGGTGAAACAAGGTCCCCTTCCGTAAGGGTTAGTTTGTTCCCCTGAAGCTGAAAGGAGTATACAGTCGTCTTGCTATCCTGTGACATAGACAGTGTATTTCCCAGCGTTGTGTATGTGAATTCCTCACCGTCAAATATTCCACTTCCGTCCGGATTGAACAGGAGCGTGATTTGATAGCCGAAGTCGCTGTTTAACCATTCGCCCTGAATTCCTCCATGTTGGACTTTTGCGCCGATTT
>DATDQA010000328.1:0-13330 GCA_035292505.1 Saprospiraceae bacterium | reverse complement strand
GGGGAGACACCGTCAACATCGCAAGCCGTTTGGAAAGTGCGAGTGAAAAAAGCAGGATCAATATTTCCGCTTACACTTACGATCTCGTCAAACACCGGTTCAACTGTACATATCGGGGAAAAATTGGAGTCAAAGGCAAGGGCGAGATTGACATGTACTTTGTTGATGAAGAAATTAAGAAGGTCTGAGTGGATGATCTCGCCGAAATGAATCGGGTGCTGGTTAATTGGTGCTGGGCGCTGGTTACTTGGTACTGGGTGCTGGGTACGGGTTACGAGATCCGAGTTAGTAATGCGATGACCTTTTCATTTTAATTTTAATTTTAATTTTTATTGTAATCAGTCAGTCGCAGGTAGACTGAGCACTTAGTACAGTGAATCCACTGCCGGGAGAAAAGGTGGTACCCGGAAGGACATTAACTGAATTTCCCGCCGCAGACCTGAGAATGGCAGCTCCGGTAAAACTCAGATTGGAAGCAGAAAAGGTCACGTTCTCCTCAGCCATATGAAAATATTCACCCGTTGAATAGGTGACATTTTGAATTAATGTACGATTCAGCGGAACCACAAGGTTAGACAAGCTTCCATACAGAAAGCTCAACGAACGTAAGCCCTGGCCCCCGGAGAAATTTGTCTGACAGCTACCAAGAGAATATGACATTACATTGCTAGGGTCTGGGATGTAAGGGTCGTTGCAATTGTCTGTCACAGTGCCAACATAAGAACAACCGGACATATAGCCATTTGTAGCCAGATTTGGATCGGCCTGCGTATCACAAAGCAAATCGCCGCTTGTTGCACAATTTTCGCAACCACCTGATCTGTCCACATTTTCTTCACCCTGCGAGCTATCATGGGTATGGTAAAGTCCAAAGCAATGCCCTGTTTCATGGGCTACGACGGAGGTGGCATTGGTATCAATGACGGAGAGTTCCCACCAGGAGAAATAGGTATTTGGAATATCATAAGCCCAACCTCCGGCGGTAGAGCCTCCAGGTTCGCTGGCCAGGTAATCATGAATAAATATGTTGAGCAAATCAGGTTTGAGATAAGGGGCCAGCTCGCTCTCCTCGCTTTCATAATATTGCGTATCCAGATCAGAATTGTGAATTTCTCCTATTCCGGCGAGTAAAAAACAAATTCCATGTGGCGAATAAAGGTCCCGCATCAGTTCAAACTTCTGCAAGACTGAGTCAATACTTGTGCCGGGACTATTGCCTGCATCATTTTTCACGACATGAAAGTACACTCCGACTACTTCAGGAAGAGCTAATACATTCCGATTGGTCACAGATCCCTGAAATGCAGCGGGATCGCGTGAGGGATATGCCGTGGCACCACAATAGCAACTTGAACTCGGTACGATAGATGGCATAGAGTCTTTTAGCCATGCAGTGACATTTGTTGGCACCTGTGACCATGCCTGAGCGCCAACTGAAGCGCTTAGTATCATCAGAAGTAACGACGCATTTTTTTTCATTTTACAGAGGTGCTCTAGTCATTGCGATTGATAGTCGCTGTAGACGACTCAGTGAGTGCGGCAATTTGATTTTTAACAGTCATATTCTCTTTCTGCAGTTCGATGACATACAGCGTCAGCTCTTCTATTTTCTCCATCATGATACGCTGCATCTCTCCTACTTCAATACCTTCAGCATGCACTTCCGCCGCAGAAGGCACTCCGGGTAAGTGACCTAATAGTTGAATTTTATTCTCTAGTGTTGTTAACGGTGTGAGCGCATAATCTTCCGAGAAAACATAATCCGGCCAGCTCGTCTGCAACTGTACTTTTAACTCTTCACAGATTGCCTTGCCACCAATGGCGAGCAGGTATGCCGGATCCGTAGGCAGTCCTCCCGGTGTTGTTCCGATATGCACACGACCATTCTCCAATTCACAGAGTACAAGATCTCCGCCATCGCGCTGAAGAGAGAGATTGGAAGCGGCGCCATTATTTCTCGCCAGGATTTCATTGTTGTCCAGGATTACATTGCCACTGCCGGAGGCACCAAGCATCAGATACCCATGCGATGAATACGAAGCATCCACACCCGCAGGTATGACAGTCTCTCCTGTGCCCTTGATCTGCAGCCTCGTGCCGGATGTTTCATCTCCCGTGTATTGAATCAGGAAATCCGCGTCCGCACTGAGAGGGGCTGCAAGCGCTTTAATAGACCATTCGGATGGTAAGAGTCCAATCTTAAAAGTCATCCTTGCATAATCAATCTCAGCTTCGCGCAACGTCAGATGTGGAACTGAGAAGGAAGAGTTTCGCCAGATATCCACCCAGCTTTGCGGATCGCTACTGCCGATTCCAAGCTTACCATCAGATTTGATGTGCAACTGCTCAGCGCCATTTGTCCGGAAGGTCATCCTGTGGTCGGCAAAGTATCCGATCTGACCCGGATAGGTATTGGCACTGTTGTTAAAATTGATCGCACCGAGATACTCCGTATTGGGCGTTGTATTTTTCAATTCAAGGACTGACCCCCAAATGTGGTTGGTACTCAGTACACGCACTGCCCCCAGATCCGACGAAATATCAAGTGGGTGTTCCGGTATGGACTGTCCGATACCTAGGTTATTTTGCACATAGACATTTCCCGCTCCGAAATATCCTGCCCAGTTTGTTCCTGTTCCCACTGCATGACCATAGATTCCTACGTTTGTGCCACTCCCTCCTACCACCTCACCAAATACACCATAATAAGAGGATGATCCCTCCGGAGTGACCTTCCCTTCTATTCCTCGCCAACCCCCTTCAAACGACCCACCGACACCATAATAGTCCTGGGGTCTGCTGTACCCTTTTACACCAATGACATCTTCTGCGTTAGTCCCAGTGTACTCACCAAGTATCACCGGAGCTCCGGACAATAGTGGTACACCCGACGGTTCATTCACATGCAGGGGATACACAGGTGTCATGTTATTAATACCGACTATACCACCGGACCTGATACGCATCCTTTCGGTAAACATTCCGACACCATCCCCTACAGCAAATCGAAGAGGATCGCCTTCGCGCCACCAGATGAATGGATAAGGATCCCCCGTACGTCCGCTGAAGAAGCGAATGAAATGCGATACATCCTGACTGGACAGGTTGAGTACTGCCCCTGTATCATTTGTCGTACCACGGATATCGAGGAGGAATTCGGGATCGGAGATATTGATACCTGTGTTTTGGGCAATGGCATGCGTATAAAGAAGGATACTTATGCCAAGGAAAAGCCAGCAAGGTTTTGTTCGCATCGGTTTTTTTGGAAAGTTGGGCTAAATCCGCGATGCAAACAACACACCTTGAACAGGCGGGGCAAACATTGAGTACGCGGGTATAAAATCTGAGCAATCAGGGAATGAGGGATGGAAACATGCGCCTGGCCATAGTCATATGTGCAGGAAATGCATGCTTTCCAGGATTCTATTCGCTTTTCAGCAAGGCCATGAACTCCTCCTTGCGGCGTTTTGCGATTGGAATCCTGAATCCATCCGACATCACGACATAGCCCCCATTGTCCCTGAGGTACCTCTGGACATGAGACATGTTGATCAGATAAGATTGATGTATCCGGAAAAACGTCAAACCTATCAGGAGATGCTCGATATCCTTCAGCGTCTTTGAACACGTATATTTCTTGCCGTCCCTGATACGAATATGCGTGTAATTGCTATCCGCAATGCAATAGAGGATATCTTCCGAATTGACAAAGTCCATCCCTCTTCCAGACGGCAACGCGATCCGCGGTGATCTCAAGCCAGCGCGGAGATTGTGCATAAGTGTATCCAGCTGGACCGACTGTTCCGGAACATGCCGATGGGCCATCACGCGCGCTACTGCCTCCTTCAATTGATCGCCAACCACCGGCTTCAGGAGATAATCGAGTGCGGCATAGCGAAATGCCTGTATGGCATACTGATCATAGGCGGTCACAAAAATGACTTCGAAACTGATCGGCATGAGACGGCGCAACAACTCAAAACCACTCATTCCAGGCATTTCGATATCGAGAAAGATCAGATCAGGGTTAAATGTATTGATCTTCTCTACAGCATCTTCACCAGAAGTCGATTCGGCTATCACCTCCACGTGTGGACAGAGACGTGTAAGATCATACCGCAAGGTCTGAATGCAGTGGTTTTCATCATCGACCAGAATTGCCCTGATTGTCTCCATGTCCCAATTTACGTTTCATTCTCATTGATGAGCGGAATGGTGATCACGACACGGGTCCCGGTTGCCTCTGCTTTTTCGTCATGCAGATCAATCACATGCACCTGTGTATCTATTCCATAGATGCGATTAATTAAGGCAATACGATCGCCGGTGATTTGAATTCCAAGTGATTTTTTATGACCGGCACCGTTCTGTTGTATTTCTTTGGCCTTTGCCCTGCCGATGCCATTATCTTCAATGATGCATTGAATCTGTGTTCCCAGATCCTTGACCTGTACCAGGAGCTTCCCGCCAGAAGGTATATGCATCAATCCATGCCAGATGGCGTTCTCGACAAACGGTTGGAGGATCATCGGAGGTATCTGCGCCTGTTCTACACGAATACTGCTGTCGATATCGATGTGATAGGCAAACTTCCCTTCGAGGCGTAGATGCTCAATCTCAATATAGAGCCGCAAGGCTTCCAATTCATCTTTGAGACTGATTGTATGTGATTTGGAATTTTGAAGAATCGTGCGCACCAACAGCGCAAACTTGGTCAGATACTCTGCGGTAGAATCTTTGTCCTTACTGAGGGCATAGTATTTAATCGAGTTCAGACTGTTGAACAGGAAGTGTGGGTTCATTTGCGCACGCAAGGCCTGCATTTGAATCTCAGACACCTTTTTATTGAATTCCGTTTTCAATTGTTCTTCCCTCCTCGTGCGTGCAATAAAGTAACGGGTAGTGCCGATGACAAGGCCTCCTCCAAGCAGAACCACCAGGATCCAAAACGTCGCATACTCGGTGAGTGTTTTTTCTATGGAAACCGGAAGCCTTGTGATCTCACCCCATTCTCCATCCCGTTCTCGGCTCCGTACAAGAAAAGTATAATTACCACCGCGAAGTCGGGAATATTGCACCAGGCGTTGATCAGTTGATGTCCAGCCTCTGTCCCACCCTTCAAGCTGATATGTGTAAGTGACATTCTTTGCATCAAGTGGATTTGGAAGGACATAACGAATTGTGATATCGCGCTGATCTTTCTGAAGTGTCAGCTCTGTGGTGTACAGCAGTGGTTTCAGCATATCCGCACGTGCGTTGGACACCCGGATTTCCGTAATGGCCGTGCGTACCTTATTCGCTCTATTGTCCGATGTCATAAATGCACTCTTCGCATATTGCACTCCATCCCAGGAGCTCACCCACAATCGTCCATGCCTGTCACTCAGCATCGCACGAAATATCTCATGTGGTAAAAGTCCATCCGGCTTAGCTGGGTCATACGTCCATGCATCAAAATCCCCTGATTGAGTATTCAATACTCCCACACTTTTGCGGGTGCAAATCCAGAGGAGATTTTCTTCAGAAGACGGGTGAATAAAATACACTTCACCAACGTTGACTTCTTCGCTCCCTATTGCAAGTGAAAGAGGATATCTGATCCATGACTTCTTCTCAGGTGAGTATACCATCAACCGGTCGCGCTGTGGATCTGGTCGGGCATCTCCTGCAATCCAGAGATCGCCTTGTGCATCCTGATACAGGTCCATGATCACATACTTGTCAGCATAGGGGGATGGATGATGCTCATAACTGTTCTGCACAATCTGGTACGAGAACAATCCATTCACCGTTCCCAACCACAGGATATTTGCATCTCTGTTATCCACCAGAATATCAATGATACCTTTTGGCAATGGCAAGTGTTCTTGTATACCAACCGGTAGCAGATACCGGAGAGAGTCCTTACCTGACTCAAGCTTGCCAAGTCCGTACGCACCTCCAATCCAGATACAATTGTGGCTGCGATCCATGGAGATGGGTTCGATATAGACTGCAACGGGATCCGGTACTTTCGTCACATCGTCTGCGATGCATTGCATCGTACCGGACTCAAGATTCAGAACTGTCATACCATTACTTGTACCGACATACAAATGACCATCACCGTGGCTGTATACCGTATGTATCGCGTTGCTGGACAAAGAGTGATGCAATTGTGACGGATCAGGAATGAATGTCCTGAGGTCGTAGCCATCGAACCTATACAATCCACCACCATGAAAGCTTCCAAACCAGATGAATCCATATTCATCTTCGGCAAGACAATGAAATAATGTAGACGTCAATCTTTCATCGCGTCTGAGTTGATGAAAACTGGCAGGTGGTAGCTGCGCCCTTGCCGATGCAGAAGCGAACAATACATAGACTAGCGTCAGAAAACGACGTATCACGCGTGTGTACTGGAATGAGACGTTGGCCAAGATTGTTCTTTGATCCCAAATTGCGGGTTTTTAACGGATCCTGTGCCCTGAATGAGCAGGAGCATCGCATTTTTGAGTAAGCGGGATGAAAAATTTTTTAAGCTTTTGAATGGGACACCAGAAATTTGGCCTTATGGTATATACAAATTTGAAACGAAATGAACCCAACGATAAAATCACCAGAAACAAGTCCTTGCGTCTTTGGATGGTACCTGATTCTGGTGCAAGGATCGGGATTAAAGACAATGCCTGACATGAATCCTCGATATGTTCGGTCGTATTGTTGATCAGTACGCTATCGTGGAACTTGAGTTTCCTGGAAGGGCGATTGAAGGCGAGAATAATTGAATAAGTCAAAATGTAAAATGCCATTTTACATTTTGACTTTCCTTTCAGTTCACATCCGGCTCAAAGTCGAGCACAATCGAATTCATACAAAATCGCTTGTATGTCGGTGGCGGTCCATCATCGAACAAGTGACCGAGATGGCTGTTGCATCGTCCGCACAAGACTTCGATGCGTTCCATGCCATACGAATGATCATCCCGATATACCACACTTGTCTCCCGGATAGATTCAAAGAAGCTCGGCCACCCACACTCGCTTGCGAATTTGCTGTCTGATTTGAACAAGGCATTGCCGCAGACGGCACAGTAGTATGTACCTAAGCCTTCGTAATTCCAGTATTTGCCTGTAAAAGCCCGCTCTGTATCCTTTTCCCTTGCGACGCCATATACGCTGTCAGGTAGGATCTTCTTCCATTCCTTGTCTGAGACATGTAATGTGGTCGTGTCTGTACGCGAATAATAGGGATTCAGCCGATCAGAAACATTGACAGATTGCTCCGTAGGCGGCTTTGTTCCCCCCGGCTGCCCGCAGGCTGCATAAGCGAACGTCACCAAAACGAAGAATATGAATGATTGATGGAGCATTGAAAGTTGAATTGAAATGTATGCTAATAGAATATCCGTGAACTTTCCGCATGTCACAATGATAAACCACTGAACCTGTTTCTTGTTGTCTCTTTGGTAATATTTCCTGAATTTTCTCCAACGGATGCGACTTGTCGGTCACTGGTCTCAATATACACCTCATAAGACAAGAAGCGACGGCACCCCTATTTGGCACTAAGCAAGTGGTTTAGCCTAAATCGGTTTATCACTCTAATAATATATCCCTTAAATGAACCTTCAATCAACCCTTGACCCTTCATAAGATATGCGGATGGCGAATCCTTGCTTTGAGTTTTTAGCGATATGACGACATTGCGCTTTAACCGGAGTTGTGATTGGGGAATGCGAGATTGAAAAGATAAAATATACGCCGCCGGACACCATCCTGCCTTGACGGTATGGCAGGGCCGGGATGACGCCTGCCTGCCCCAAAGGGATGCCTTTGGCACCTTCCAGGCAGAGATGATGCCTGTACCGAAATTACCTGAATTTGATTTGTTCCAAGATGCTTACTCTTCCCGCATTTCTGATGAATTTGACATTCTTTACTTTTGGAACAAACGCATACTCCTTATCAATCAGGACCAATTATGAAACATCTCCGATTTCTTACACCTACGCTTCTGTTGATCTTTGTGCCTGGGTTACTTTGTGGACAGGATGCCACATATCTCACTCCACCACAAATCATCGCGGATATGCTGCTCGCAAAGCCCACTCCGAATGTAAGCATCGATGACAAGGGCGAATGGATGCTCCTGACGAAAAGTGAAGGATATCCCCCTGTCGAAGAACTTGCACGACCGGAATTACGTATCGCCGGGCTGCGCATCGATCCAAATAATTTTTCACCGAGCAGGCAGCGCTATATCACAGCTGTTGATCTCCAGAACATTGCAACGGGCAGAAAATATACGATCTCCGGATTACCAGATCCTCTCGCTGCAAGCAACTTTTCCTGGGGCCCGGATGAACGAAAAATTGCCTTCCTCAATACGACTCGTGGGCAGGTGGATTTGTATGTCATTGATATTGATATACTCAATGCGACAAAAATCAATAGTACCCCTCTCAATATAATTACGGGAGGATATAGTTGGTTTGATAATGAGACCCTACTCTATCGCGGTGTCGTGATGGCGGCAAACGAGGCTCCGCAGAAGCCCTTTGCTCCAAAAGGTCCTACAATCCAGGAGAACAATGGCAAGGCTTCCCCGCGGCCAACTTTCCAGGATCTGATTAAAAGTCCTTATGACGAAGAGCTGTTCGCTTTTTATGCAACTACACAACTCATCCGAAATACAAACGGCGTTGAAACACAAATTGGCGAACCGGCTATCTATAGCGTGGTAAGCATTTCACCGGACAAAAATTACTTGTTCATCCGTAAGCTACAGAAACCTTATTCCTACCTCGTACCTTATGGAGGCTTTCCATCCAAATTGATCATCACCGATCAGAACGGCCAGTTGGTGAAACATCTTTTTGATCTGCCTTCTACTGAAACAGCTCCGAGCGGGAATGACAATATGCAAAATGTACCACGTTCATTTGATTGGAGAGATGATGAAGCTGCTACGCTTGTATGGTGCCATCCGGTAGATAGTGGATTGATCAGGAAAGAATCGGAGTTCAGAGATGCTGTCTATGCCTTGCGTGCGCCATTCACCACAGAACAGGTAGAGCTGTTCAAAACTAAAATGCGATATCGTTACACAATGTGGGGTAATGATCAACTCGCTCTTGTTACGGAAGGTCTCACCGGTAAATATCTCACACAGACGAATCAATGGAATCCTTCAACGGGTGAACTGCAAATTCTCATGACGCGGAATACAACGGATGCATATTCCAATCCCGGGTTTCCCTTCACTGTTCCGAATCAATACAATCGGGATGTACTCTGGACCTCTGCTGATGGAAAGAGCTTACTCTATAATAATACTAGCGGCAGCTCACCCCAGGGCGACCTGCCATTTTTATTGTCGTATGATCTTGAATTGCGAAAAGCAGATACGCTCTGGAAATGCAAGGAGGGTGGTTTTGAGATGGTCACGAAAATCATCGATCCGAAGCAACTGACAATCGTGACGCGCAAGGAAAGCAAAACGGATGTGCCGAATTATTGGCTGAAGAATCTTAAGCTTAAAATTGCTGATCGTCAACTCACAACATTTGAAAATCCCTATCCCCAACTGGATGGTGTGACCAAAGAAAAGATCCGATACAAGCGTGCGGACGGTGTAGACCTTACCGGCGAGCTCTATTTGCCAGCAGCCTATGATGCCAGACGCGACGGACCATTACCCATCCTTCTCTGGGCGTACCCCAGAGAATTTCAATCTGCTGCTGATGCTGCTCAAATCCGCGGAAGCGAACACAGGTTTACGATGCTGAATTGGGGATCACCTGTGTTTTATGTCACACAGGGTTATGCAATACTGAATAATGCAGAGATGCCCATCGTCGCGACGTCCGAAGACAAGAAACCAAACGATGATTTTGTAGATCAACTGAAGATGAACGCCAAAGCGGCCATCGATAAGCTTGCAGAGATAGGTGTTGGGGATAGTAATCGCGTTGCAGTTGGCGGTCATAGCTACGGCGCTTTCATGACCGCAAATCTTCTCGCGCATACCGACTACTTCAAAGGCGGCATTGCCCGTAGTGGCGCATATAATCGTACCCTCACTCCCTTCGGCTTTCAGAATGAAGACCGTACCTATTGGGAAGCGCCTGATGTCTATCACGAGATGAGCCCCTTCTCCAATGCTGATAAAATCAAGACTCCTCTCCTACTGATCCACGGCGATTCTGATAATAATACAGGCACTTTCCCACTCCAGAGTGAGCGGATGTTCAATGCGATCAAAGGACATGGCGGTACGGTGAAGTATATCAGTTTGCCATATGAGAGTCATGGATACCAGGGGAAGGAGAATTTATTGCATATGTTGGCGGAACAGTTGGAGTGGATGGAGAAGTATGTGAAGGGGGGTGAGGTTAGTGAGAAGAAAGGGAGATCATGAGGAGAGTAAGCCACCCTAAACCTGCCCGGTTACCCTCCCTCCTTGCCTCACTAAACCAAGCAGGTTTGGCCAACCCCCAATGACTTTGAAGATGTAGTCGAGCTAACCTGCTAGCTCTAGCGTAGGCTACGAGCGCGGCTGAGCTGGCAGGTTTCGCGTGGGCCCTAAACCTGCCTGGTTACCCTCCCGCATCGACTCGCTAAACCAAGCAGGTTTGGCCAACCCCCAATGACTTTGAAGATGTGGTCGAGCTAACCTGCTAGCTCTAGCGTAGGCTTCGAGCGCGGCTGAGCTGGCAGGTTTCGCGTGGGCTCTAAACCTACCGGGTTATCCTCCCGCATTGCCCTCGCTAAACCAAGCAGGTTTGGCCAACCCCCAATGACTTTGAAGATGTAGTCGAGCTAACCTGCTAGCTCTAACGTAGGCTTCGAGCGCGGCTGAGTTGGCAGGTTTGGTGTGAGCCCTACATCCTCACCCACTTCAATGTCTGAGGCAAAAATCCTGACCGTGTGATCGTTACGAAATACACTCCAGCCGGTAGATACGATAAATCTATCTGACCTTCATTGATATTCTCTGTATGAAACACCACATTTCCATTCATCGAAACAATCTGCATAGGAGTCGCAGTCGAAGAAAATGGATCCAGACTGTAAATCTGAAGGAGGCCATCTAATGAAGGGTTGCTAAGCGCATAGATAGGAGTATCTTCTACAAAATTCCTGACAGCAGTGATCTCTGTATCTCTTTCATATACATATACAGCTCCTCCATCAATGATATCGTCATTCCCAATTGTGTCAGCGAGCCAGGCTCCTATTACAACCTGGATTCCGCTCACGGCTACCGCATCTTCTCCAAACAAATCATTAACGCCGCGCTGCGTTCCGACAATCTTTTGCACAGGCATCCATTGATTGTTCGCCTGTAGTTCAAAGATGTATGCGGCCCCTGCACCAAAGAGCGTATTTTGCCCATTAGCATCTTCGCTTTCTGTTCCGGCGCCAATCACGCATACAGGACCATCAATCGCGATTGCGCGGCCAAAACGCGCTCCATTGCTAAAATCTGGAGCAAATACTTTCTGCTTACCGACCCACTGACCGTTTTCCCAATGATAGAAATACGCGGCACCCGTACCACTTCCAGTACCACCGCCGGGCTGATCTGATTCACCGCTTTTGCCTGCAATGACCCAATTGCCAGAAATAGCTACATCCCATCCGAAGCTTTCAAAATTGTTCTGATCTGGTGCCCTGATTTTCTGAAGATCAGCAGAAGTGATATTCTCAAAGTCGCACACCGGGTCCGTACAACTGATTCCATAGGCAGCTCCTGCATCCACAAGTCCAATTCCCTGATCCTTATTGAAGGCACCAACGACGAGTCCCTGGTTGTCGATATCCAGGTACTTTCCAAAATTATCATCTACCGCCCGGTCAAATGCAACCAGTTTTCGGATCAGTGAATATGAATTATCCGCCTGTCGCTGAAACAGAAAGACTGCCCCGGCATCATTCAGCGAATTTGCATCATTCTCATCAAAATCATTCCCGTAGGCACCAATCAAAGCATACTCGCCGGCAATAGCCAGATTACGGCCGAAATAATCATTGTTGCCAGGGTTGTCAATCATCAGGCTGTCACCCAATATCCATTGATCGTTGATATCGCGATGATAGGCATACACTCTCCCTGCATTGCCAGCACCCGAATGATCTTCATTGAAGGCACCCACTAATGCATAATCTCCGTCAATTGCTACATTGAAACCAAAGTATCCGAGCGCTTCAATGTTAGGAGAAATCAACTTTTGTGTTTCTTCCCAGTTACCATTGGGTTGACGTTTATATATATAGGCGGCGCCGGCACTTGTCATCCCTTGACCGCCGCCATTTTGTCCTTCTTCCCACCAGGCGCCAGCGATCAGGTAAGAACCCGATATCGCTACCGAGATACCTAGATTATCTGCGGGCTCCTGATCCGAGCTTCCCAGCTTTTGTTTCAGTTCCCACATTTGGGCTTGTAGGGGAAGCAAGCCGCCAAGGAGTAGGGCAACGATGAGTGGTAGTCTTTGGATTTGAAAAGAGCGCTGCTGTTTCATTGTGTGATAGATTTGAAGTCGATGCAAGTTGGGTCTAACAGAAAGTAAATGGATCATCCTTTTGGATGAATTTGAATAGAAGTCAACCCTAAACCTGCCCGGGTATATCTATACACTATGCCTGCGCTAAACCGTGCAGGTTATGCTTACCCTTCGTAATGAATATGAAGCCGGGCTCACCTGCTAGTTCTAGCGTGAGCAATGAGCGCTGATAAACTGTCAGCCCGCCCGGATGACTTTGCTCCGTGCTCCGTCGCTGAAGCTTTGGCGCAAGCGACTGAAGCTTTGCGAAAGCGCAGTCGGACGGGGTTTCGTGCTAGCCCACTGCAACATTTCGTTTATTTCGCTTGTTTCGTTTATTTCGAATACTTATCTTTGCATCAAAATTCGAATCATGGAAGCGTTGCTCCAAAGGACAACTAAAGAAGAGCAAAAAATTGCCGTCTCTTCAGTTTCACTTTTCAAGAAAGCCTCCCGTAGCATTAAGGGATCAAAAAAGAGAGGTGTAAGGATTAAGATCCAGGAAACTGGTGAGTTCATTACCATTCCTAGAAAAGCACTATCGCTGCTCTTTGAGATTCTGACTCATATGGCTGAAGGCAACTCTATTGCCCTACTACCATCAACTTCAGAGGTCAGCACACAGCAAGCGGCTGATATGCTCAATGTCTCCAGGCCACACTTAGTGAAACTTCTTGAGGGTAATGCAATTCCATTTAAAAAAACAGGAAGTCACAGGAGGATACTGCTTAAGGACTTAATTGAATATGAAGCCAAGCTCAAGAAGAACAGAGAAGAGAAACTTCAGTTTTTGGCTAAACA
>DATDQA010000327.1:0-5552 GCA_035292505.1 Saprospiraceae bacterium | reverse complement strand
TCGGTCGCCGAACGGCTCTGATCGCGGGCAGAAGAGCAAGCCTACTCGCTGTTAGACAAGCATTCACAGCCTTGACTTTTTGGTTCTTTTTGGTCAAGCAAAAAGAACAAAAGAATTAAAATTGGAGTACCGAAACTTGAGATTCGTAATTCATGCATTCGTCATTGATCGCAAAAATCCTGCATTTTCGTGACATGACAGTACCCATGCGTTCAATGCTCCTCTCGCGAATAGTGTCTCTCAAAGACCAACCCAATCCCCTGCAACTCATCGCTATCCCAAAACCATCACCATCACATGACGAAGTCCTCATCAAGGTATCCGTCTGCGGCGTTTGCCATACAGAACTCGATGAGATCGAAGGCCGGACGCCTCCTCCGACTCTGCCCATTGTCTTAGGTCACCAGGTAGTTGGTATTGTCGAAGAGACAGGTGACGAAGTGAAGAAATTCAAATACGGAGATCGCCTTGGTGTTGCCTGGATATTTTCAGCATGTGGTGCGTGTAACTTTTGCAAGAGCGGACAAGAAAATCTTTGCGCAGCCTTTCGCGCAACGGGTCGTGATGCAAACGGAGGATACGCTGACTACATGTGCGTGAAAGAAGATTTTGCTTATCCGATACCGGACATTTTTTCCGATGCGGAGGCTGCTCCCCTACTCTGCGCAGGTGCCATCGGCTATCGGTCTCTGCGACTTACTCAGTTACAAAATGGACAAACATTGGGCCTCACCGGCTTTGGTGCATCAGCACATCTTGTATTGAAAATGGCAACACATCAATATCCGGATTCTGATATCTATGTCTTTGCACGCAGTGAAAAAGAAAGAGAGTTTGGTCGTCAACTTGGTGCAACATGGGCAGGAGATACGACAGACACCGCTCCTGCACTCATGGATGCCATCATCGATACGACGCCTGTGTGGAAACCCGTAATAGAAGCACTGGCACAACTTAAACCCGGTGGTCGTCTCGTCGTCAATGCAATTCGCAAGGAAAGCATTGACCAGGAGTATTTGTTGAGATTGCACTATCCCACGCATCTCTGGATGGAAAAGGAAATCAAAAGTGTTGCGAATGTCACAAGACAGGATGTAACGGAATTTCTTGCACTTGCTTCAGAAATACCCATTAAACCCGAATACAGGGAATATCCACTTGACCAAGCCAATGTGGCATTGAGGGAACTCAAAGAAGGAAAGATCCGGGGAGCGAAGGTTTTGCGGGTATCATAAGCGGTGTATTAGATTTCCAGTACGAGTACATTTAAAATTTGGCCTTAAGCAGAACGGTAGGAGGTAAATTTCTATTTTTGCGCTCCCAACGATTGAATGGATCGGTAGTTCAGTTGGTTAGAATGCCGCCCTGTCACGGTCTCTACAAAGTAGAGACGGGTTCGAGTCCACAAAAACCACACCCATAGAATTTGAGATGCCGTTTTATGTTTACATAATCCAAAGTCAAGCAGACGGTACGTACTACAAAGGATCAACAGAACATCCATTGCAACGTCTAACAGAACACAATGAAGGAAAATCCAGATATACTTCATCAAGGCTGCCCTGGAAACTCGTCTATGTGGAAGAACTGTCTTCGAAGAGGGAAATGTTGATTCGTGAGAGAAATCTCAAGAGAGGGAACGCCGACTATTTCCATTATCTTATAAACTCGGATATGAACATTGTAAACAAGTTTTCGTAGCGCATGGACTTCTGGTTGGGTTTTGGGAACACCATCTATCTATGAAGAATAAATTTCTATTTTTGCGCTCCCAACTAAGGAATGGATCGGTAGTTCAGTTGGTTAGAATGCCGCCCTGTCACGGCGGAGGTCGCGGGTTCGAGTCCCGTCCGGTCCGCTAAAATGCCCTGAAAATGAGGGCATTTTTGTTAATGTCATATTACGTCTACATTATTCAAAGTCAGTTGGATGGAACTTATTATAAAGGATCTTCAGAGAATCCGGTACGACGGGTAATGGACCACAATCTGGGTAAATCAAGTTACACTGCTGTGAAATCCCCATGGAAGCTCGTGTATGTAGAAGAGTTGCCTAATAAAAGAGAAATGCTCATCCGGGAGCGCAATCTCAAAAGAGGAAACTCAGATTATTTCTTTTATCTGATTCATTCTGAGCGCAATATTGCTTATAAATTTTCTTAGCCGCCCTGTCACGGTCTCTACCTGGTAGAGACGGGTTTGAGTCCCGTCCGGTCCGCAAAAAGCCCCTACGTGAGGGGCTTTTTTATTCACATCATTTTCTCACATTACCTCATTGCGTACAAGCGAATTGCACTACTTTAGTGTCAATCATGAAAAATACACGCTATTACCTCTTTATCTTCCTCGCAGTTGTCATTGGAGAGATTACGTTGATTCTGCTTTCATCGTTGGTGCAGGGAGTCCTTTATGACGGCATTTTTTGGACAACGTCAACCCGAACTGATTTGATCATTGGCGGTTTTCTCACCTTTCTCACCGCTATGATTTCAGGATATGTAGCCTTGTGGATTGCTCAACGAATGACATATATACCTCATTTCATTCTGAGTCTTTTCATATGTACAGAAACAACATGGCTTATCGCGACACACCAAACTCCCGACCCTGCCTGGTTTGATGCATTGGCTGGGCTTTCCCTCATTGTCGGAGTTTGGCTGGGAGGATGGTTCAGAAAGAATTTCTGGATGCTCTCGTCTCTCGGATCAAGGACTACCTGATCAGCTCCGTCGTCGTAAACCACAAGTTTCTTTTCGGCTTTTTTCATCATCCGCTAAAGTCTTTGGCGAAGGTGGACCGGACATTCCTACCAGAACACCGCATATATCACCGCCAGTATCGCAAGTACTGCCAGAGATCCCAGGTTGAATACCATACTCGTCTTGAATAAATCTCTTTCAATCAGAATCGCTTTTTTGTCGGCTTCCTTATTCTCAAGTAGAGAAATGATCACCATGACGGCTACAGTGATGAGAAAACTTAAACCCATGCGATCGAGAAACGGAAAATCCGGCGTCACAAGCCTGAAAAATATTGAAACCAATACCGAAACAATCATTCCTACTAACGCCGCATTGGTTGAAGTACGCTTCCAGAACATGCCGAGCAAAAATACGGCAACGACCCCCGGACTGATGAAGCCTGTATATTCCTGAATGTATTGAAACGCCTGTTGAAGATTTCCGAGCATAGGGGCGATCAATGCGCCGGTGATGAGTGCAAGTGTTGCTGCAATTTTTCCAACACGTACAAGTTTCCTCTCCTGATCCTGTGACATTGTGCGCATATCCTGTTCTTGTCCGGTTGGATGTTGAGCACTGCTCTTACTCCTCATGAACAGCGGTCGGTAAATGTCAAGTGTGAAAATCGTTGACGCGCTGTTTACCATCGCGCTGATAGAAGATCCGATCGCAGCAACAAGCGCGGCAATTGCCATCCCCTTAAATCCTGTCGTCATGTAGTTTCCCAATACCCATGGGTATGCCTGATCTGCCTTCTCAATATCCGCCACAAGAACAAATGCTGCGATACCCGGGATTACGACGATCAGGGGTAACAAACATTTTAGAAATGCAGCAAACAGCGCACCATGCTGAGCTTCTCTGATACTCTTAGCTGCCAGAGCACGCTGGATGATATATTGGTTGTTTCCCCAATAGTAAAGGTTCGCAATCCACATCCCACCAATGAGAACACTGATGCCCGGCAGATTTTTATACTCAGGGTTTGACTTGTCCAGAATCATGTCAAATTTCTCCGGTGCTTTTTCCACAAGAGTTTTTAATCCCTCAAAGAAACCGCCGCCTACTGCATTGAGCACAAGAACACTTGCAAGCAATCCACCGGCTATCAATACCACCACCTGGATGACTTCCGTCCAAACGACTGCTTTCAAGCCTCCGGCAATGGAAAATGTAGCGGAGAACAGCGCCAGCCCTATAATACCATAGATCAATGGAATGTCCATGAGTGATGTAAATGCCAATGCCCCGAGATACAATACTGAGGTGATATTGACAAATACAAACAAAAGCACCCAGAAAAAGGCAAGAATTGTGCGCACACGCTTGTCAAAACGTTCTTCCAGAAACTGAGGCATTGTATAGATCTTCTTGTTAATGAAGACCGGAAGCAAAAACTTAGCAACGATGAGGAGAGTCGCTGCCGCCATAAGTTCATAGGACGAAATGGCCAGCCCTACCACAAATCCAGATCCGGACATTCCGATGAATTGTTCCGCAGAAATATTAGCAGCAATCAACGATCCCCCAACAGCCCACCAGGGTATCGTATTTGAAGCGAGAAAATAATCCTGGGTAGTCTTTGACTTGTGCCGTATGGATATCCATACACCGGAGCCGATCATGAAGATGATCCAGCCGGCAAAAATTGCAAGGTCGAGTCCTGTAAGCTGCATACGCGTGTGTTCGTTTTAAAGTGTGCTGATGAGAATCATTGAAAAAATTCACCCCCTGCGAATAAAGATCAGATTTATTTCGTCGCGACGATTAAAATCTCGCCGGTATATACTCTCTCCGTGTCGCTATTGATCATTGCGAAATATACTCCACTTCCGAGTTTGGGAATTGAAATGGATTGTTTCATTTCAGATTGTGTGATGGCCTCCAGATCCGAGGATACTATTATTTCCCCCGCAGTATTCACAAGAATGATGTTCACGTTCTTCATGACTTCGAAGTCTTTGAATACAATAGTCAATTTCCATTCATTCGTATCTACAGTGATCTCCACGTTTCTGGCATCCGCTTTCTCAGACGATACCATGGAGAGATTTTCATAAGGATACGACGGCCAGGCAATTCCGCCTCCTTCAAGGAGATGATTATCAAAATCGAAGAACGTCGCATGTTCCTGGTGGGAACCTTGACCCCACTGGGTCCAACACGAAGATGACACCCATGCAGGCTCCCAGTAAATGACACCTTTACCTCCGCTATTGATGACTTCCTGCGTGAGATCGATAAGCCATCTGCGTTGATTGTCCGGCGAAGCAGGATTGTATGCAGGATGCGTTGAATTGATAATATTATTTGCATTGTCATTGCTGGCTGTAGTCCAGATATATCCTGTCTCGAAGATCATCACTTCATACGCCGGATGATCTGCTTTGAGTTCAGCGATGATTGCCCCGGTTTGGGCGATTGTCGTCGGTTGATGCCATGCCCAGTAGTACGAAATACCCATGATATCGAAGTCTGTGACACCATTCTCTATAAATTGATCAAAGAGCCATACGGCGTCTTCAGGATCTGCAACATGTAGCGCGATCTGAATGTCCTTACCCGAAGCAGTCTCCACATCATGGACAGCGTCTATTGCCCTATTGAATAGCTGACTATTGCGATCCCAGTCCAGTACCCATCCTGCATCATTGATCTGCTGAGAAAGAAGTATCCCGCGATTCGTCTCATTGCCGATTTGCACAATTTCAGGAAGCAGGTTTTCAGCCTGCAGTTGTGTGAGCACTGCGTAGATATAATGATACAGTGAATCCTTGAGCAAAGGAAGATCGTCAACTACCGCAGACCATGC
>DATDQA010000326.1:0-11192 GCA_035292505.1 Saprospiraceae bacterium | reverse complement strand
CCTCCTCACTGCCTCCACAGCTATCCTGAGTTGTACCAAGGACACTGTGCCTGTGGAGACACAATACTACGGCGGGCTTGTCGATGAAAGACTGATCCCGTACTACCTGACTTTCGAAGAAGAAGCTGCACAGCGTGGCATTACTGTAGATTTCAACGCCTTTCCTGTGACAGGCGCTATCAAAAGCATCCAGGAAGATGATATCGCCGGCACGTGCAACTATCACAGTTATGAACCCAATGTAGTGACGATTGATCTTGAATACTGGAATTCTTCCTCAAGCCTCCACCGTGAGATGGTTGTCTTTCATGAACTTGGCCATTGCTATCTCGGCAGAGATCATCTGGAAGCCTCCTTCGACAATGGCATTTGTACTACGATCATGAACAGCGGTACCTCCGGTTGCCTTGTCGCTTATACGGCGGAAAACCGGGACTATTATCTGGATGAGCTGTTTAAGTAGAATTTATGGGTTTAGGGTGGATAGGTTTAAGGGTATAAACCCTTCAACCCATAAACCTATAAACCAATAAACTTTTACCCGTCCAGGCAGCATTTTCCGCCCTCCCGGTGTCAATAGTCCTGAATCAATCAAACTCCAACTCATCATGCAGAAAGTACTTTATTTACTGGCTCTCACCACCTTTCTCCTGTTTAGTTGTGGTAAAGACTCCGATATCTTCATTCCCAATGTCGATCCGGAACCTGAGCGGGTTGTGGCCTCTGTGTTGGGGATCGTCACAGATGGAAATGGTGGACCGGTGAGTAATGCCGTTGTATGGCTGGAAAACCATACCGTGCAAACCAACGATCTGGGCCTCTTTCTCTTCAGTAAGATCGAGATGTCTGAAGACGCGTACGTCCGGGTCGAGAAGCCCGGATACTTCAATGGTTCAAGACGCTTTTATCCGGTTGCCGGCAACACTGCGCAAATACGGGTTCAATTGCTGAGTTCAGGAGCCGTAGGAAACTTCCAATCCCCGGCAGGAGGTTCATTCGATCTCAACGGGGGGACGAAGCTGATCTTTCCTTCAAATGTGATCGCACGGACGAATGGAGAAGCATATGTCGGGCCTGTCCAGGTTTCTGCTGTACCATTATATACAAACGATCCGCAACTCTTTGCGAAGATGCCCGGTAATCTTGTGGGTCGCAATGAAGGTGGACAGCTCCGTGCATTAGGCAGTTTCGGTATGATTGCCGTCGAATTGCGTGATGACAATGGTGCGTTGTTGCAAGTGGCACAGGGTAAAGAAGTGACGATAGAATTCACAATCGCGGACAACCAGCTCGCAACGGCACCATCAGGTATTCCTTTGTGGTATTTCGATGAAGAAAGCGGCTACTGGAAAGAAGAAGGAGAAGCATCTCGCTCCGGCAATGTGTATGTGATGCAAGTAGGACATTTCTCCTTCTGGAATTGTGATGCTCCGTTTGATTTGATTACCCTTACCGGTTCTGTCATCTATGACAATGGACAACCTGCTGAAGGTGTGATTATCTGTATCACCGTTCCGGGATTGAATACGATGAGCAGTGGTTATACAGATTCGGAAGGGATTTTCTCAGGTAAAGTGCCCAAGGATCAGGAGCTCATCCTCACGGTGAAGGATAATAATGGATGCGAAGTATTGGAATTTGACCCAATCACCATCGGTCCATTTCAGGAAGACGTGACACTGCCGCCGATCACGATTACGTTCAGTACAAGTGAACTTGTGGTAGCCACAGGAAGTCTGGTGGATTGCAATGGCGATCCGGTGGAAGACGGTATCGTGGAGCTGACGTTTGGAAATCATACAAGATATATCTACGTAGATGACGGGAATGCATTTTCGTATACTTTTTACAATTGCGACGAAGGTCCTGTGACGGCCAAGGCATATGACTATGCAAATGAAAAGGAAAGTCTTCCGGTCACGCTCGATCATGCACCTGTCATTGACTTCGGTGAAATATCTATCTGTGAAGACCTCACGGAATACCTGATTGTTGAGGCTGATGGACAGACAGTTTCATTTGCACTGCCACAGGTCAATGTCAGTATTCAAGGCATAATGAATACAAACATCAGGGGCAATGGTCTCCAGGATTCGACCTATTTCTACGTCAATGTTCCCGGTGTGGAAACAGGTACGTTCCCGATCGGCGGGGTAAATAGCGCAGAGGTCTTCCTTGATCTCGGTTTTGGTAACGGTGGGAATATTGAATCCGGTACGGTCACCTTTACCTTCTTCGGAGATCCCGGAGACTTTGTAATGGGGACGATGGAAGGTATCTATGTTGAAATCAACTGGCTTACCCAGGAGGAAATGAGTTATCCCTTTACAGGCGAGTTTAAGATATTACGAGACTAGGTGGTGAGATAGCTTAGTATTCGTTCCTTCGCCCATTGACGTGTGTAACTGAGGTGGGCGAAGTTGTTATACAGTCTATCTAAGGTTTTTAGCGAATAGCGAATAGCGAACAGCAAACAGCGAACAGCGAACCGCTTCCTTATGCATTCACCACCGCCATCACCCGTTCCACGATCCTGTCGCAATACACTAGATTAAATTCATAGATCTCATCGGGAGAGTACGTCCTTTCAATTTCCTTTCGCAACATGTTTTTGGCTCTGTTCAACCGTACTTTTACATTGCCTTCTGAAATATTGAGAAGTTCTGCAGTTTCCGCTACGTTGAGTCCGTTCAACTCACGCATTGCAAATGCGATTCGATAGTCCTCAGGGATTCTTGCCAGGGCTTGTTCAATCACGTGTCCAAGTTCTTTGCTTGAGATGTGATGATCCATTGTATACGCGGATTTGGAATTTTGACGCAGCGCACCATTCGGAAACTGCTCTTTTTGAGTATTCATTTTTTGCTTCTTGTGGTAACAGTGGTTTAGTAAAATCCTGATAAGCCAGGTCTTGAGAGAAGAACGGTATTCAAATCCCGGGAGACCATTGTATGCACTGATATATGCTTCCTGCATCAGGTCTTGTGTATCCTGGTGGTTGTATCCATAGGCTCTGCAGGTTTTATACAACCAGGGATTATACCTGCGTACGATGACTTCATAAAGAGCCTTTTCTCCGGATTGGATCCGTTTGATCAGTTCTGAATCGGTCAATGTCTGCGATGTGAGAGCGGCCGGCATACTTCTTTATTCCACCACTTTATATTTCAGGATGAGTTGACCTCCGATAAAATTACCAAATAACATCATTGCTGCACATGTGGCTTTCAAAAACACTATACCCATCCTGTCTGCTTTAATATCCGGGAACTCAAGGTATCTCATAAACACCAGTATTGTAAACACGATCACCACAATTGAGTTTATTCCTCCATGGATCAATGCCGGCGACATTGCGTCCTGCCTGGTTTTATACAATCTGAGCAGATCCCAGGTACCAAAGATCATTGCCAGCCACCCAACGGTAATGCCACCTGCGCCCGCATAGAACGATGCCATTGTGAACGAATCATCCGATGTAAAGAAAGAAATTCCACTGCAGACGAGATCCATCGGAAACAGTGCGGCAGGGAAATGGATAAGCATGATATGCACTGGATGACCGAATAACTTCATATCGCTACGCCCTTATCCAAAGACAAACAAGAGCAGCGTGATAAAACCGGTAACTCCCAGAAGAGCATGCACAAAGGCGATTGCAATGGGATGCGGTTTCTTTTGCAAATCAGTGAAAAATAAATAAAAACCTCCCAAAGCTCCAAGGGCAAATACAATAAGACTGATCTTCGGAAAACTCTCCGGATGCTGCAGGGAATACACAGCAAGGAGTACGAGGGCGGTTGCTGCTATTAATCCATGCGCATAAATGACCGTGCGCGAAGCTTCTTTCTTTGTAAGCCATTTGATCAGGATCGTCAGTCCTAATACCGCCGCAAGGGCAAACAGTGCAATCGATGCGTTGATCATGTTCTGTTTGTTTTTTGGTGTGTTACATGATTAGAGTGGACGAGGGAAGAAAAGGTTACAAGAAGTTGAGAAGATCCTCCTGTGTCCGGACTTCGGTGGACGCAATGGGGAGAAAAAGAAAATAAGCTCATACAGGCTGTTTCAAAAGCCTCCAGATCGCCACCAAATGCGCAAACAAGACAACGGGCACAACCCCTGATGTAATTAAAATGAAAATTAAAATGAAAATAAAAAGAACTGCGAGCACGAAACATTGAAAATGGAACGTGAAATATTGAACTGTGAACGCTGAATATTGAACACAGAATTCTGAAACACCGAATAACAGGCCGGTATAAAACAAAAAGCCGTCTGCTGGAGACGGCTTTTTGAATGCTATTAACAGTAATGAATCATTTCACCACAAGGAGTTTCTTTGTTACAACCTGATCGGCTGTAACCACTTGGATAAAGTGCTCACCTGACAGTAAGTTTTTCAACGACAAACGTAAATATCCTTCGTGTTGATTTTCCTTCTGCATCACGACGCGTCCGAGTTTGTCAAGGACTGTCACGGTTGCAGTTGCATCATCGAATCCATACAAGGAAATGGTCACTTCATCAGAAGCAGGATTAGGGTACATCTTGACATTCAGCTCGAAGACATCTGTTTCTTCCTGATACGATGAGCTGCGTTCCTCAACATCACAAGAGGAACACGGTCCAAGGAAGTCACCATGATCCAGATGCGCCTGCACTGCATGAAAATCTACACAGATGGTTTCACCATTATGACACACATAAACCTTGTGTCCGTTGGCATGGCAAACCCAATCTGATGGAATCTCTTCAAATCCAGGGAAGGATGTCGCATCGCAAGGACCGCTATCATCGCCGCCATCACAATTGTCGCAACCATCGCCAACACCATCACAGTCTGCGTCGTCGAATGTGTCATCGCAATAGTCACTCGTACCGTCGCAATCGTCGTCTCCGAATTCTACTACATATCTCCGTGGATGACCAGCAGGAAGATCATTCCATGTACCTGATCCAAAACGGTTTATCTCCGTCCAGTCTTCAATACCAAATTCGTTATTCGGTTCACCAGGATTCCATCCGGTAAATGTGACTGGTTCACCTGTCACCCACTCAAAGGTTCCTTCAGAAACCTGGTCAGTAAAGCCGATCCAGGCAAAGATCCCGCCGCCACCAGCGACTGTTGCTACGAATACGTTTTCCCCTGCGTCAGCAATGGTAGCCAGATAGCCTCCCAATGCTGTCGCTGCAGCATCAGCAACAGGCCATTCAACAGCAGCATCTGAAAAATAATAGTGATGACCATTGTAACTACCCCCGTAGGTATAGCCATCAATGTCACATTGGGCGTTGATCCCGCCTAAAGCGAACAGCAATAAGCATAGGGTGAGTAATTGGGTAAGACTTCTCATAGTTGTAGTTGTTTTGAGTGATAAAAATAGTGTTTTTACAAAGCGGCGAAAAATACAATATATTCAGAAAATAGATGAAAGGTGCCCTAAAAAAAATTTCAATTGACTTCCATCTTGTGATCTGAAGCCATTTCACCTATTGTCCTACCTTGATCCGTTGCCCTGAGCTGTTAGCAATGAGTTCGCCGGCCGTGTGTTCCCTTTGTTATAGCGGTGGCGCAAGGGTCGAAGGGGTTGATCCCTGCCTCCGGCTTGTTCTGCGCGCCGACGCCGAAGCTATGGCGCAAGCGTCCGAAGTGACTACGCAAAGGCGATTGCAATGGAATGTGGTTTCTTTTGCAAATCAGTGAAAAATAAATAAAAACCTCCCAAAGCTCTAAGGACAAATACAATAAGACTGATCTTCGGAAAACTCTCCGGATGCTTCAAGGAATACAAAGCGAGGAGTACGAGGGCGGTTGCTGCTATTAGTCCATGCGCATAAATGACCGTGCGCGAAGCTTCTTTCTTTGTAAGCCAATTGATCAGGATCGTCAGACCTAATACCGCCGCAAGGGCAAACAGTGCAATTGATGCGTTGATCATATTCCGTTTGTTTTTTGGTGTGATACATGATTAGAGTGGACGAGGGAAGAAAAGGTTACAAGAAGTTGAGAAGATCCTCTGTGTCCGGACTTCGGTGGACGCGATTGGGAGAAAGAGAAAATGAGCTCATACAGGCTGTTTCAAAAGCCCTCCAGATCGCCACCAAATGCGCAAACAAGACAACGGGCACAACCCCTGATGTAATTAAAATGAAAATTAAAATGAAAATAAAAAAGAACTGTGAGGCAGGAACATTACACACACATACACTGAACACTGAGGGACAATTGAGAATCAAGAATTGAAAATCAGGAATTCTATCTTAGCGCCCTTATGTCGGACGGAAAGATCACGAATCACGCAGTGGGCCAACATTTGCCGCATATCGAACTGCTCAGTGAGGCATTTAACATTCCCCAGTTGAGCAAGAACAGGCGTATCTGGGTTCTGTTACCTCATGACTATCACAACAATCGCAAGCATTATCCGGTGCTGTACCTGCAGGATGCACAAAATCTGTTCGATGAATATGCCCCATTTGGCAATTGGGAAATCGATCGCCGATTAGCATCTCTCTCGGCGGCAGGAGCCGGGGACGTCATTGTGATCGCAGTAGATCATGCAGGGACTGAGCGCATCACGGAGTACAGTCCTTATTATCACCGGAAATTTGGCAAAGGGAAAGGGAAACTCTATGCGAAATTCATGATCGAGACTTTGAAACCCTATGTCGATAAGACATTTCGGACAAAACCGGGGAGGGGAGATACGGGTATTGGTGGTTCATCCATGGGTGGGCTCATCAGTGCCTATACAGGGATAGTCTATCCGCAACACTTCAGCAAACTGATGATCTTCAGCCCTTCGTTCTGGTACTCAGACGATATCTATTTCGATGCCTTCAATTACAAGTACATTCTCCCGATGAAAATTTACCTTTACGCAGGTGAGAATGAATCGCGTTATATGACACAACATATCCACCGTTTCAGGGGTGCGGTGAAATCCTCAGTGTTCGATAACCCTTTCACGAAATTTAATATTGTCATCAATCCGGAGGGCGAACACAATGAATGGTATTGGGGAGAAGCCTTCGAGAAAGCTGTACAATGGCTGTATTTTGAATAAGCACACACAACATGGCACTGAGAATACTCAAGAAAATTGATCAGACTTCACTCGACACTGCATGTGTGATCGTGCCATGCCATACGGCGGAGGATGCAGAGCGTGCACTCAGATTACTTGACCTGGGTTCAGAGAGTGCACGGTTCGTACAGGAATTCGATCCGGCCAGTGAAGACAATGGGAATATCTATGTACATGGAAAGAAAATGATTTTTACAGGTCTGGCAAAAGCAGACGCGTTCGGAAAAATCAAACAAGCTTTTCAAGTCCTTTCCGGAAAGCTTAAAGGGAAAAAATATCAGACGCATGTCTTGCTGTTGTCTCATTTGAAGGATAAACCTGACGACATTGCTTTGCTCGCCGATGCTGCGGTCAATGGGTTATTGCTCGGAAGCTATGACTTTGGTCTGCTTAAGACGCATGATGGAGAAGAGAATGAGAAGCAAGTGGCTGATCTGCATGTCGTCACCGGATCGCTTGACCTTGCACAAGTGATTCATACGTCCGAAGCGGCAGCAATAACCCAATTGTCAATATATGAACTGGTGAATCTACCCTCAAGCCATAAGACACCTGATACTCTCGCACAATGGGCTGCAGACTCTGCACGCGCGCATCAATATCAGATTGAAATCCTGGATGAAAATGCCTTAAATGCACAGGGTTTTGACGCGCTGCTTGCTGTCAATCGGGGGAGTGAATATCCGCCGAGGCTTATTGTCTGCCAATACAATGGTACTGATGACACAGAAACACCGCTGATTGCGTTTGTTGGCAAGGGCGTGACATTTGATACAGGTGGAGTAAGCCTTAAATCCGGTGACGCGATGCATCTCATGAAATCCGATATGAGTGGCGCAGCAGCAGTTTTAGGAGCCGTGGAACTGATTGCACGACCGAAAGCGCCTGTCCGCGTGATTGCATGTGCACCGTGTACAGATAATAATATTGGAACACGTTCCATTAATCCCGGTGATGTCATCGGTTCATATTCCGGCAAGACAATCGAAGTCATCAACACAGATGCTGAAGGCAGACTTATCCTCGCTGATGCACTCGCGTATGTCGTGAAAAAATATAATCCGGATGTCGTCGTCGATCTCGCGACACTCACGGGAAGTATCGTACGCGCACTGGGAAATTTCTGTGCTGGTATGTTTACACATTCGGATAGTCTTGCAGATGCGCTGACAGATGCAGGTGAACAAACCGGAGAACGTCTCTGGCGGATGCCTTTATGGGAGGACTATGCGGATGAAATGAAATCAGACATTGCCGATATTAAAAACCTCAGTGATAAACCGGCAGCAGGAAGCATCACCGCTGCAAAGTTCCTCGAGCACTTCATTCCTGATCATCCCGCATGGGCGCATCTCGACATCGCCGGTGTCGCCTTCAAAGCAAATGGAGTGAATAAGTCCCATGCCGCAACAGCATTTGGTGTGAGACTGTTGTATGAGTTTGTCTTAAAGTATAGGAAAGGCTGACGGAAGAAGGCGGAGGCGGAGGCTAAGGCGGAGGAAGAAAGAATAAGACAAAATACCCGCCCGGACGAAGTCCATTCGGACGGATAAAATGATAAATATAAAAGACTAAAATCAAGTATGACTGCTTTGGATTTTAGTCTTTGATATTTTTTAGTCTTTGATATTTTGCCTGGCGAAAGACTTCGTTCAGAATGGCATTTTGACTTCTTCTCAATTACCCCGTGCTTTCCGCGAGCGACGAAGGCGACTACGTCCGCCGAAGATGGAGGCGCTAGCTCTGGGATAAGGAACAACGCTGTAAGTAAGAGCTCTCTAAACCAATAAACCTATCATCCCATCAACCTTTCCCCGGTCTCTTTAACGCCAGAACCAAACTCCACACACAACCCAACAATAGCGCTCCCTTAATCATCGCCACCGTCATCGAAGAAACAGGTGCCGGGTCATCCTGATCCAAATATTGTAGTTGTCCAAAGAAACTCAGGAACATCATTCCAGTTGCCATACCCCACGCCGCACAGAGGTAAGGTCGTCCTGTCTCCAATGATCTGTATGTCTTCCATGCAGCGAAAAGGAGAAACGCGCCCATGATATAGTCATCGAACCAATTGATAAAATAATGGAGATCAGCGAGCTGATGCCACCTTCTGATTGTCTCCAATACCGGCACCAGAATTCCACCTGTAAATGCAAGGAACATGCTCGTTCTTAGATATCTCATATCAGGAATTGAGAATGGGGAATTGAGAATCAAAAATTCTTACCTTTCCTCACCACCAAAAATAACTGAAAATGCCTGCCGGTGACTATGGATTTCTTTGCCTTGCAAGCGACTTTAAGGGCGTCGATTTTCTGCGTGCGATTGCGGAACTTGGTCATCGGGTATATCTCGTGACCTCTGAGGACAGGAAAGACCGGCCATGGCCATTCGATATCCTTACCGATGTCTATTATATGCCGGGCCATGATGGCAGGCAATGGAATCTTGAACATCTGGAACAAGGCGTCGCACACGTCATGCAATCAACAAAGATTGATCGGGTGATTGCACTGGATGACTATGAAGTGCGGAAAGCGGCGATGTTGCGCGAAGTCTTCAGAATACCAGGTATGGGTCAGACCACCGCACGACATTTCCACGACAAACTGGCGATGCGAATGCAGGCCCGCGATGCAGGTATTCCCAACCCGGCCTTCACCTCCTTGTTCAACGATGCAGAAGTCAACGTATTTATGGAAAAAAATCCAGGTCCCTGGTTTCTCAAACGTCGCGAAGATGCAGGTGCACTAGGTATCCGTAAGGCGAAAACACCGGAAGAACTCTGGCAGTTGCTCCACAGTTTCGGACAAAAGCGCCATTTGTATCTCGCCGAATGTTATATCAGTGGTGATGTCTATCATGTCGACACGCTCACCATGAATGGGCAAGTATTATTTACCAGAGTATCGCAATATCTGACACCACCTTTCGATGTTGCACATGGTGGAGGAATTTTCCAATCCGGCACTCTTGACATGAACGATCCGATCCACCGGGATCTGGAAGTTCTCAATATCAAGGTGCTTCATGGTTTCGGGATGTTGCATGGCGCTTCACACTCGGAATTCATCCGTAGCGAGGAGGGTAAGTATTACTTCCTTGAAACATCGGCACGCGTCGGTGGCGCATATCTCGCGGACATGGTGCGCGTTGCCTCAGGTGTCAATCTCTGGCATGAATGGGCGAAAATCGAATCGGCATTGTTGCTTGGAAAGAAATACACACCGCCGCAAGACAAAAAAAATCAGGCCGGCATCATCACCTCACTCAGCAGGGTAGAGCAGCCGGATTATAGTCAGTATCGCGATCCTGAAATTGCCTGGACAATGGACAAAAAGTTTCACATAAGTCTTATTTTCCAAAGTCCCGATCACAACCGTGTACGAACATTATTAGATAAATACTGTAAGATCATTCGTGAAGACTATCATGCTACGGTTCCGTTGAAAGAGTAGAAGTCAAACTCAAATGGAGCGTGAGCGACATCCCGACCGAACCGAAGCCAGCGTCCGCGTGCGCCGATGCTTTAGCGGAGGAGCAAGGTGAGCGTCGGGACTCAAGTGCAAGCACAAACTCAATTGCAATTTCCATTCTCTTCCACCGTTTTTATGAAACAATTTATTGCCGCACGCTGAAGCTACTCAGCGGACTGCGTCCGACGAAGGGGACTACGTCCGCCGTACGCTTTTGAGCAAGCTCAAGCCACAGAACACGAAAGCCCCGTCACTTTCGTGACGAGGCTTCTTGTTTTGTCGGGGTGGTGGGATTCGAACTCACGACCCCCTGCTCCCAAAGCAGGTGCGCTAACCGGACTGCGCTACACCCCGAATGTTTCTTATTTCTATTTCAAATCAACTTAGATGTCGAACTCACGACCCTCCCGCTAAGGCGGGATGCGCTAACCGCGACGCAGTTTATCCCGACTCTTTCGTCGGACTACACCCCGAATGTTTCTTATTTCTATTTCAAATCAGCTTAGATGTCGAACTCACGACCCTCCCGCTAAGGCGGGATGTGCTAACCGGAAGCAGTTTATCCCGACTCTTTCGTCGGGACTACACCCCGAATGTTTCTTATTTCTATTTCAAATCAACT
>DATDQA010000325.1:0-4998 GCA_035292505.1 Saprospiraceae bacterium | reverse complement strand
TCACAGGAGTCAAAAATCATAGCTCAGAACTCAGGCTTGTGCGCTATATCCTTTTTACATTGAAGAGTGGTGATGTGGTCATTGATGCAGGTGCGCATCTCGGATATTTTACCATGGTGATGGCAGCATGTGTTTCCGGGGAGGGGACGGTGATTGCCTTCGAACCATCTGTGAAGACAGGAGAGTATCTGCGAAAAAATATGTTGCACAAACTTCAGGTCAGAACGGAACAGATGATGTTGTCTTCATCGAAAGGAGAATCGACCTTCCATGAGTTTCCATTGAAGTACTCAGAATTCAACACATCTATCCAGCGCGTGTCGAAGAAGACGATGTCATCAACATCAAGAGTTGTGCAGATGACATCCCTTGATGCTTATTGCAAAGAGAATGAGATCATGCCGGGATTCGTTAAAATTGATTTGGCAGGAGGAGAGTACAATGTGATTAAAGGGGCTATGCATATCCTGACACATGTTGAGAAAATTGCATTAAGATTGCGGAAGAACGACTATGAAATGTTGTATGGACCAGCTGTGACATTGCTTGTACAGGCTGGTTTTGTTGCATTCAGGATTAATGATCAAGGTGTATTGGTTCGCATGTCAGATATTGATGCGTACGTCTCAAGCCTTACCGAAGAATCTGATCATATTATCTTCAGAAAATTCATTGGATAATGAAGAGTGTTACGTCACGAGGTGTCGGACTTTCCTATTCATTGATAACAACAGGTATCATCGCTGCAGTCCTGATCGAAACATATGCCCACTGTGTACTTCTTTACAAGTATGAAAAGGATTGGGTGGCGGTTATCTATTTAGTCGCAGGGCTATTAGTAGGTGTATTACCATTTACGTGTCGCAACCAGCCTGTATTGCACGCTTCAAAGATTTACACCTATTTCACATGGGCAGGACTTCTTGTCATCTTCTATCTTCTTTTTCAGGATTTCCCTTCATTACTGGCAGCAAATCCTTTGGATTACAAGAAGGCTGATATGTTGCCCATAATGGAAGTCATGTCCGGACGGTTCATGAACGGACAACATGTCTATGATAAAATTCCTGAAATATGGCAAGGTATGCAGCCAATTTACCTTCCTGCCATGTGGATGCCGTTTATCATATCTACATTGCTGGATTTGGATCCACGATGGATCACCCTTTCTTTTATTCTGATGGGTGTTCTGGTCACGATGAACGTATGGGATACGAAGCCCCGTCCTCTTATCTCCATGATCGTCCTCTTACCGGTTTTCTGGATTATTACGGCTTTCATTACAAGAGACACAAATTTCCTCGTGCACACACAAGAGGGGGTTGTCATTGGCTACTACCTCATTTTCGCTTATGCACTGACCCGCGACAATCCATATTTCGTTGGCTTTGCAGCAGCCTTGTGTCTGATGAGTAGATTCAGTCTTATATTTTGGCTTCTTGCTTTTGGTTGCTTTCTGCTTTTTTCCAAAGACTACAAGTATCTCATCAAAGCGGCAAGCACATGTATTGGGACAGTGTGTATTCTCTTAGTTGCAACAGGTGCCATCTATCATCTTGACGTCTTTTTAGGTTTGCAGCAAACATATCTCAATGCGATTCGTCCGAATAACGAGTGGAAATACGCGGGACTGATTGATAATGAACTGGGCATAGCCCGGTTCTGGGGGTATGAAAACCTGAAGCAACTTCATCGGGTATTTTTACTCGTGAATATTCTTACTCCTATTGCAATTTTTGGTATCTATATCTTACGCAGGAGGAGCATCGGAAGGGTTCTCCTTGCCCTCTGCACGCTGAAACTTTCGTTGGTTCTTTTCTATAATCTGATCATCATTCCTGCGGGGTATTTGTTTTATACTTCGACATTTTTCTCTCTTGCGATTTTGTATTACTGGCTGATACGAGGAAACTTACAAGCTGGGAGATCTGAACTGTTGACTGTTGTTTTTGATAGTAAACAATCCCCGGGTCAATAATACTGTTACAGAGTTGTGCGTGTGGGATTGCATGTTGTCAGGAGAAGCAGATTGAGTGGTTGAAAGAGAAGTATGAGTGTGAGGAGATCATACGGGGGGAGACGGGGTGCGTGCTGGTGAGGGCGGACAGGAAATAGACGCCCCATAGAATCGTTGAGAAGTATGTGTTATTAATTACGGATTTCTGAAGCAATGTTGATTTTGACTGAGAACTGACCATTCATGAAGCTATCATTCTGCATATGTTGTCTGTGTGTCACATGTATGATGAAGAGTCAATCTCTTGTCCCTAATGGTAGTTTTGAAAATCACAAACCTTTTTGCGGAGACTGTGTACCGTATAGTGTGAATTGTACAATCGAGTATCTGAACTATTGGAAGTTTCCGGGACCACATCATTTATTTTGGTTTTGCCATACAAGTTTACCGATTATTGAGCGGCCGGAATGGCAGTATTCTTTCTGTCGGCAAGTACCGTGCACGCCGCATAGCGGACAAGGAATGATAAGTTTGTTTTATATAGAATCATGTCCTTTCCATGAGACAACACCTACGGGAAAGGTTACAGGTTGCCCGTCATACGTCTATGCAAAACTCTCTTCACCATTGGTTGTAGGAAATATTTATGAGATAAGCATGTGGGTGTACTTTCCTGAAGACCCTGTATCGGATAAGACCATTCTTAAAAACATTGGATTTTACTTAACCCTATCACCGGAGAAGGTAGGCTGGGATGCCGCAATTAGTACTGACTATTTTTTCAGTGACTCTATCGTCTGTAATCAATGGTTTGAAATTAAGCACTATATCAGAGCACTTTGTCCGTTGAAATATATTACGATCGGGGCTTTTTATGATGATAATTTTCCTGTATTGCACAGGAGTATTGAGAATTATGAACATTACTTTGTCGATGATGTCAATGTAATAGAAGTCAATGAAGATTCCCTGAGTTCTGATATAGAAGCCACTCCGTTTTGCAACTATTATGAAAAACGTGTGAAAGAAGCAGAGGCCAGACAGCCACAAGAAACAAACATTTATTTTGAAACAGCAAGCTTCACGTTGGACATAGAAGATGTTGAATCGCTCGATAGTTTCTATACACACACTACCGGTAGCAAAGGTAATCTCTACATCGTCTCTGGCCACGCCGACAACCAGGGAATTGAGAACATCACGCTCTCGGATCAGCGGGCACATGCTGTGGCAGAATACCTACAAGAGAAATACAATCTCTCTCCATATAAGTTTGTGTCCTTTGGCCTTGGAGCAAATGAGCCTGTCGGGGATAATCGCACTGAAGCAGGCAGGCAACTAAACCGTCGTGTCACCATTGCAAACTCAGACATCCGTACAAGCGCCGCCGTGTATCGGAAGGCACTTGGGTATATAGAGAATGGCGACAAGCCTTTAGCCATCAAAACATTTGAGATCTGGCACAGCACTGTCCCGGTGAATCAAAGGATGACTGTGCTTCACGATCCACGGCTCAATAAGATGAAGGATCATCCTTCCTGGCGTCAGCTTGTGCAGTTGGTCAAAGAGCACTATAAGTCAGGTGCCAGACCGGAAGATTCCTTTTTCCTGGATTCGATGTACTACGTTGATCAGCGATATCGCAGCTATAATCCTATTGTAAATACAGGATACATTCAGGGATTAGACACCTTTGATATGCGGTCTCTCAATCCCGGTTTCGATCACATGGAGAAAGCAGACTCGATCAACCTACACGCTCTCACGGCATACCTTGCCGACCATCCATTTCCCATCATTTCAGAAGTTGGCCGTCGTCAAGTGAGAGCTGCAGGCTATATCCTGATTCACTCCCTCGACAGCACGGTGATGAAACAATATATCCCTGTGATCGAAGCCAATTGTTTACTCGGCGAAGCGGAATGGGACATCTACGCCCTCATGACCGACAAGTTGCAATTGGTGCGCGGGAAGCCTCAGTTGTATGGCACTCAGAAAGTTTTTGTAGATGATACAAGATCTCGTACACGCCTCTATGAAGTGGATAACCTGGAGGCTGTGAATGAGAGGAGGAAGAGGATTGGGATGGTGCCGATCAGAGAATAATTTTGGGATATGACGTTGATATGGAAGAGGTGTGCCGATGGTTTATTTGTCAAACAGGCTTAAATATTCTTTAAAGACAAAAACGCGGTTTCGTTTGAATCCTGTTTGCTCTAGAAGGATTCCCAGATTTTGAAAATCATTTATCAAGCGATGTGAGGTTGAAATATTCACTCCTAAAACTTTGGCAACCTCTGTAGTATCAATAATGGGTTTAGTGTAGAGATAGCGGATCAATTCCATTGCCAAAGGAACCCGCTTGCCAAGAGTTGAGATCTTTTTATACTCTACTTCCCTTCTGAGCTCAATGATCTGATTGAATGTGCGAATGGAGCTTTCGGCAGTTTCCAGTACCCCGACTAAGAAGAAAGTAAGCCACTGTGCAAGATTGTTCTGCGTACGTACGATTGAAAGGTTGTCGTAATAGTGCATTCTGTTGCGTTCGAAAAAGTCGGACAGATAGAGTGCCGGCTTTGATAGGATCTTGGTACTCACGAGATAAAGAGTAATCAGCAATCTGCCCAGCCGTCCATTGCCATCAAGGAAAGGATGGATTGATTCAAACTGATAATGTGCAATACCGATCCGAATCAGAGGCGGCGTATGAAGGTCATCGTTGTTCAGAAATTTTTCAAGATCACTCATCAGGTCAGTTACTTCTGTATGATGCGGAGGGATATACACGGCATCAGTTAAGGTAGCTCCGCCAATCCAATTCTGGGATGCACGAAACTCCCCTGGCATCTTATGCTTTCCCCTGACACCATGTAATAACTTTTTGTGCGCTTGCTTCAACAGGCGAGTGCTGATTGGAAGTTTGTCCAATGCACCGATAGCATAGTTCATCGCATCAATATAGTTGCGTACTTCCTGCCAGTCGTCGTGTCGTTCAGGGTTGATGTATTCTGCACTTTGCAATGCTTCTTCAATACTTGTAT
>DATDQA010000324.1:0-5665 GCA_035292505.1 Saprospiraceae bacterium | reverse complement strand
ATGCCGGTCAAACCATCCCATCATCCGTACATTGAAATCATAGCGTGAAGCGGAATTCGCATTCCCATGTCCTTCGCCAGGATAGAGTACAAGCTCTACAGGAGTAGACGTCCTGCTCTTGATATGCCGATAGAGTTCCATAGACTGTGAGGGATGTACACGCGTATCTTCTTTGCCGTGTACAATCATTAGCGGTGTCTTGCATTGACCTGCATAGTAGATCGGACTGCGTTTGAGGAAGAAGTCATAGTCTTCATACACCCACTTGCGCGCATGGACGAGGTATTCTTCGTTTGGAATATCCGTTGTACCCCATTTGGAGACTTTGTCGGAGATGCCCACAAACATCACTCCTGCTGCAAATCGCTCTGTATAACGTGTCGCCATCCAACCTGTAGCATATCCTCCATACGAACCACCGGTGACGCCGACTTTGTCTTTATCGACAAAGCCGCGCGAGACGAGATAGTCTACACCATCGACAATGTCATCGAACTCCAATCCCGCTGCATCGCCCTGACTGGTGAGAGTGAATGCATGTCCACGTCCTGTGCTTCCGCGATAGTTTGGATAGAAAACAGCATAATCCTGCCCCGCTGCAACCTGTCCCGGTGTGCCATATCCTGTGAGCCATCCATTGTTATAATGTGCTTCAGGCCCTCCATGTACAACTGTGATCAATGGATATTTCTTTCCTGACTCTTCATTCAAAGGTCTGATGAGGATACCTTCGATTTCAAGGCCGTCTTTTGCTTTGTACTTCACAACTTCCTGTTTTGCAAAGGCGATTTCATCGAGCCATGCATTGCTTTTGGTGATGCGTTTCCATTTACCTGTACTTGCAGAGAGAGAATAAAGTTCGGGCGGATGATTCCATTTTTCAGCAACGGTGATAGCATTACCACCAGGTGTCACGTCGATTTGCACAAGAGCAAGAGTGTCTATGACTTTTATTTGTGTTGGATACCTGGATGGATTCGGGCTTACTTTTCCGTACACAGCATCGACACCCTGGCTGCCCATGACATTGATATAATTCGGTTCGACCCATTCGATTTGTTCAAACATCCCTTTCCATTCACCTTCGAGCATCTTCGGTGTGCCACCTTTTGCAGGAACAACAAAGAGTTGTCCATCGATAGGATCGTTGATGTCTGTGCCTGCGATAAATGCCAACTGCGAACCATCAGGATTCCACACAAAGTCTCCGAGCTTGCCATCATGATTGACAGTTCCTTCGATACCCATACCTGGGTAATTGACAATGTAGAGATGCTGCGCCATGTATGTGTCATCTACGAGTGAGGTAGGGGAGACGGCATAGACCAATCGATCACCCGTGGGATTCCATTTCAATGCTGTGAAATGTCCTTCGAACTGAAGTTCTTTTGCATCACCTTCTCCTGGCTTCACGAAGTATGCTCGGTTTAACGTCAGATTCTGTTCATACAATTCTGGAGTATATACCGGTTTTGGTTGTTCGCTTTTCTTAGGCATTGGTGCAATGAATGCCAACGTCTTTCCGTCAGGCGACCATTCATACGATACAATGGATGTCTCAAATGTGTACAACAATGTTGCCTCTCCGCCGTGGAGTCCAATCTCATAGAGTCCTGTCACTGTACTGCCATCGAGTCTATTCAGAAACGTGAGCGTATGATATGCAGGACGAAAGCTTACACCACCCACATTGCCTCTTGTCACAAAAGGAAGACTGCGATCCGCCATGACATCGTAGAGATATAATTCATTGCGAGCGGGTTTATTCTCTTTCAATGGATCTGCCTGTACACGTACAGTGTATGCGACATATTTGCCATCATCCGAAAGAGCCGCAAAGTTCACAAGCTCAAGTTTGGCGATATCGAGTGGTGTCATCGCGCGCTTATCCTGTGCGTGGATAATCAAAGAGATGAATACACTAATTGTTAAAAGAACATGATGAAGTCTCATGGCATTTGATTTTAATGAAGCGCAAAAATATGGAATTCGATGAGGTGCAGTATGGCATCATACTCGGCGAAGTTGTGCCAAAGGCATCCCTTCGGGGCAAACTTCGCTAGTGGGAGTTTTTGTATTGCTGTGACGTGGGGGTGGGCGAAGTCACAGACTTCGCCTAAGGCTGAAGCACGGGGAAATTGCATTCTTCCTCCGCCTTCGCCTCAGCCTCAGCCTTTTTTCACGATCTCCCTCCCGGCTTTAACCACTCATCCAGCCAATCAAAAAACTCCCGGTGCCATAGGATCCCATTCTGTGGCTTGAGCACCCAGTGGTTTTCATCGGGGAAATAGAGAAACTTACTTGGAATGCCTCTGAGTTGTGCAGCCTGAAATGCCTGCATACCCTCACCAACAGGAACTCTGAAATCCTGCTCACCGTGGATGACCAGGATTGGCGTATCCCAGTTCTGCACGTACTTATGTGGTGAATGTTGCAAATACTCTTCTTTAAGTGCAGGATCCCAATAGGGTCCTCCGAGGTCCCAGTTGACAAAAAACATTTCCTCGGTCGTTCCATACATACTCTCAAGGTTAAAGACGCCGTCGTGTGCAATGAATGTTTTGAAGCGTTTGTTGTGATTGCCCGCGAGCCAGAAGACTGAGTAGCCGCCGAAGCTCGCGCCGACTGCACCGAGTTTGTCTGGGTCGATATAAGGTTCTTTTGCTGCATCATCAATGGCGCTGAGATAATCCTTCATTGCCTGACCGCCCCAGTCACCGGAGATCTCTTCATTCCATTCCTGACCAAAGCTGGGTAGACCGCGACGGTTCGGTGCGACGACGATGTAATCATTCGCTGCCATGAGCTGGAAGTTCCAGCGGTATGACCAGAATTGGCTGACTGCACTTTGCGGACCGCCCTGGCAATAGAGGAGGGTAGGATATTTTTTGGTGGGATCGACGTTAGGTGGATAGATCATCCAGACGAGCATGTCTTTGCCATCGGTCGTCTTCACCATGCGCTTCTTCACTTCACCCATTGCGATGGGGTCGAGAACTTTTTTATTGATAAACGTGAGTTGTTCCTGCTTGCCTGTAGTGAGATCTACTTTGTATAGCTCCAGTGGATACGACATCGATGTGCGTTCAGCAATGATCGTGTTTGCTGATGCGAGACCGAAGTTGTGATAATCATGTACACCTTCTGTAATCATCTTGAATGCACCTGTCGCGACATTGATCGAACCGACCTGGTATGTTGCTTTCTCGCCTGTGGTGCAATACAAAGTCTTGCTATCCGCGCTCCATTTCGCCGTGAGGATATCGCGATCATAGCCCCTGGACACTTCACGACTTTCTTTCGTCGTCAGGTCATAAACGAAGATGCGCTGTCTGTCTGCTTCGTAGCCATTGCGTTCCATGCTATGCCATAAGACAGATTTGCCATCGGGTGAGAAGACCGGTTGTTTGTCGTAACCGTTCATACCCTGGCTGAGATTTCTGCTTTGGCCTTTTTGCAGGTCATAATAATAGATGTCGCTATCCGTGCTCATCGCATAGGACTTTCCGCTGAGCTTCTTGCATGTATAGGCGATCGCGGTGCCTTGTGCGTTCCATGATATTTCTTCCATTCCGCCAAAGGGTTTCAATGGGCTGTCATATGGCTCTTGCATGATGTTGAACGGTTCGCTGGTGAGTTTGCCGTCTTCATAAGCGACTACAAAGACATTGCTATACTTCTCTTCTTCCCAGCTATCCCAATGTCTGTACATCAGGTCGGTGATCACTTTTCCATTTGCTTTGGGTAGGTCTTCCGGTTTGTCATCTATGGGACCTTGTGTGAAGGCGACATCGCGAATGAACAGGATGTGTTTCCCATCAGGCGCATACTTGAATCCGCTCATTACCTCCGTACTCACCCTTCGCTGATCGCTGCCATCGGGATTCATCTCCCAGAATTCTGATCCACGCAGGAAGCCAATACGTTTACCATCCGGTCTGTACTGTCCGTTATTTTCCGAACCGTCGAAGGCTGTGATTTTTTTGGCTTCACCGCCACTTGTAGGGATGATGTACAGATCCCGATTGCCTTTATCTGCTTGGATATTATAGAAGGTGACGCCGAAGAGGGCCGTCTTTCCATCGGGAGAAACGTCATCCAATGTTATGCGGCCGAGTTCCCAAAGGAGTTCAGGGGTAAGGCGGTCCTGAGCAATACTTATTACGGCAAATGCAAGAAATAATACAGAAACAAGGTGTTTGGCATATGATCGAACTGAATTTGTCATGATGATTGTTTTGGAAGTGCAAATGTAAGGGACAATATATTTAGACCCATTACGATATTTTTATAATCAGCTGATGTTATACCAATCCACTGTATCCAAAATAGGAAGCTCCAAGGGTCCTGACTACTTTCACTGAAAATTTTTAATTTGCTCAAACGCAATTGCCTTTTACAGTCTTTGCACACCAACATCTCAGTCAAAAGTGCATTAATGCAGAAAACTGCCTCAGGTAACCTCATTACGAGGTAACCAAGTGTAAAATTAGCTGAAGCATGATTGCAAAAAGGGGTTATGAATCAGATATGTTTCATTTTTTAATCCGCTGATACAGAGACAGATGCCTTTTGTAACCCTTGCGAAACAGCTTCAATATTGACGTCCCCACTAGTGTATTTTGTTCGTATAATCACCATCGCCTTCCCATAAAACAAATCCACCTCCCCCGACTTAAAAGCCCGCATCGACTGCGGATTTCCATTATCCACTCCCGCTATCTCTCCATCTCCTGTCAGTGTTATCTCTACAAGATTATTCGCCAATGGACATAGATTCCCATCCTTATCAAGTGCTTCGATCAGGATATAAGACAAATCTTTTCCGTCCGCCTGAAGAGTAGTTCTGTCGGGAGTGAGTCTCAACTGATATGGCTCACCGGCAGTACGGACTATTTGCTCGCCGAACTTTTCTCCTTCCTTGTAAGCAATTGCTTTTAATTCACCGCGTTCATAAATAACATCATTCCACATGAGTCTGAATCGCTCTATGGATTTCTTTGATTTGGGTTGCTTGCATTTCATCCCGAGTGACTTTCCATTCAGGAACAACTCCGCACAGTCTCCATTCGTATAAACAAAGACAGGTACATTCTGACCAACTCTGTCCGGCCAATTCCAATGCGGCAGAATATGTACTGTTGTTTCTTCCGGTTTCCAGTAGCTTTTATATAAATAGTACCTTTCTTTTGGAATGCCACAGAGATCCACGATGCCGAAATAGGAGCTGCGTGATGCTTCTTTATCCGTAAAGCCAAGCGATTTTACCCCACGATTTTCATACGGTGTTGGTTCTCCGAGATAATCAAATCCTGTCCAGACAAACTCACCGACGATATAGGGTTCATCCTGTTGCCACATGAAATCATCGTCCGAGACTTCAGCCCAGTCGGGAGCATTCAGATCATATGAACTCACCTGGAGTGATTTGGTAAAATAAGTTTTTACTGTCGGCAGTGGGAATTCATAAAACCCTCGCGTACTCACGGTCGATGCCGATTCACTGATGATCACTGATTTAGTTGGTTCAAGCTGACGGGCAAGAGCATATCGCCTTCCATAGTTCCAACAGTGTACATCATAGTAGTCGAAGTGACGCAGCTCCGCACTCCCATAACTATCACATACTAATGTCGTAGGTCGCGTATCATCATATTTATCCACG
>DATDQA010000323.1:0-6898 GCA_035292505.1 Saprospiraceae bacterium | reverse complement strand
GGATCACGCATCAGCATATTTGGCGCAGCCATGTCAATTTTTGCACGCAGCACTTTACTCCCTTCCGGATGCTTCCCATCTTTCATCTGTGTAAACAGTTCCAGGTTCTGTTCCACCGAGCGATTGCGATACGGACTGTTTTTCCCGGGGACTGTAGGAGTACCCTTCATTGCAGCGATTTCTTCACTGGAGGAATCATCCACATATGCAACTCCCTTTTGGATCAGTTGCAATGCAAATTCATAGAGTTGCGGGAAATAATCTGATGCATAGTACTCCCGGTCATCCCAGGAAAATCCCAGCCAGTGTACATCCTCTTTGATACTGTCGACATACTCTGTTTCTTCAGTCACGGGATTCGTGTCATCAAAGCGCAGGTTAGTGAGTCCGCCATATTTCTGTGCCAGACCAAAATTCAGACAGATCGATTTTGCATGGCCAATATGGAGATAGCCATTTGGTTCGGGGGGAAAACGCGTATGCACACGTCCACCATTCTTACCGCTGGCAATATCCTCTTCGACAATCTGTTCGATAAAATTCAATGACTCCTTCGACTCTTCTGACATAACTCACATTTTTTCCGGCATTTCTATTCCTAATAATTCCATCGCTTCGTGCAGCACATGTGCAACCTGTGTGACAAGCTTTATCCGGAAAGCACGAGCCTGATCCGTTTCGGCATTGAGCACACGATATTCATGATAATAGCGGTGAAACGATTTTGCAAGATTGTAACAATATTGTGCGACCGTGGAAGGACTGTACTGTGCCGCTGCTTCATTCAGAATATCAGGCAATGCAGCCACGACACTGATCAGTCGCTTCTCATCCTCTTTCAGCATATAACCGTCCGATGGTATGTCCATGCCATCAGTACGTGCGAGAATAGAACGTATCCGAACATACGCATTCTGAATATAGGGTCCTGTTTGTCCCTGCAGATCTACACTCTCTGCGGGATCAAAGAGCATCCGCTTGTGTGGATCCACGCGCAGGATAAAAAACTTCAAAGCAGCAAGGCTGATCTTGCGTATGACTTCATTCTGTTCGTCTTCCGTCATGCCCGTGATTTCTCCGCGATCGGCAGCAGCCTTGTGTGCTTCTGCTTTCACTGTTTCAAGGAGATCATCTGCATCGACCACCGTTCCTTCTCTGGATTTCATTTTGCCGGAAGGCAGATCGACCATACCATAGGAAAGATGATGCAAGCCATCCGCATAAGGTTCTTTGAGCTTCTTCAGCGTACCAAACAAAGCCTGGAAATGATAGTCCTGTTCGTCTGCTACCACATATACCATCCTGCGCGCACCAAATTCCTTATAGCGTAAATGGGCGGTACCTAAATCCTGTGTGATATAGACGGACGTCCCGTCGCTGCGTAATAAGATTTTATGATCAAGCCCCTGGTCTTCGAGATCAACCCATAGCGAGCCATCCTCTTTTTGATAGAAGAGGCCTTTCTTAAGTCCCTCCATGACCATCTCTTTTCCGAGCTGCCAGGTCTCTGATTCGTAATAGAGTTTGTCGAAGGAAATACCAAGATGCGCGTAGGTTTTTTCAAAACCCTCATAGACCCAGTTATTCATGCGCTTCCAAAGCGCAATGGTATCCGGATCTCCCGCCTCCCATTGCTTCAACATCTCACGCGCTTCCCGACCAAGGATACTGTCTTCATTGAAGTATGTGTTCTTGTATTCGGAGAAGAATGTAGCCTCATCACGACCTTTCGCGCGTTCTTCATATTTCAAAACACCTGGAGCTGAAAGTTGCCAGGATTTGTATTCTTTTTGAAATTCTTCTTCGAATCGCACATACCAATCACCGACAAAATGATCCGGCTTGATACCAGTACTTTCCGGCGTTTGTCCCCCGGCATACTTCTGCCATGCCAGCATGCTTTTACAGATTGCAATACCCCGGTCATTGATGATCTGTACACGTACGACATCGAAACCATTTGCTGCGAGGATTTTGCTTGTGGCCCATCCCAGAAGAATATTACGGATATGACCGAGATGCAATGGCTTGTTTGTATTCGGCGAAGAGAACTCGACTAATACCTTTTCGTGCCGGGGTGGACTCTTCCAGGCATCCGGATGTGCTTCCATGTATTCCAATACTTGCTGCCAGTAAACGTCGGTCAACGAGAGATTTAAGAATCCTTTTACTACCTGGAACGAGGAAACGATGGAACCCTGTGCTACAAGCTTTTCGCCGATCGCTTTGCCAACGTCCTCGGGATTTTTCTTTAGTTGTTTAGCTAATGGAAAAGTGACCACTGTGTATTGACCATCGTATTCAGGACGTGTTTGATTGATCACAAGACTTTGCGGATCCACTTGATGACGGTAGATAGCTTCGACAGCAGTGACTATTAAATTATTGACGTCAGAAATCGGTCGCACTAGTGTTCGGTTTTAAATAAAGATGCCAAAGATAGCCAAGGGGGTGATTTGGGGAGGAACTGAATGTCCGGGACGCCCGCCCTTACAAAACACTCAGATTACTGCCTTCAACACTTCGGAAATCGCCAATAAGGGTTGCTCAGGCAATCTGACGACTTCCAGAACTTATAAAAAGGCACTCCAAAATCTCTGCATATCACCGTCTGCAATTAGAATAGCCATTCTCCTGCGGGTGCTTGGTTGCCCGAACAGAACGGTTTGGGTTATTTGATGACACTTATACTGTAGAAAGCTGCGGTTTGCCAAACAACCTTTTGATGAAGTCCCGTTGCCAAAGTTCTCCTCATGTCGAACGTTCCGAGGTCGTGCCCCACCTCTCAACCTGCCAACAATTAGCGGCCAACAGCTAACAGCCTTCTTCCTACCCAAAGAAGCTAAAGTGAGTTTCTCCATATTTCCGGATTTCTGAAAACCGTGGGTCTGAAGAAAAGTCATGATTCGGATTGTGTTCCAATACAAAGATGCCATCGGCAGCCAACATTTTTTTTTCAAAAATGATAGCCGGAATCGTATCCAAACCTTTCAAACCATATGGTGGCCCTGCGAAGATGTAGTCAAATATCCCGGGATGTGTCGCACAGTATCGAAACACCTCCTTGCAGATAATCCGGATAAATTCGGCGATCTTAAGTTCAGTTGCAGTTTTATGCACAAATTCGCAACATGATTTGTAGTTATCTACATAGGTGACATCTGTACATCCTCTCGAAACCATCTCGAAACTGTGGCTACCTGTACCTCCGAACAGATCGAGAAATCTGACTTCACTAAATTCTATTCTGCCCTGAAGGATATTGTAGAGTCCTTCTTTCGCGACGTCTGTTGTCGGTCGTGTTGGCCAGCCCTTCGCAGGAGGATAAAAACGACGTCCTCCGAGCGCACCACCTATGATGCGCATTTTTCGACACAGATAAGATCAACGGTATCCACACTTGGATAATCGGAACGTGGATGAACTTCCGGAAAGGAGAAGAAGTGTGTATGTGGCAGATATGTTTGCAGGACAGGTAGCGTATTGAGCGCAACAGGACCGGCACATTTAATCACGACCTGATCACCAGGCATCCCGAGGTTTTGCAGCACTGCAAGAGCATAATACAAGACATCTTCGGGTCCGGATGACCGATAGTGATTCGCAAAAAGCAGCCGGCTCTGATTGCACAGGATGAGCTCGGTAAATCCGGGACTCACATTTATTAACATCAACGGTTCAGCCATTCCCCGGGAATGTTTGATGGTACACATCATCAGTGATGATATCACATGGCTGATCGTGGCATCACTGAACCATGCATGTGCTTCACGGGCAAATACTTGTGGTAGTGCAAATGCGACAACGAGTTCTTCATCTGTGATGTCCGAGTAAATTTCATCAAGCTGGCTTATGTCCGTCACTTCCTGTAATCGCGTTTCTATGGTATGATGATCTGCTTCACCAGGTTTCAATACGACAAATGGAACACCACGCACGGCGATATGCACATGTTCGAAGTCCGCATAGAGCAAATCCTCATCTCCTATCAGTTGACCCAAATATCCAAGCGGCTTGTCAAAGAAATGATATTTGCGATCTGTGTGAAATCCTTTTACAACACAAGGCATCGCACCTTGATCAGTGATGGAGTAGTAAAAACTATCTGTTGCGGCAATGGCGGCTAATCGAAGAGAAGGGGAATTGTCGAACGCGCTATGTCTTAGATCATCCCAGTGATAAATTACCTTTCCCAATTACCGGAAGTATTTGGTGTACTCAAGTCTCCAAACTTAAGTCTTGAATTCGGGTCATAACGGTTATCATATTTGCTGTAGAGCGGATCAGCATATTTTCCCATAAACAATCTACGGGGTACTCCGACTTCCACCACATTCACCAAAGTGCTCTGGTATGTGATCGTATCTGCCGCAATGTCAAAAGTGGCACCGCCGCCGAAAGGAACAAATCGTAAGGAATCCAGATTTATTTTCAGGCTACGAATAGAGTCGATAGCAGCATAATAAGTCGTGTCGTACTGGAGATTACTGCGGTCAAAATTCGGATCATCGGGATCACCCAGAACGCTAATGATTTTGAATTGGCCGGTCGTCAATACTTGTTTAAGGGTATCGAAATTGGAGGCAAATGCCCCTGTGATATCGCGATAAAATTCCTGTGCTGTGCGAATTTGTTTGAGTCGGGCAATCACTACCTGTTCCCGTCTATCCTTCTCAGCCATAAACCTGATCGGCTCATTGATGTTGATGATGAGCAGGTAGGTCAGGAAGGCGATCACTGCTACCAGGACAAGGCTAATGACAAGTTTCATAAGGGAGATTCTCTTTTCTTATCTGAAGAGCACAAGTATAAGGGTTTTTTCTCTTAATGATGGTGTCCTTTTTCACAACTGATCAAGGTGAACGCCGGGACGGCGTGCTACCCTCAAAAGGTGCCGTACTTTTGCACAGATGCCGTTTGAATAACCCTTTGGCGTATGCAATCTGAAAATCGTCCGGTGCTCCTGGCTATTGAGTCTTCCTGTGATGACACTGCGGCAGCCGTCATGCAAGGAGGTGTACTATTGAGTAATATCACGGCGCAGCAGATCGTCCATGCCCGATTCGGAGGCGTGATTCCCGAACTCGCGTCACGCAAACACCAGGAAAATATCCTGAATGTCGTAGATGCAGCACTCAAAGAAGGAGGAACCCGCATTTCTGATCTGGACGCCATTGCATTTACGCGTGGACCGGGTTTGCTGGGTTCATTGCTTGTAGGAATGTCCTATGCGAAAGGTCTGGCGCTTTCGCTCGACATACCGCTTATTGCAGTAGACCATTTGCAAGCCCATGTCCTGGCCCATTTTATTGAGGAGCCCAGACCTGCCTTTCCATTTCTTTGCCTGACCGTCTCCGGTGGGCATACACAGATCATCCGGGTGGATGCGCCACTTGAGATGACGATACTTGGCAAGACGATAGATGATGCGGCAGGTGAAGCATTTGACAAGACAGGCAAAATGCTTGGTCTCCCGTATCCTTCAGGGCCAGTGATTGATAGCCTGGCAAGACAGGGGACGCCCAAATACAAGTTTACGGAGCCACGCGTCGCAGGGCTCGACTTCAGCTTCAGCGGTTTGAAGACTTCAATAAAATACTTTCTGCGGGATCAAATGGCCTTGAATCCGCATTTTATCAAACAAGAGAAGGCACATATTTGCGCAAGCGTCCAGGAGACGATCGTAAACATCTTATTGCACAAGATGGATTCTGCAGCCCACATGACAGGCATCAGGGAAATTGCCATCGCCGGAGGCGTATCGGCCAATTCCTCCCTGCGAGAACGTTTTGAAACAAAAGCCCGCGAGCAGAAATGGAATATTTATATCCCGAAGCTTCAATATTGCACTGACAATGCGGCCATGATAGCGATGGCAGCGCATTACAAATACCTGGCGGGAAAATTTTCTGATCTCAGCGTGACACCTGAAGTGCGCCTTCAGTTCTGACTTTATTCTTCAAGAATTCGTTTTTTCATCTTTTCGAATTCCTCGTCAGTAATGAGGCCTTCTTTCTTCAGGTTACCAAGTTCTCTGATCTTTTCAACAGGATCGTCGGATTTAATCCTTCCCTTCACGTTGAAGCCGCTCTTTTTCTTTTCTTCCTCCTCTTTCATTTCCTGGGCTACTTTTTTACCCTTTTCGAATTTCTCGTTGTAGACTTTTTTCAGTCTGTTGAGATCCAGGTCGAGCACGGTGCCGCCTGTCTCGAAATGACGTTTGAAGACCTCGCCGAGCGCATAAGATGAAGCACCGGAAAGGACTGACATGGCCACACCACCGATCACTGAGCCGAGCCCAGGAATGAACTTGATTGCCGCCCTCGCGCCCGCTTTAGCAAGACCACTCCCTGTGAGCGCTGTCACGATTGCCTTCATCTCGTTTTCCTTGAAGTCAACCTCATACAGTTTACAAAGTTGGCGTACGAGATCGAGCTGGATTGCGCTAACGGCGAAGAAATCTGCGATTGGGACAGGGATGAGGCCCGCCCCCATCGACCATACCATATGATTCCTGATAATGGTATCCGCATGCTTCGAGCGTTCTGAATTTTCTGACATATTTCTGGTTTTCAGTAAGAATCTGATGATTCCGTGAAAGTAAGGCTTCCTGATCATTGACCCTGTCGATTTTTCGACGCAAGTTCGTTTCCTGGGTGCTAGGCACTGGGTGCTGGGCAAATCCTCGTAACGTCCACAGTACCTAAGAGCGTTTGAGTAAGGGTGCCTAGTTACTGAGCGCCAGTATGAGGTGTAGGACTTTTACATTTGAGTCTACTCCGAAAAGTCATCTTTTGTCCTCCCGCACCCCTCGATCCCCTGAAGGGGAAGTCCACGCACATTGAATTTCAATGTATTATGCGGGCGGCGGTTCCACCTTTAGGGGGTCAGGGGGTAG
>DATDQA010000322.1:0-15953 GCA_035292505.1 Saprospiraceae bacterium | reverse complement strand
CTTGCTGAAACAGTTTTAACCTTAAGCTTCTGACTTAAAACCTCCTTCTCTTTTTTGCTAAGCTTACGAAGCGAAATTTTTGTTGGTCGTGCCATGGCTAGTTTTTTATATACAAGCCAAGATATGAATATCCTATGTTATTAGCAATAAATAGTTGTGACGGCACTAGAATGATCAGCGCGCGGAATTATCGTCCTCATACTGTGGTTACATCCGTGCACTTTGGTCATGAATGTGTCGGAAAAGGTGCGACAAACAGGTGTGTATTGGATGGTTTGTGGTAATTTGGGGTGCAGTTGTAAATAAGTTAGCTGCAATCTTCCACAGACGCACACTTTCCATAAACTGGAAATATCAACCAAAAACATTCCGTTTTCCGGAAACTTTTTTAGTATATTTGCGTTATGCATGTTGTTGAAGTTGCAACAGGAAAAAACCACCCAATAGAAGTTCTACCTGTTGAAAATACAGACTACAAATCGTTATCAAAAGAGCGGTATTTTTTTAACTGGAAAGAAGAAAGAAAAGAGGAAGTATACAAAGTAGTCCTGAAAGGGCAGAATGATATATTAGGCTTGGTTTCAATAGAAAGAATACCATCCGAGTGGAGGGTTCACATAAGGCTTCTTACCGTATCAAAAGAGAATGTAGGAAACGGGAAAGTTTTCGAAAATGTTGCTGGAAACTTAATTGCCTACGTTGCCAAAATTGCAGTCACTGATTTCGGAGCATTAGCTTGTGTTTCTCTTAGACCTAAAAGTTCGATAGCTCAACATTATATTGATAAATACAACATGAATGTTACTGGCATGACTTTGAGCTTAGAAGTTCCTGAAATAGTAAACTTGATTAATAAATATGACCATGACTAAGAAGAAAAATATCATCAATGCTGATTCCGGGTATGGAGTTGACTCAAGATATAAAACAACTAAGGAAAGAGAGCACGATTCTGTCGCTCTAATGGAAGCCCGGTTGGAGAGAATAAAGAAGCTGCCAAGAGAACAAATCCTGCGCGCGAAACTCTTGCAATTGAAGTTGAAAATGGAAAATTATCTGAAAGAGCCTGTCTATGATAATCAAAATCATTTTGCCAATTTCTTAGAAACTTATGTTGATACAATCTATTCGAAGCGAAGCGAATTTGCAAAGGATATCAACGTTACACCTGTTTTCTTAAGCAAGGTTATCAATAGTCATCGGGAACCTAAAGAAGAGTTTATTTTAAAACTCATGATACATTCTGAGAAAGTTTTCAAACACGTGGGGGAGTTTCATGAGACGACGTGGTATCAGATTTATTTTCACGAAAAATTATGCGATACAATGTCTAATCAGAATAAATGGAGACCTAATATTGAAAAGCAAGTAAAACTTACTGAATCGATTGTTAAGTAAAACTGCAGCTAATCTTAGGCCCAAAGTCGGCAGAGTCAACAATCAGCAACACAGAAATCATGCAGTACAACATATCTCTTATCCTCATGCCAAGTTTGACACGCTACGGAAATCAAACCCTGGCAAATATGAAGGTTCGGCCCCGGTTGCCCTCAATGAGTGGATTAGAATGCGGATTGAGGTGAATGGTGAAACAGCCGAAATGTTCATCAACGATATGAAGTACTCAACTTTTATTGTAGGATCAACCAAATAAAACATTTGATAAAACTTTAGATAATTTTACAAAAGTTAAATTAAACAGATACCAATAACAAAAGGACACTGTGATTTATGACTTTATGAAAAAGGGATTTCAAAAAATATCGATTGACAAATTTGTTGCACAAACAATCAAGCGCAATCCGGACTTGAAAGCCGGTGAATTGAAAAGGGATTTGGAAGAATTTAAGCAACGTAAATTGCAAGGAGAACTTTGTGCTTGTGGAAACCCAATATGGATTATAGGTTCGGCCATAACAGGAAAAGGTTGCTTTACTTGTATTACAGGTGAATCTGACTGTTCAGATGATTATGAGATAGGATGAATACTGCCAAGCTGCAAACAACAACTAAACGCAATGCTTGCAAAGAGCAAATAATGAGGTTATTGAGACTATTGCATAAATATAAGCAGACGGCACATAGCCAACCCCTTTAGGTCGTCAGATATTGAAGAAAGTGTGGAAGGGCGCGAAAGGTGGATGGCGAACGGCTAAATGCAGCCATTTCAGGTACGCTTTTTGTATTTATTCACTGCCAGTTGTCGCTCAGTTGTAAAAAATGCCACCTACTTACAAGGACTAAGAAAAAACACATCGCTCCTGACAGCAATAGAAATGCTTATCAGTCCTTCAAATGCCCTCAATCGCATTCATAGATACAGAAGTTCAACCTCAAAGTCAGAAGATCCTTGACATTGGCTGCTTCAAAAGCGATGGGAGCATTTTTCACAAGGCTTCGGTACCAGAGTTCGTACGGTTTCTGAGAGGAACGGAATTCGTGTGCGGACACAATATCATACGCCATGATATCAAGTACCTCGGTAACGCCCTTCACGAGACCGGAATCAATCCTGCCAATACCATCGATACGCTCTTTCTTTCTCCTCTCCTCTTCCCCGTCAAACCGTATCATCGTCTGGTCAAGGACGACAAGCTTCAGACCGAGGAGCGGAACAATCCACTCAATGATTCCATCAAGGCACGGGATCTGTTTTATGAAGAAGTCGCTGCGTTTCAGAGTGCGGATGACCTGCTGAAACAGATCTTGTATGTATTGCTTCATGATACCACTGAATTCCGGGGGTTTTTCCGGTTCGTAGCCTACACCAGTTCAGAAACTGATATTCAGGAACTCATTCGACGGAAATTCAAAGATGCGATCTGTGCAGAGGCTGACCTGAAGCAGATGATTTCCGAACAACCGATTGCGCTGGCATACTGCCTTTCACTGATCAACACATTCATCACAGAACAACACATCCTGTCCATCACGCCGCCGTGGGTTCTGAAATCGTATCCGGAAGTAGAGCGGATCATGTTTCGCCTGAGAAATTCCCCGTGTCTTGCGGGATGCAGTTATTGCAACAGCAAATGGAACATCCATAGTGCTCTGAAGCGCTTGTTCGGGTTCGACAGCTTCAGAACTTACGCAGGAGAGCCGTTACAGGAGGATACAGCCAGAGCAGCCGTTGACAATAAATCCGTCCTTGCCATTTTTCCCACTGGAGGAGGAAAGTCTCTCACCTTTCAGTTACCAGCGCTGATGAGCGGAGAAAATTCCAGGGGACTGACGATCGTCATCTCTCCGCTGCAATCATTGATGAAAGACCAGGTAGATAATCTTGAAAAAAGCAATATCACTTCGGCAGTCACGATCAATGGCTTACTGCACCCGATTGAAAGAGCAAAAGCCTTTGAAAGAGTGGAAGACGGCTCAGCGTCCATTCTCTACATCTCACCTGAATCACTGCGCTCGCCTTCCATTGAAAGGCTGATCATGGGAAGGAAGATCGTGCGCTTTGTCATTGATGAGGCGCATTGTTTTTCCGCCTGGGGTCATGATTTCCGGGTTGACTACCTGTACATCGGTGATTTCATCAAGGCAATTCAGGAGAAGAAGAATCTTTCGGAGAGTATTCCTGTGTCCTGCTTCACTGCAACCGCGCGTCAACGTGTCATTGAAGATATCCGCGACTATTTCAGAAATACACTCTCCCTTGAACTCAACCTGTTTTCTTCCAAAGCCAGCAGGACCAATCTCCACTACAGCATCTTTGAGAAAGGGACTGAAGACGAAAAATACCTGGCGCTCAGAGATCTGATTGAGACAAAACAATGTCCGACGATCGTCTATGTGTCCAGAACAAGAAGAGCGTATAAACTGGCTGAACGACTTACTGAAGACGGACTTTTCGCTAAGCCTTACCACGGGAAGATGGAGGCGAAGGAGAAAACTGCAAACCAGGATGCCTTCATCAACGGTGAAACGTCAATCATGGTGGCGACATCAGCTTTTGGAATGGGGGTAGACAAAAAAGATGTCGGCATGGTCATTCATTATGACATCTCCGATTCACTGGAAAATTATGTACAGGAAGCCGGCCGAGCCGGAAGGGATGAAAGTATTGAAGCTGATTGTTTTGTCTTGTTCAGCGAAGAAGATCTTTCGAAGCACTTCATCCTCCTCAATCAAACGAAGCTCACGATCAAGGAAATCCAACAGGTATGGAGAGCGATCAAAGGCATCACGAAGTTTCGATCGACTGTTTCAAATTCAGCACTGGAAATCGCAAGAGAAGCGGGATGGGATGATAGTGTACGCGACATTGAAACCAGGGTAATTACTGCGATTGCAGCGCTGGAAGATGCCGGGTATCTGAAGAGAGGACAGAACATGCCGCGTATCTATGCAAATAGTATCCTCACGAAAAATGCACAGGACGCGATTGACAAAATCAACGCATCGGAAAGGTTTAATGAGACCCAAAAGATTCAAGGGACGCGAATCATCAAGAAACTCTATTCATCGAAGAGCAGAAAATCTCTTATCGAAGACACGGGCGAATCCAGAATTGATTACATCAGCGATCGATTGGCGATAGAAAAGGAAGATGTGATTTCTGTCGTGAACCTGATGCGTGAAGAGAAGATCCTCGCAGACACTCAAGACCTGACAGCATTCATCAGGAAGGCTGAACATCAGAACCGCGCATTGAATATTGTTGATACTTTCTGCAGGATTGAGAATTTTCTGCTGTCCGAAATTGCACAGGAGGAAAAGACCTTTCATATCAAGGAGCTCAACGAAGAAGCGGAGGCGAAGGGTTGTACAGATGTCAATCCGAACCGGATAAAGACAATCCTCAATTTCTGGGCGATCAAAAACTGGATTAAACGACAGAATGCAGCGTATTCGAAGAACCATATCGTCGTTCTTGGCCTGCATCCCGTAGAGCTGTTGAAAACGAAGCAGGAGAAACGGCATGAGCTTGCCAGGTTCATTGTTGAATTACTCTACGACAGAAGCAAGACGAGTCCTGCAGAACAAGATGCCGATAGCGAAGAAGCGCTTGTTGAGTTTTCCGTGCACGAACTCAAAGAAGCTTACGAAGCCAGTCAGAATCTCTTCAAGAAAGAGATCATCATCGATGATATTGAAGATGCACTGTTCTATCTGTCCAGAATTGAGGCCATACGCATCGAAGGAGGGTTTCTTGTAATCTACAACCGCCTGACCATAGAGCGCCTGGAGAACAATAGAAAGATTTATAACAAAGAGGACTATCTGAAACTGCATGACTTCTACGAAAACAAGGTACAGCAGATTCACATTGTAGGTGAGTATGCACGGAAAATGCTGAGCGACTATCAGGATGCATTGCAGTTTGTTGATGATTATTTCCAGCTCAATTATTCTTCCTTTATTCGCAAATATTTTCCGGGTAGCGAGGCGGATAAGTTGAAGTTGAAGATCACACCCAGAAAATTCCAGCAACTCTTTGGTGAGCTCTCGCCGACGCAGCTTAACATCATTAATGACAATGCATCACAATATATCGCTGTAGCCGCTGGCCCCGGAAGTGGAAAGACCAGGATCCTGGTACACAAGCTCGCTTCCCTGCTCCTGATGGAAGATGTGAAGCATGAACAACTGCTCATGCTGACCTTTTCAAGAGCCGCAGCAACAGAGTTCAAGAAGCGTTTGCTTACGCTGATCGGAAACGCAGCATACTTTGTCAACATCAAAACGTTTCATTCCTATTGCTTCGATCTGCTCGGAAAAGTAGGAAGCCTTGAAAAATCCGGCGCGATCGTGCGAAAGGCGATTGAGGCGATCAAATCGCGGGAGGTTGAATCAAATCGCATTACGATTGCGGTGTTGGTGATAGACGAAGCGCAGGACATGGATGAAGATGAGTACGGGCTGATCAAAACACTCATGGAGCAGAATGAGGAAATGCGCGTCATCGCAGTTGGGGACGACGATCAAAATATTTATGAATTCCGTGGGTCCAGTTCAAAGCACCTTGAAGATTTTATCCGGAAGAACAATGCAACCAGGTACGAGCTGCTTGAAAACTTCAGGAGTAAGAGTAACCTCGTAGCGTTTACAAATCAGTTTGTGAAAAAAATCGGTTACAGACTCAAGGCTACCCCGATCTTTGCGAACCAAACCGACAACGGTAACATCAGCATGATTAAATACAATAGCACCCACCTGATTACACCGCTTGTAGATGACATCCTCAGAACAGGAACAAAGGGAACGTGCTGTGTCCTCACGGCAACCAATCACGAAGCCTTGCAGATCACCAGATTGCTGATCAAAGGAGGGGCTCCCGCTAAGCTGATCCAATCCAATGAAGGATTCAATCTCTATCAACTTTTGGAAGTCCGGTTCTTTTTAGACCGATTGAAGAAGGGGGATGATCTCGTGATAATCAATGAAGACCTCTGGAGATCGACACTACTGGAGTTATCAGCTAAGTTTCACGGAGGCGCCGGATTTGAGGTTTGTAAGAACATCATCGGGGATTTTGAAGCAACTAATCGCTACAAGAAATACAAATCCGACCTGGAAGTATTTATTCGTGAGACAAAGCTGGAAGATTTATTCCATGGAGAAGGAGAAACAATTTACGTTTCTACTATGCATAAAGCCAAAGGGAAAGAGTTTGACAATGTCTTCATGTTGCTTGAATCCTTTAACGCAGCAACAGACGAAGCAAAACGGCTGCTCTATGTAGCCATGACAAGAGCAAAACAAAACCTGACCATCCATTTAAACTCAGGACTCTTTGACAATTTCACGGCCGAGAATCTGGAACGAAAAATCGATGATCACGCATACGTTCAGGCAAACGAGATCACGATGCATTTGGGCATGGAAGATATCTGGCTGGATTACTTTATCGACAGACAACATTTGATCTCACAGTTGAAAAGCGGAGAGGTGGTATTATTGGACGGCGCGGGATGCAGTACTACAAAAGGGCACTCCATCCTTCGGTTTTCCAAACATTTCGTAAGCAAAATTCAGGAGCTGAAAGTGAAAAGTTACGAACCAAAATCAGTAAAAGTGAACTTCATTGTGTACTGGCTGAAAGAAGGCGCGGAACAAGAGGTGATGGTGGTCCTGCCAGAAGTTGTCTTTCAAAGAAATTCTGAGTGAGAGCATTCGCTACGTAAAGCGCTCGCTGAATGGATGCAGTCTATCTCAACAATCAAAGCATCACCTAACATTCCATATCGCGAATGGCGAACGGCAAACGGCGAACGGCGTCACTTAAACCACTCCCCTAGCTTCCTCACATCCACATTCCCCCCGGACAGGATCAACCCTACCTTCTTCCCAACAAATTTTTCTTTATGCATCATGACCGCACCAAGAACAATTGCTCCTGATGGTTCAACCATAATCTTCATGCGCTCGAACAGCAATCTCATCGCACGAATCGTATCCTGATCATCTACGAGTAGAATCTCTTGCAGCAATTCTTTGATGATGGGAAAATTGATATCTCCGAGATTGGTCCGCAGGCCATCGCAAATCGTGTTTGGATGTTCTGAAAGATGTATCACACCATCCCGCAATGAGCGATAAGCATCGTCAGCACCAGTTGGCTCGGCAGCGACGACTTTTGCATGTGAGAAATGATGTGCGGCCGGGAATGATACAATGCAGAGAAACACCCTGAAATCGTCATCTTTCCGACAAAAGCGATGGAAAATCAATGCCCATACTCCGGAATTCATTACATTGAGAAGGTATCAATAAACGCCTTGGATTGTTACCGCCGTAATTCAAGCGTTGTGATGGTTGTGTAAAATTTACATTATCAAATCTGCCAGACTATGAAATCCTTCGCCCTGCTGAAAATTCACCTGCTTTACGCAGTCTTTTTGTTCTCTCTTGCCCACGTCGCGACGGGTCAGGGTACTTACGTCACAGAATGCCCGTATTTCAACGTCTCAAGTACGGATACCAACGGAGTGGTGTTCTCACTCGTGTCCACAGATGTGCAGGCTACGATCAGCGGGGTGATCGCCAATGTTGTTGTTGAGCAGTTGTATCTCAATAAGGGCGATTCAACGATCGATGCCACCTATGTCTTTCCGATGTCGACCAATGCGGCGATTTATGGAATGGAGATGGATGTGAATGACCGGACGATCGTGGCAGAGATCAGAAGAAGGGCTGAAGCTGAGGAAATCTTCGAGAACGCTGAAAACGCAGGGCTGACCGCATCACTCCTCGAACAACACAGGCCGAATGTGTTTCAGATGAGCCTTGCCAATATTCGGCCCGGGGATTCATTAACGGTACGCATGGTATACACGGAATTATTGGTCCCGGTCAATGCGGTGTACCAGTTTGTGTTCCCCAACATCGTCGGACCAAGATTTACAACCAATGGAGAACCCTGGATATATCAGTCCATCCGGGATTCCATTCCTCTTTCCGAAACAGAGGTGAGCATCCATGTGAAGATCAATGCCGGTATGCCCGTATATGCTGAATGTCCATCTCATGCAGCAACGTTCGAAAATCATGGCTATTCAGCGCAGACGTCGATCGTGACGAACCCGGGCAATGATTTTATCGTGAACTATGCGTTGGATGATAACCAGATTCAAACCGGACTTCTATTGTTTGAGGATGAAGAGGAGAATTTCTTTTTGTCGATGATACAGCCGCCAAGACCAGACGTGCCATTTGAAAGTCCTGAACGTGAATACGTGTTCATCATGGATGTCTCCGGATCAATGCGCGGAGAACCGATAGCGGTTTCAAAGCAACTCATTGTCAACTTGCTGCACGACCTGAACAGCCAAGACCGTTTCAATATTATTTTCTTTGCCGGAGGCACAGCGGTGTTGGCTCCCTACTCACTTCCTGTGACTGCCGCGAATATTCAACTGGCTGAGGAAATGTTAGATAATATCAATGCAGGAGGAGGCACGCTGCTCTTGCCGGCCTTGCAGCAGGCTTTGAATATGGATGGTACAGAAGACTTCTCGAGGACATTTGTGATCCTCACGGATGGGTATGTGGCCGTGGAAAAGGAAGCATTCGACCTGATCCGTGAAAATCTCAATAAGGCCAATTTTTTCGCGTTTGGCATCGGCGGTGCGGTAAACCGGTATATCATTGAGGGCATTGCATATGTAGGAGAGGGGGAGGCCTTTGTGGTGACAGATGAAGATGATGCAAATGCCATGGCAATGACATTTAAGGAGTATGTCGAACGGCCTGTTCTCACCAACATTGAAGCCATCTTTGACGGGATCGAGGTTTACGATGTCGAGCCGCTGACAGTTCCGGATGTCTTTGCTGAAAGGCCGATTATCATCTACGGCAAATACCATAAGCCTGCCGAAGGATCAATTACTGTGAAAGGCGACTATGCGGATGGCGTGATCTCAGGTGCATTCAACTTCTCAGATTATACAGCGAATGCAGAAGAAAATATTGCCTTGAAGTATCTGTGGGCCAGGAAGAAGATCAGGCTGATGTCAGATTATGGGATTGCGAGTAATGAAAGTGATACGATCAGTATTGAAGAGGAGATCACGCTGCTGGGATTGAAATACAGCCTGATTACAGAATATACCTCCTTTGTGGCCGTGGATAGCAACGCTGTTTCTGCAAACAGTGATTCAGAGGGTGAAGATGATGGTGGTGGCGAATATACGTCTTTAGAAGACCATCCTTCCCACATGGAGAAAGAACTCATTAAAGTTATTGGAACGATCGTCGAAGCCGGTGGCGTGCTCAGACTGCAGATCATAGATTTGAATGCGTTAAACGGCGGCGACCTGGCCATCCGGGTGACCAACGCAGCCGGACACAACTTTATCTACCAGGGCTTCAATCAAGCAATAGCAGAAGACATCATTTCGATTCCGTTGGGTCAGTTGCCTGCCGGCGTCTATTTCGTCACCCTGTTATCTAACTCTCAGGTGCTTGATACCGAAAAATTTGTGGTGAAGTAGAGGAGCAGGTGAAAGAAGTTCTCGACGGGGTCTCTTTGTGCCTGGTTCTGAACCTGTTTGTCTGTAAAGGTTCCGCGATTGAAGGCAACTGGCGCAGTTACACTCGTCTGCTGGTAGGCATGAAACTGACGCGAAGGATTGGGCATGTACAATGTAAGTAGAACGGATTTGGGCTTCGGAGTCGGAAGATCCTTTACAGGTTGCATCAGAAGATGAGAGCATTTTTCACAAGGCTACATATTGCGAATGGCGGACGGCAAACGGCGAATGGCGTCACTTGAACCACTCCCCCAGCTTCCTCACATCCACATTCCCACCTGACAAAATCAACCCCACCTTCTTCCCTGCAAATTGTTCCTTATGCGTCATCACAGCACCCAGGACAATTGCCCCTGATGGCTCAACGACAATCTTCATGCGCTCGAACAGCAATCGCATCGCATGAATCGTATCCTGATCATCTACCAATAGAATCTCCTGCAGCAATTCTTTGATGATGGGAAAGTTGATGTCTCCGAGATTGGTTCGCAAGCCATCGCAAATCGTATTCGGATGCTCTGAAAGATAGATCACTCCGTCACGCAATGAACGATATGCGTCATCGGCTCCAGAAGGCTCAGCTCCGATCACCTTTGCATGAGAAAAATGATGGGCAGCGAGCGCCGTTCCCGCGCTAAGACCACCACCCCCTACAGGAGCGATGATGATATCCAGATCAGGGATGTCTTCAATGAGTTCTTGCCCAGCTGTTGAATTGCCGATGATAACCTGCAGATCATTAGAAGGATGAATGAAGGTTGCGCCGGTACTGATGCGTACCTCTGCCGCTTTTGCTTCCCGTTCTGCAGGTGAGTTCCCGCTCTCGATGATATTTCCTCCATAGTCACGCACAGCCGCTTTCTTGACGGTAGGTGCATTCACTGGCATGACGATATATGCTTTTGTTTTTGTGTTTTGTGCTGCAAGTGACAGAGCCTGTGCAAAGTTTCCGGATGAATGGGTGATGACACCACGTGCACGTTCTGCCTCACTCAAAGAGAGAATAGCATTACTTGCTCCACGCATTTTAAAAGCACCCATACGCTGAAAATTCTCGCATTTGAAATAACACTGTGCACCCGTGATCTCATTGATCAACCGTGAGGTGAGTATAGGAGTGCGATGTATTAAATCTGCAATACGACTTCGCGCATCAAGAAGATCCTGGTTCGTCGGAAATGTTTGCTTCATAGACTAAATGTAAGCTATAACCCACCCCCTGACCCCCTCCCTTTTGACTTAAATATTTGTCGTCGGGATAAAAGTCCTGAAAGGGAGGGGGAAACCTTTACGAAAGTTTCAGTCTTGGAAGCCCCCTCTCTTTGTAGTAGTTTACATCAACGGTATGGAGTCAAAATAAAAGAGAGGGGGTTTGGGGGTGAGTCCTAAACTGATTCAAAATTGAAAATAAATAAATGGCTGTGCTCCCTGGAGTGACTGATAGGCAACATATACGACCGCGACACAACAGATGGCTTTTAGAGCAATATGTGCACGAATAAAACGATGACGATACCAAACCTTGACATCTTCACCCAGCCAGTGAATCACATATCCGACGATCATCACGAGATAATAAAACCAGAACACTTCCACCACCTGGGGTATCACTTTAATATAAGGTCCTGCGCTTAATTGGTGTATCATATCCCGGGCGACTTCCATGTCCGGAGAGCGGAAAAAGATTCGTGTGAAACTGATAAAACAAAGGGTTATTGCGATTTTCCATGCTCTTATGATTTTTAGCTTACCGTGCTCCCAGGGACTGATACGCCTCCAGAGTTTGTACACCATGAGCCCGATACCATTGAGCGCGCCCCAGATGACAAAATTCCAGCTCGCCCCGTGCCAGAGTCCGCCATAAGTCATGGTCACCATGAGATTGATATTCGTATGCAGCCAGTTCTGAAATCTCAGAGAAAACCTGGAGAGCAAAACAAAAAGCACAACGAATACGCATGCAAAACCAGAGGCATAGAGCCAATATTCACCGGACAACAGGATAGCAACGAAGAGGAGAATCAAAATCAGGATATAGCTCGCCACAGTACCACGCCTGTTTCCACCGATTGGGATGTAGAGATAATCGCGCAGCCATGTGGAAAGTGAGATATGCCATCGCTTCCAGAATTCACCCACATTCACTGCCTTGTATGGAGAATTGAAGTTAGTATTCAGCCGGTATCCCAGGAGTAATGCAACACCTATCGCGATATCCGTATAACCGGAGAAATCCGCATACACCTGTAGGGAATATCCGAAGATCGCCATCAGGTTCTCGAACCCGGTGTAGCGCATCGGATCAATAAAAACCCCATCAATAAATCCATTTGCAATAAAATCGGCTAAGAACGCTTTCTTCAGAAGTCCATTAAGAATCCAGAAGACACCGAGTCCGAAGTGATACTTAGAGAGTATGTATGGTTTGGAGAGTTGAGGAAGGAAATCTGCTGCACGTACAATCGGACCAGATACAAGCTGTGGAAAGAAGGATACGTAAAATCCGAAGTCAAGAATATTTCTGACCGGTGCTAATTTTTTCCGATAAACATCTACCGTGTAACTAATTGTCTGAAACGTGTAAAACGATATTCCGACCGGTAGCAGTATTTTACCCACATTAAAATGGCCATTGAAAGATGCATTCATCCACAAGGCGAGAAGGTTCCTCACTTCCAGAGTATGCGGTGTGCTGATCCCCAATACTTCGCTGAGGTTCATGATGACGGCGTTGTAGGACTCTGTAAAGAAGTATGCGTATTTGAAATAGGCAAGCAATAACAGGTTCATTGTTATGCTCAGGACTACGAAGACTTTTCTGAGCTGTTGTCTTTCTGTCCGGTGAATGCACAAGGCTAATGTGAAATCCCAGACAGTGGAGAAAAGAAGGATCAGGAAGAAAAGCCCGCTGGTTTTATAATAAAAAAACAAGCTCACCAGAAACAAAAACACATTTCGTGCGGCCTGATTCCTGTTTGTAATGGAATAATAAATAATCCAGAATGCGAAAAAACTCCAGGCAAGAAAATGAAATGTAAAAACAGGAAAAAAGGATGCGAATGCTCCAAAGAATGCGGTGAGAGTACCAAATAAGACTGGTGTGAGATATCGTCTTGTCTCTGTCAGGATCGCGGACACACCAATAACAAGCAGGAGAAAAATCCAGAAATAGACTTTGGTGAAAAATAAATCCTCCGACATTCCACTACCTGGAATGCCTTCATGATAAAGGAAGATTTCCGCCAACAGACGTTCAATCACCCGAATCAGATTGGTTGTGATATTCCATGAACGCGCTCATCAGCGCTTCAGACAAGAGATTGCCAATGAGATGATACCCGGTACTTGTGAAATGAATACGATCTGTACGCGCAAGTCGTGCCGACACCCATTGATTGATGGATTTATGTCCACCCATCACAGTATACAGATCCCATACACCTGCATGACATTCTTCTGCAAGCTCGAAAATGGCTTGTTGCACTTTGCCGCCATTGACATTGGGATAGCGTTTGCGATAGTAGCTGTCATTGTTCGTGGTAAAAAGAATCGCACAATCAGGAGCTACAGTCCGGATCTTTGCGACGAGCGATCTGTAGTTGTTCTTGTATTGTTCTGCGTTAAAGTGCCTGGTGTACGCGTCGTTGATCCCCAATGAGAGAATGATCAGATCAGGTAAGGCTGCCTGGAGTTGTTGCTCAAAAAGATCACATTTCAGATAGGAAGGCAGATCAGCACCGTTGTTTCCGATGGCATCAACACACAATCCCGATTGCTCTGACTCCATTCTGAACCCATACATAGAAAAGGAATGTTGTGCAGAATCCGTCTTGCTGAGTTGCAGATACAATGTGTCCATGGTACGACTGAATTCGACAAGTGTGTATGTATTGGCGCTATCGCGAAGTGTGATAGCAAGGGTGTCGTGTGGAAAGGACATCGTATAACTTGCCTCATCTTGCTCGCAGAAAATCTTTAAACGATGAAAGCGTAAAGCATTTCCACCGTTGGGTCTGGAGGTGATCATCAGGAATGCATTGGAATCCCGGGTGCTGGCAGAGATACCCATCAGACCAAGGGCACAGTCACTGTCTCGTTGCGCATTGCGGCATCCCTGCCAGATCCCTCCGAATTCGACGATGTAATCTCCTGGTTGTGTAGTGCCTACTGCTCTGTATGGAAATACCAATCCCCGCGAAATGGAAATCCCCGGCATTCTTGTCTGCATGGAACTGCAGAGCCCTTCTGTCCATACTCCAGCCTGCACATGTGATCCACCGATGTGCATGATATTCACCGGGCCTTCCCCTTTGGAAAGAAGAGTCTGCAGTTTTTCATAAAAAGGCAGGTAACTCCCAATACCGTTGGGAAATGCTAATATGTTTTTATCGTACTGAATAAATGAAAACCGTGTTGCATCAGGTGACTGTGCAGAGATGTCACTTATTGACAGTTGAATGCAGATCAATAAAAACAATATAGCACCTTGCATAGTACTGAATACATGTGTGCATGACATATACTTATCGGGTTTCCTCATCGTTTTCTTTTTTATTTCCTTCCAGGTATTGCTCGTAGTCTTTGATCAAGGCGTCATAAAACCATTGGGCGATTTTTTCCGCGCCTTCGACGGTAAAATGGACATGGTCATTCGCTGCAAGGGGCGGCTGAGCGGATACCCAATCCATGATCGTTCCTGCACCACCCATCGCTGCATAGGGATCCCAGTATGCGGAACCAGCGGCAAATGCCGTCTTTTTCATCACATCCCGTAATCTGGGCAGGAGTGGATAGCTGACCCATTCCGTGCCTTGTTTCATTGCCATATCGGCGGGGCCGATCACAATGACCGATACGCCTGGGATGAGCTTTTTCAGGTACTCAATATTCTTGCCAAAGCGATAACAGTATTCAGCAATCAATGTGTCTGTAGTGGTATAAGGAACGACATTTGCCCCAAACTGAAGTATGATCAATTTGATGTTTGACGTGCCAAACATCGTACGGAGTTGATGTGCCGGTTGTGTCCAGAAGTGCGTGCCTGATTGTCCGCGAAGTGAAATATTGCTCACGAGGATACCTGAAGAACCTTCCAGTGATACACCATAGACCTCAGGACTCTCCTTGCCGGTGAACTCAAGTTTGATTTCTCTCCGGGCCTGAGGTAATGCGTACTGAAATACTGCCGTGCGTTCAGAGGGTTGTAAAGTGGTTTGATGGATGATTTGATCACCCCCCATCAAAGTAAGTTCTACCGGATGCCGGTGGTATCCATAGAAGAGCGTGAACCTTCTGAATGATTTCACATTGACATCAGCACCGTAACGAGATTGATATTGAATCCATGCATGTTGTGATGTCGTATCCGTTGAAATACTATCGGCGGGATCTGTAAAGCGTGCGTAGAGACCCAATGCACCGTAATGATTGTGCTGCACAGTAGTATCAATAAGACCATACAGTGCATGACGTTGCCAGTTATCCGAGTATTCAATAGTAAAACTCCTGGAACCTACATAAGGTACAGCAGGTAACCATCCGGGCCCTTTTCCTCCAAATCGTCCCTGTAGTTTGGCGCGTAGATCTTCAGTGATTCTATCTCCTTCAATTTGGCTGCCTCCGAAGTGGAGGATGTGCACAGCTCGTTTCCCCGGTTGCAATGACTGTATTGCATCGAACAGAGGATAGAGGAATGAAGGATCTCCATGTGGATAATGGATCTGAAAAGGTGCAGCACGTAAAGAATCCTGTTTTCTTTTCAATACTTCAGGATCGCGCACATCAGAGAAGAGGTCTGAAGTATCTGTTGAGACCGTATCAGATGGTGGAAAGAAGATTTTACGAAAGGTCGGAAATTGCAATGTCACATCCTCAAATACCTGAAATCCCTTTTCAGGATGCCATACAAGTAACAAAAGCAATGGAAATGCAACCAGGAGGCCGAAGGCGAAGAGTTGATGAGGTTTCATCATGAGC
>DATDQA010000321.1:0-12341 GCA_035292505.1 Saprospiraceae bacterium | reverse complement strand
GTATAAGCCTGAGTATTATCCTTTTCCAGCTCCAAAGCGCGGTTATAATCCGTCAATGCTGCTTGTGGATTTCCCATTTGCCGCTGTATCAAACCACGTTGTACGCGGGCGTTTGCATTGTCGTCGACTTCGATCCCTTTTGTCGCGTCGGCGAGTGCACGTTCATACTGTCCCTGTTCCCGATAATAGGATGCCCGATTGATCCAGGCATAATCTACGGAAGGGTATTTGTTGATCACATTAGTCCAGAGCGTCTCAGTATTCTTCCATACACGGCTTTCGGCAAAACTCATGATCGCCGCAATTGCACACAGGCCAATGAGGATACCCTTTTTTGTTTTTTCCGTCAACCAGCTCTTCTCGCGTGCTGTCCATATCCAGGCGACAATCAAAAAAAGGAGACCAAGCACAGACAGATAGACATAGCGGTCTGACATGTAGATCCCGATTCCCAAATCGAGCCTTAAAATTGCAGGTGCCAGGGTTATAAAGAAAAAAGCATGGGTAAAAAACAACAAGCCGTACTTCCGACTGAATCGCAATAACAATGCACCTGCTGCTACCAATATCCATGGAAATGCATGAATGAGAGGTCCAAAGAAACCAATGATCTGTTCGCGGGGATATCCAAGCGATAAGCGAACAGGGAATAAGGAATGGACATACCAAAGACATGCACGCAATCCTGCAAGTACAGCCTTGCCGTATACGGAAGTGTACTCGGTAATATTCTCCGCACGCGCGAGTTTTTTATCGGTGACCATGGCCGCAATACTCCCTTCTCCACTACTCCTGCCGATCACTCCAAGAGCATACAACGCAAAACCAAAGACACCAAAATGTCCAAGCTTCTCAATAAATAACCGGGCGCTCAGTTTGCGTTGCCAGGTGAAATCCAATAAAAACAATACAGGCAACATCGTAATCCCAGGAGACTTGCTCATGACGGAAAGGAAGTATGCTCCTACTGAGAGAATCAATGGCAGGATCTTACCTTCATTCAGATAACGCACATATCCGAGGAGTCCCAGAAGGTAAAAACATGTGTAAAGAACGTCCTTCCGTTCTACTGCCCAACCGACCGATTCGACATGCATGGGATGTACACCAAAGAGTAAGGCAGTGAAAAACGCAATGTGAACTTCATGTCCCTTGAGTTTGTCAAATTTCGAAGCAATATTGCGAATCAGGAAAAACACCAGGATTGTATTCAGGACATGGAGCAGAATATTATTAAAGTGGAAAAGGAAAGGATTAGGACCAACTATTCGGTATTCGAGCATCCATGTGAGATAGGTCACAGGTTTATAGTGAGGGCTGCCGAATACATAGGAAAAAATGCGTTCCGGTGTATGTAGAAACATATTCGCTTTGTCCAGGATCAGCTTTTTATCATCAATATCCACAAAACCAGCATTGAAGAGCGGACTCATTGCGAGAATTGTCACACCTGCAATGATGCCCAAAGTGATCCACAATGAACGTGTAGCGTTTGCTTTGCCGGCAGGCTTCTTTACGACGGACTTTTTATTGGATTTCCTTTTCGCTTTACTCACGGAGTAGTCTTCTGTATTTCCTTACTTATTTTCTGCAACAACATGCATCATTCTACTTTGGTTGCACAACAGGCATGTTGCGCTGTGATTCAAGAAAACTTCGGACATGCGCGACCGATACTGTCTTATCACTGAACCAGACAAACGCGTTTTGTTTTTCGACTTCAGTCGCACCAAGGCGTGAAAGAATATTAGCCAAATGCATGCGCATATGACCTTGCTGAATGCCTGTTGTCACCAAAGATCGGACGGCTGCAAAATTCTGTGCAAGGCCTGTAGCCGCGACAATCATCATCAATGTCGTTGCAGAGGGATTCCCGAGGAGTTCAAAGGATCGCTTCGCAATCGGATGCAGTGATGTCAATCCACCTACCGTCCCAAGGGCAAGAGGAATCTCTAATGAAAAACGGAACGTATCATTGTCGATCGTACAATGACTCAGACTGCGATACTTGCCGGAGCGTGCCGCATAGGTGTGTGCACATGCCTCTACAGCGCGAAAATCATTCCCGGTGGCAAGGACCACCGAATCGATTCCATTCAGGATACCTTTATTATGGGTGGCCGCACGGTACACGTCGATCTCCGCAATGCGCACCGCGTCACAAAAGCGCTCTGCAAACTCTGCTGCCGTGATTCCACCTTTGAATGAACCCAAATCTGCAACCGAACACGCAACCCAGGTACGGACAAGACTTTCCGGAGTATAATTGGAAAGAATGGACATCAGGATCTCCACGTGGTATTTCCCGCTGAAGAGATCCTGGATAAACGCCGGTAATAAACTCGTGAACCGTTCCAGCACGGAATTGATAAAATTCGCGCCCATAGAATCGCAGGTTTCAAATGACACCATGAGCTGGTAATAATCCTCCATATCCAGGCTGAAATCGCGCAAGATGATATCAAGGATACCTCCACCCCGTTTACGCATATTGGCCGTAAGGTCTGAGGCATGTTCGAGCAACCAGATCTTCAGATCAGGTATCACACCCGCTAATTCATGCGATGGTCCATCAAAAAAGAAATGTATTTGCCCGAGCTTAATTGTACTGATGACTTCTGCATGAAACCCTCCACGGGTCATCCAGTATTTCGCGGCAGCAGCAGCACCCGCAACGACTGAACTTTCCTCCGTCACCATCGGCACACAATACGTCTCGCCATTCATCACAAAATTCGGCGCGACGCCATATGGAAGATGATAATTCGAAATGGTGTTCTCACTGATCTCGTCAAGGATCTTTTGATGCTCTTCATTGTCGAGCATGTAGCTTTTCAACTCACGCATGACATTCTCAGGATCTTTGAAAAAATTTTCAACGATCCATTTGATCTTGCCCCGTTTAGAGAGTTTAGAGAATCCCGAAATCGTCTTTTTCTGATTCGTCATCGCACCCGTAAGTAAGTAAAAGCTAATTTGAGCCCGGCGGTCTGAATATGCGCAAAGGCCTGTAATTGTTCATAGCCATGTTGTGCGTGCTTCAAAAATCCGGAAGCCTGGCCGTAAATGGCAGGTAAATTTAGTTTTTTCATGAGATAGAAGCCGTCCAAAAAGTCGCGTACTCCCCCACTGATAATCACCTGTCTACACTGCAGGCTTCCCGGCATCTGCTCTCCGATGTGATTGATGTATGTGATCATTTCTTCCGCTGAATGTCCAATAGAGCCAAGTCGTACGTAATTCTCCTGGCGCAATGCGTCTGTATCGCGCAGGAGTTCGAGCGTTGCAAAGTTAGTCCCTCCATGGGCCGCCAGTTCCACAGCCGCCACCGGCAGACTCATCAACTTGCCAAGGCTCTCCGGCCCCATCCCCTGACCGACCTCCTTGACAATGATCGGAAAAGAGGAACCTCCGACCAGGTGTCGTATGGTCTCGAGCGGTGCAATGTGGAATCGATCTCCAGCCGGTTGCAGCCATTCCTGAATCGGATTCACATGAATTATCAGACCGTCGGCTTGCAGCACCTCAAGTAAATCTTTGATCTGCCCCTCATGCCCTGCCTCAAGCATGCGTTCCACTTGTGCAATACCAAGATTGGCATACAGAGGATAATCAGGACCGATCCATTTTTTTACATCAAAATCCGGAAGGAGTTTTGGATTTTCAAGCAGAGCACGGCAAGATCCAAGACTCATCCCAAATCCAAATTCACCGCACATCCGTGCAAGATTTTCATTAATTTTCTTTGCTGCGTTTGTACCCCCGGTCATACTGGATACCCAGAGCGGATATCTCAACGTCTTCCCGAGAAATACAATAGGTAAATCACCCTCCGGACTAGGGTGTGCACTCAACAAAGGCTCGTAATAAAACCTGGTATCACGCATGGCCTCGTCCGCCTGTGAGGCAAATGCAAGGTCAATGTGATCTGCTTTACGTCGCGTGATATCCCCTGAATCTTTGCTCATCGGACGCAAAATAAGGGGATTCATGTCTAACACGGGTTTACCCTTTATGCAGGACAAACATTAAACCGGGCGGACACCAGGTATTATACCCGGCGAACACCATGTATTTGCGCCGGCCGGACACTTTGGTTCGCCGCTACTAACACGCGTATAACCCATCTAAATTCTGCCTTCATGCCCTGTCACATTTCTGCCATTCCACCCTTGATCCCTCACTGCCGGGGCAGACAGGCATTGATCCTTTCAATGCCGAAGCCGCAGCGAAGGAGGTTGATCCTTTGATTTTTACTTAGCTTGGTTTTGAATAAATAATCAATCATCATTTAATCAATCGTTCAATGCGTCGTGTCATTCTTGGTCTCGCTGTGAGCCTCGATGGATTTATCGAAGGGCCGAACGGAGAATATGATTGGTGCTTTACCGATCAGGATTATGGGATGTCTGAGTTCTTTCACAGGATTGATAGTTCCTTCATAGGGAGGAAAACCTATGAAATGATGCTTGGAATGGAAGATCCTGGAGGTGGATTTCCAAAGCTCAAAGAGTACGTCTTTTCCAATAGCCTGGAGAGTGTGAAAGAAGGTGTCGTACTTATACAGGGAAACATCAAAGAAAAAGTAAATGCAATTAAACGTGAACCGGGAAAGGATATCTGGCTTTTCGGTGGGGCTATTCTGACTATGTCACTGATGAATCTTGGTCTTGTGGATCAACTCTGGCTCAGTGTGCATCCGATCATCCTTGGCAGTGGTAACCCACTCTTTGCAGGGATCAACGGACGTGTACCCTTGAAACTCAGCTCATCAAAGGTCTATGATACAGGCCTCGTATCATTGATTTACGAAGTGCAGAATATATAATGGCTCCTGGAACCTGGCTCTATCGAGCGGGGTGAAGTACTCCTTTACTGTATCCCTCTCACCCCACCGGACGTACGATTCATGTATCACGGCGGTGCATTGAGTCAATTGATGGTTATGCCTCAACCCCCTGATGTAACGAAAAGAGGCTCATAGAAGACTTCCACTCTAAGTATCTGCGCCCTGCCGGGCGCACACATAAAAAACGTCGGCATACAAATCGAATGCCGACGCCATTGGGTGATATGCCAAATATCAGTTCGTATCCCTTCTAAGGGGTTTAAAACTGAACGGTGCCAAAGATAAAATTTTTTACGCATCAGGCAAGACACTCCAATTGTTTTCTTTTCCATCTAAACGGGATGTCTCTCGATGAGGTCTGGATATGAGGTGAATTGCCTAAATAATTTGTCAATTCATTGTGAGCGTACAAGATATATATGCCTGAATTAGATATATATGCCGAATTATTCAACTCTTTCATAGGAGCTAAGCAGAGAAAATCCGGATATCACATATTTTCTCAAGCATAAAATATTCTAAGCAGCGTGACACCACTGCCAAATTCATCCCCCCCGTGCCATTTGGACAAGATGGAGAGCAGGGGAAAGGAGTTTTAAATGCTGATTTGAAAAAGACATGTCATAGGGACTTGTAAAAAGTAAGAAGGAGTATCGACAACAACCGCTCCTTGTGCCGATACTCCTTCGCATGAATCTATCCGGAACAATTAAAGTTCTTTCCGGATTTAACGATCAAACCTTCTGATACTTTGAAGACAGAAGACTGTTAATCCTTGATCCATTTCACACTCATCACCTCTGTAACCGTTTTCACCAGGATTGCATACACTCCAGCCGGCTGCATAGTCATATCGAATACCACTGTATTCTCACCGGGCAAAACTTCAATCTGTTGAGAGAGCACCGTACGTCCCGATATATCGATGACCCTGATCTCAGCATCTCCTTTTGTCACCGACATCCAATTCACCTGTAATGCGTCTCTGCCTGGATTAGGCAAAACGACGAGATCAGTGAGAGCAGATTCAGGATCACCTAAGACATTGACCTCATGTTTCTTTTCCAGGGATAAATACTCATCTGTTTTGGGAATCACAAAATGAATCACAGGTGCGACAAGTACAGGTTCTTGCTTCACCTTCACGGTGCCTGTACATTCATCGCTGCCGAATTCATCTGCGATACGAAGTTTGTACAGTTTCCACACATTGAAGTTGCCAGGAGTCGCAGGGAGGCAGTCACGGTAGACAATACCTCGGTCCATATTACTGAGAGAACCTCCATTGGGCGTCATATCAACACACGCACCGTTTGTCGTCCAGTCGAATCCGATATTGCTGAGGTAGCGTTTGACATCGATATTCGGCGAGAGTGAGTGAGATGAACTTCCTGCATCCAGGTCCATGCCATCGATCAACCAGATATTCTGACTGCCAGGGCCATCGTAATCAGGATCGTATTGATTTACATACACAGTGATGACACCACAGACAGCCTCTGGTGGAGCGCAGGGGACACAATCCGGGCCTCCGCAATCGATACCTTCTTCATTTCCGTTCAGGATACCATCATCACAGGTAAAGATCAGATAACATTCTGTTGCTCCTTCATTAGAAGTGTATCCATCAGCACATGGCAGACATTCGGCGGCACCATAGAGATCCATATAGGTACCTGGTGCACAAGGATAGGACGATATGCCATCAGGACAATGTGTTCCCGGTTCGCATGGCTGACACCCGATGACGATAGGAAGTGGAGTCCGCAATCCCTGATTTTCGCCCTGCAAAACGCCACCTGCTTCATATACTTCATAGTAACCGAGCTCACAATGACATGTGGAGTAGTTAAAATTTGCAATACCCGGTGCTGCGTTGTCGCAGTCATCACATGCATCGCCGATGCCGTCGACATCTGTGTCAGCCTGATCCTGATTGTTTATAAGATCGCAGTTGTCACACGCATCACCATAGCCATCAGTGTCTGAATTTTCCTGAGATGGGTTAGACTCGTTAGTACAGTTGTCGCAGGAATCTCCTACGCCGTCTCCGTCAGAATCAAGCTGATTGGGATTAGACACCAGAAGACAGTTGTCAGAGAAATCACAGATGCCATCACCGTCGGTATCCGGGCCGTCATTAGAAGGGTCGTAATAGCCATTGTAACAGTCGTCGCAACCATCACCGTCATCATCACGACACGTATACGGATCATAAGGACTGTTGTCGTCTTCATCATTGATGCCATCGTTGTCATCATCGGGGTCGCCGAAATCACAGATACCATCAAAATCATAATCATCTCCGTCATCAAACGTGTCCGGATAGCCATAGCCCCAGTAGCAGTCATCGCAGCCATCTCCGTCTAAATCCTGACATACAAATGGATTATTGTCATCACTATCATCTTCATCAATAACGCCGTCGTTGTCGTCATCAGGATCACCATCATCACATAAACCATCAAAATCATAATCATAACCGTCGTCATTCGTGTCCGGATAGCCATAGCCCCAATAGCAGTCGTCACAACCATCTCCATCTATATCCTGACACACAGAGATGTTAAAGTCATCACTATCATCATCATCCGATACACCATCGTTGTCGTCGTCAGTGTCACAGGCATCCCCTTCTCCATCTCCATCATAGTCGAACTGGTCGGGATTGTAGTCCAACTCACAGTTGTCATCCACATCGCAAACACCATCTAAATCGAAATCGAATGGTTCATTGAAACATATGCCTCCACTACAATAGTCATCGGTACAAGGATCAGAGTCATCACAATCCGTGTCTTCAATGCACTCAACAGGATCTCCAAGGGACCGGTTTGTCTGTGCGAAAGTGGAAAACCCAATAGACTCTTCAAATGGACTGCCTGCGATCAATCCAAGAAAAAGTACAAGTCGGATGAATGTCCTTTCGGTAAAATACCACAAGAGGGAAGTTTTCATATGGTGTGTGTTTTTTAGAGGTGAAAGAATGGAAGTGACGAAAGTAATCAAGGATTCCGGATTTTGTGGTTTACGGGGGTAAAATAATTGGCAACTTTCATCGCATGTAGAACTGGCGCAATGAAATTTTAATGGTTCCCCAATTAAGGCGTTCGGCCCGGCCACAAGGTTGTAATTTCCCCGGTCAATAACTCAAAGAAACATGGAGCAACGACTGACATTCATCACCCTGGGGGTCGGAGATCTTGATATGATGAAAACCTGGTACCGTGAAAAATTCGGCTGGATACCCTTCAAAGATGAGGAAGGCATTTGTTTTTTCAAACTCAATGGGATAATCCTGGGCCTCTATCCTATTCACGAGCTGGCAAAGGATGTCGGAATCCCGGAGGAAGGATCGGGCTTCAAGAGATTTACGTTTGCCATCAATTTTCGTTCATCGGAAGAAGTAGATCAGATCACACAACACCTCCGCGTGAAAGGGGTACGTATCGTTCGAGAACCTGAGAACGTCTTTTGGGGAGGTTATCGCGGTTACATCGCTGATCCCGAAGACAACTATTGGGAGCTGGCTTTTAATCCTTACCTGGAGCTGGATGAGCACGGTAATATCCGTTAATTCCTGATTTTTTAATTCCTGCCTGCCCCAAAAGGCATGTCTATGACACGGCAGGCAGGCTCGATGCTCAATCCGTACAACATTAAAACTCTCATCTCATAAATTTTCAACTTATACATTGCCGCCGGTGGCCGACAAGTCTTTGGCTGACTTCAACTTATCAACAACTATCCAAGCCACGCCCAACATAATTAATATTGAAGCGCCAAAAATAGCCTCATAATAATATGGCATAAAACCCATTGCGGCCCAAAGCAAAATACCCTGACCAAATAACAATAGTTCCACTGCCAAAAAGCCTGCGAGGACAAGTAAAGCTCCCGGTTTGCATCCATTACTCAACAATCTTTTACGAAACGCGTAACCAAAAACGCCCATCGTAATCACTCCCAACAGGATGAGATGCATGAACCCAATGACAAAGTTCCGGATGGTATATCCCACCTTAGCGATATCGGGAATCACAACTGCCGTTTGGATGAAAATCTTCAGCACGAGACATGCTAGGGCAGCATAAATAAATAAGCGTTCTGTACCCGTGAATGTATCATGGATGCCCTTGCGCATCATATACAGGAGAAAGCAGAAAAATAGCAGTGCCAGAAACTGGACACTGACTCCGACTCCGTTGATAAGGAATACGATTGGCAATGGATTTGACCAGGCAACGGCAAGGGCATATGTGAGAAAACAGGAAAGGACAAGGAATATGAAGAATATCCCGGATGCCCGATTTGGTATGGCAATATGATTCTCCTCTAAAAATCTGAACAACAAGGCCAGTACACAGAAGAGGAACCACCCGTTGAACTGGAAATGCAGAAAAAACTGGATTGCCATGTAATATAACTCCGTTCCGCGAAGGGAACATGCAATGAGGATCGGAACAGCCCATAGCGCAAGTGTTGAGATGACCTGAAACACAAGTGACATCCGCAACAGTTTTGTGGATAGTCTTGATTTTCCGTCAGAGGAAGTATCAATCCAGACTTTGCATATGAAGAGATACGACAGCAGCACATGCAGTATCAGGAATCCGGTAGATAGAAACCAATACCCTCTTGCAATAAATGCAATGAGCATACCCCATACAACAAATTGGGTAGACCAAAACAGTCGACGGTATTTTTTATAGGTTCCTTTGTCCGGTGGTATAAAGACTTCCACGATCAATACAAAAAGGGCGAGGTACACCCAGCCCAACATGGCAAGATGTGAATGCGCATGCAGCCAATTCTTGTATTCAAAGAATGGAATTTCAGCAATAAAGGCAAAGCGTAATAGCACGCCTATGACAGCTGCAATAAGAAGATTGGAAAGTGTAATTCCAAACCAACGCTTCATTACCCCGTGTCGGTGCCGGACCTGCATTGCACGGACACTGTTCATGAGATTTTAATTACCTACTGTTCCGCCGTCATTGGAGTACATAAATTCAAGGACGTCGCGTGCATCGCCGATGGTCAGATTCTGGTTGGGCATGCGTACGAGACATTCCTTGAGTAAGGCTTGTGCTGCAGGATCCTCTGCCAACATAATATCCACGTTGGTCGTCATATTCATGATCCATTCAGGTTTACGTCTGACCGTCACCCCTTTCCACCCGGGACCAACTACGCGTTGATCGGTCAGTTTATGGCAGGCCGAGCATTTCATGTCATAGATGGCCCGACCCTTATCAACCATTTCGTGTTTCAAAGGATTATTCAGGGTCACTTCTTTGATTTCGCCAATGCCCTTACCCTCGTCAACTTTTTTTTCTGGTACCGGCGCCTTACCTGTTTCTCCGGAAGTAGAATTGCCACCCCCACAGGCATACAGACATGCGGCACAGAACACTAAAACAAACACTTTTCGCATAGCAGAGTATTTAAGAGTTTTCTTGTGAAAAAATGTGATGCAAGTATCTCTTTCATGCTACCCCACGCAGATGAGCGATGTCATTCCTGCGACTGATATCTCTCATTCTTGACACCGGGCATAGGCTCTAACATTGTTCTGTTAAACCTGACAAGACAGGTATATCTGTTCGAAATTTACTCAACTAATTAGAAAAACAAAATGAATTACAGGTCTCGTATGCGCTTTTTACCTGCGGTGGTGGGATTTGCCCTGATTGCCACAGTATGGTATGCATGCAATCAACAGGGTTCAGGGATTACAACCGGATCTGTGCTCAGCGGAAACGCAGCTTCACAGGTCTATGTTCCGCCGGGCCAGTACGATGAATTTTATCTGTTCGTGTCAGGTGGATTTAGTGGGCAACTCGGCGTGTATGGATTACCCTCCGGGCGACTCCTGCGTGTCGTACCTGTGTTCTCCGTTGATCCGGAAAAAGGTTATGGATTCAATGAAGAGACAAAACCCATGTTGCAAACAACCTACGGTTTTATCCCCTGGGATGATTCCCATCACCCAGAGCTCTCACAAACAAATGGAGAGACGGACGGACGTTGGATCTTTATCAATGGAAACAATACACCACGGGTTGCGCGGATAGACCTCACCACATTCGAGACTGTAGAGATTGTACAACTTCCGAACAGCGGCGGGAATCACAGTTCGCCTTTTACAACCGAAAACACAGAATATGTCGTGGCCGGTACACGCTTCAGTGTACCTGCTCCTCAGGCCGATGTAGCAATTAATTCATATGCAGAAAACTTCAAGGGTACCCTTTCTTTTATCAAAGTCGACAAAGAAACAGGGCATATGGATATCGCCTTCCAGATTATGATGCCGGCATTTGATTATGACCTCGCACATTCCGGGAAGGGAAACTCTCATGGATGGACATTTTTCACTTCGTACAATACAGAACAAAAGAATACGCTTCTTGAAGTCAATGCCTCTCAAAATGACAAAGACTTTATTGCTGCAGTAAACTGGAAGAAGGCTGAGGAATTTCTTGCCGCCGGCAACTTCAAAGAAATGAGTACAAGCTATGTCATAAACCGTTATGATGAGTCTACACATATGGCAACATCGGAGCAGAAGACGAGCGTGAAAATTCTCCTGCCCGCCGACTGCCCCGGGTTAGTCTACTTCCTGCCGACACCGAAGTCACCTCATGGTCTGGATGTAGATCCCTCAGGTGAGTATATCATCGGGAGCGGGAAATTGTCCGCTGATATTACTGCTCACTCTTTTAAGAAGATGCTGGCCGCTATTGAAAACAAAGCATTCGATGGCGAGTCATTTGGTATCCCGATTTTGAAATATGACGAAGTGGTAGGCGGCGTTGTAAAAGATGCTGGCCTGGGTCCATTGCATACAGAATTTGATGACAAGGGAAATGCGTATACTTCATTCTTCATCTCATCCGAGGTGGTAAAATGGAAAGTAGGCACATGGGAAGTTCTCGATCGCCAGCCCACATTTTATTCGATAGGTCACCTCTGTGTCCCTGGCGGGGATACGCGCAAACCTCAGGGTAAATACCTGATTGCACTTAACAAAATCACGAAAGACAGATTTCTGCCTACTGGTCCAGAGCTCACGCAATCTGCACAACTCTACGATATCAGCGGTGATAAGATGCAGATGATTCTTGATTTTCCAACGATTGGAGAACCTCACTATGGTCAGGCCATCCCAGCCGATAGGATCGTACCGAAATCCAAGAAATTTTACCCGATAGAGGAGAACAAGCACCCGTATCGTGCTTTGGGTGAGAAAGAAACAAAAGTGATCCGTGAAGGGAACGTGGTACATGTCTACATGACAACGATCAGAAGTCACTTCGCACCGGATAATATCGAAGGCATCAGAGTGGGAGACAAAGTGTACTTCCATGTGACGAATCTGGAACAGGACTGGGATGTACCGCATGGCCTTGCAGTATTAGGGGCTACTACTGCTGAATTGCTGGTGATGCCGGGACAGACCGAAACGTTGCTCTATGAACCGAAAGTC
>DATDQA010000320.1:0-4458 GCA_035292505.1 Saprospiraceae bacterium | reverse complement strand
ACTATCTCTCCTCGCGCATCAGATCTCTTGGCACATTTTCTATTGCAGTCGATACGACCGCTCCTGAGATCATTCCGATCACCTTCAGAGAGAATATGCGGGATATGACGAAGATGCAATTTCGCCATGGTGATAGTCAGCCCACAGAAGGACAAGCTAATGGTACTTCATATGAAGCAAGGGTCGATGGTAAATGGATCCTGATGGAGTATGATGCCAAGCGTGCGCTCCTGACCCATTGGTTTGACGAACGAATTCAACCAGGAATACATGAACTCACCCTCCAAGTACGCGATGATCGTGGTAATGTGAATACGCTTATCAGGAAATTCAGTCGATAAGATAAAGATTCATTATTCATTATTAAGTCTACTCCAAAAGGCGAATGCAAAAAGATCCTCGCACAGAGACACTGAGATCACAGTGGGTTTTTACCAATTTTCTCCGCGTTCTCTGTGTCTTTGTGTGAAATGAAACTTTAAAGATTTTTCAGAGTTGGCTCATTATTCATTATTCATTATTCATTATTCATTATTCATTATTCATTATTTCCTACCCTTTTTTCCAGAAATACGGCGTAAACAGCACCAGGACTGTAAACAATTCCAACCTGCCAAGAACCATGAGCACCGAGAGTATCGCTTTTGCGGGCATGGGTACATCTGCAAAGGTGAACGAGGGTCCTACTGTACCTATCGCCGGACCTACATTTCCCATGCATGATGCCACAGCTCCGGAAGCAGAAGCAAAATCCATCCCTGTGAAGCATATGATAATCGTACCGAACACAAAAATGGCCAGGTAGACAAGTAAAAACACGAGAATATGCGTCAATATTCTTGGTGCTACAAGTTGTTTATTGATTTTAATACGAATCACTGCACGTGGATGTAGAATACGCTTGAACTCAAGCAATGAGTTTTTAATAAACACGAGATGCCTCACAATCTTGATTGCGCCACTTGTTGATCCTGCACAAGCACCGCAAAACAACAGTACAAAGAAGAACATCGTGATTCCGGAGCCCCATACCGTGTAGTCCGCTGTGACAAAACCTGTGGTTGTCATCACCGACACAACCTGGAATGTTGAATCGCGCAGTGCTTTGCCGAATACAATACCATCTCTTAAGAAAAGAATACTCGCTACCACAAATGCCAACAGGACAATAAGCACTACATATAATCTGAACTCATCACTATGCCACACCTTTCTCAGTCTTCCGGTTACGCCGAAATAGATAATGGTATAGTTTGTACCTGCAAGAAACATAAATAGGATCACAAGCCATTGGATCTGCGGTGAATAATACGCAAGAGAGGAATTTTTGGTAGAAAATCCTCCGGTTGCCATCGTGGTAAAAGCATGGTTGAAAGCATCAAACAAAGACATACCAAATAACCACAACAAAGTGATCAGTGCACCTGTGAGACCTACGTATACCAGCCAGAGCCGGCGTGCTGTCACCGTTATCCTGGGGTGGATTTTATCGGATGTCGGACCTGTTGCTTCTGCAACAAAGAGTTCAATGCCGCCAACGCCTAGCAGAGGGAATATGGCTACGGTCAGCACTATGATCCCCATACCACCAATCCATTGCGTGAGACTTCGCCAGAATAAGATGCCATGTGGCAGCACCTCGATATTCTTAAAGACAGTGGCACCTGTAGAAGTAAATCCTGAACACGATTCGAACAGGGCATTACAAAAGTTGTCCAATGTCCCCGTCATGAGATAAGGCAACATGCCGTAGAGAACCATACTCATCCATCCCAATGTGACGATCAGATATCCTTCTCTCTTCGAAATCTGGGTATCTCCCCGCCTGTACATGCTTAAGAGAGCCCCTGAGGTGATCGTAATCAGCGCGGCAAATAGAATCCCGCGTGCATCGTAACCTTCATAATAGAGTGAAATAAAGCAACAAACCAGCATCAGTATGCCCTGTGTGATCAACAGGATTCCCAGGACATTTGTGACGGGTCGGAGCTTGAACATGAATAAGGCTATACTATCTGAATATCTTTTCGATACGGGAAATCGCACCATGATGTACAAAAACAATGACTCGATCATCTTTTTGAATGACGAAGTCCTTATCCGGAAAGATGTGTTCATCACCCCGGATGATACCGGCAATCACAGCATCCGCAGGTAAGTGAAGTTCACCTATGGACGCCTTCGTCAGCCGGTTGTCTTTTTGAATGATGAATTCTATAATTTCAGCATCCACACCGTCCAGGCTTGCAATCGCTTCGATTTTTCCTTTACGTACAAACCTGAATACATTGTTTGCCGCAATGAGTTTTACATTGATGATCGTATCCACTCCAATACTCTGTGAGATCCGTGTATAGTCAATATTATCTACGGATGCGATGGCTTTATGTACGCCATGGTCTTTTGCCATGAGGCTGGTGATAATGTTCCGTTCTGAGTTTGGCGTCAGGGCAATCAGGGCATCCATCCTGTCGAGACCCTCTTCCTTCAGGAGTTCGATATTCGATGGGTCTCCTTTTACAATAAGGGCTTTGTTTAAAACCCCTGTCAATCGCTTGCAGAGTTCTTTATCCTGCTCAACAATGATCACATTGTACTTCTCCTCGAGCAGAGATGCCGTCTTCATACCCAGCTCACCGCCACCGGTGATCATGATATTGCGCACACGAACGATGTCCTTTCCAAAAATCTCCAGAACATTCTCAATCTCTTTCTTCGGAGCAACGAAATACAAATGATCCCTGCGATGAATACTTGTAGAAGGCTTAGGGATAATGGTATTCTGACCGCGGAGGATCGCTACAGGCCGGTAAAAACTTCCATGTTTTCTCCAAATCTCTTCAATCGTCTGATTGGCAACAGGTGAAGAATCATCAACTTCAATACCTGCAAGGCTAAGTCTACCTGCATCGAAATCAAACAAATCCGTAACCGTGGCCTGTGCGACCAATCGTACACACTCCTTAGCGGCAAGCAGGGAAGGACAAATGAGCGAATCCACTCCCAGTTCGTGAAATGAAGCTTTCTGATCATCGGCCAGGTACTCCTGATTATTGATGCGGGCGATCGTATAATGGGCACCCATCTTCTTCGCAAGAATTGAACTCATGAGATTGTTTTTCTCAGAAGTCGTCATCGCAAGAAAAAGACTTGCACTATGTACACCTGCCTCCTGCAATACCCGGATCGATGCAGAGTCTCCCTGGATGGTAAATACATCCAGATGGGTTGCCGCATATTCCAGTACCTCGGGATTGATATCAACGAGTACAATGTCTTTTTGCTCTACAGAAAGTAGTCGCGCAAGATGAAATCCCATGTCGCCAGCTCCGGCGATGACTATTTTCATATGAGGGCGCTAATGTACGGGGTGCAAATGTAGCATTACGGGGAAATGTGAAAGTTTCGCGCAAGACGTTTCACGCCTGCCTGCGGCAAAAGCCGCAAAGACATGGCGATCTCTGCAATCTCAATTCTAATTCCCTACGACGAATTAGGAACAGGCGTACTTCAAAGGAGAACCGCTTTGACCGATTTCACCGACTTAACCGGTTTCTCCCATTCTTCTACAACGCCCTATCTCTCGTACATTCACTCCTACTTTGATAAAAGAGATTCCCGATGCACGCTCTCATTCTTGGCCCTACAGGTACCGCTGGCTCTGCAGTCCTTGAGCAGGCATTGGCTCATCCTATGATTGACCGCGTCACTACTCTGCATCGTCGCAAATCAGCCATACAACATTCAAAACTGCAGGAGCTGGTACACACCGATTTTACAAACTATGCGGGGCTTGCATCGCTCTTTGCGACAATCGATATCTGTTTTTTTTGCCTTGGCATCTCACAACTGAAAGAAAAAAACAGAGAGCGCTTTTTCCAGATCACACATGACTATCCGGTAGAATTGGCGAAAGCATTGTTTGCTGCCAATCCGGAAATCGCGTTTTGCTTTTTAAGCGGTCAGGGTGCAGATCCAACCGGCAAGAGCAACGTTGCATTTGCAAAAGCAAAAGGAGCAGCTGAGAAATCATTGGCAGGGCTCGGACTCAGTCATCTCTACATTTTTCGCCCTGGATATATCCATCCGGAGAAACCAAATCCAGGAAGGCCGGTTGGCGAGAGGATCTCAGGATTTTTATATCCTGTCCTCAAGTATGTCTTTCCGAAATTTATTATTCAGGCAGAGACGCTTGCAAAAGGTATGATTAGTGTTGGGTTGAAAGCTTATGTTCCGGGCAGCCAACCATATCCAAACCAGTTATTGCATAACCAGATGATTAAGAAAGTGATTGATTGATGATTAATGATTAATGATTAACTCAAGTTTCGGTACTTGCTTTAATCTTCTGTTCTTTTGCCTTGATGCAAAAGAACCAAAAAATCAAGGCTGTGAATGATTGACCAACTGCGAGTAAGCCTGCTCTGCTGCCCGCGATCAGAGCCGTTCGGCGGTGTG
>DATDQA010000319.1:0-2874 GCA_035292505.1 Saprospiraceae bacterium | reverse complement strand
CACACCGCCGAACGGCTCTGATCGCGGGCAGCAGAGCAGGCTTACTCGCAGTTGGTCAATCATTCACAGCCTTGATTTTTTGGTTCTTTTGCATCAAGGCAAAAGAACAGAAGATTAAAGCAAGTACCGAAACTTGAGTTATTTATAATCATAGTCCTCATAACGATATCAGTATAGAAGAGCTCAATCAGTTTATAGATGGGCAAGGAAGAAAGTTTACAGATGTGTATGCGATTCAATGACGGTTATATCTTTCACATTTCATGAAGCCACTCAAGATTGTCATCGCCGGTATTGAGGCGTCGGTGGTTCCTTTATCCATGCAAGATTCTGGAACTCGTACTGAAATTGATCATCCTTTTAGGTGAATTTGACAAGGTCCTGTTTTGTGTTTTCAGTCAATAATGAATACTGAAATGTCTACTGCCATGGCCGACAGATTCCGGCCCGATATGGGTATTCTTGCCCTGCTGATTTTTGAATCAAATAATTGAAACCTCCGGAGAACAGGAAATTTCTTCAGGACGCTATTTAGTATGGCGAGAATGAGTGGCGGTCATTCTGTATATTCTTGTCGTATCATTGTGGTCACACGGGCATACCTTGCAATGGCTACCGCAATCATCATCATCCTCATCGGCCTCTTCATCTTCTTCGGCCATTATCTCAGCGGCATCTTTGAGCGCAGGGGTATCCCGGACGTGCTGGGACTGATGACAATAGGAATCCTGCTGGGACCTGTATTTAGTCTTGTGGATCCGGATTCATTCGGCATGTTTGGTCCTTTATTCAGTCACCTCGTTTTGATTTTCATCTTATTTGAGAGCGGAACAGATCTGAAATTCTCAGAGATCAGACAGTCCTTTCGGGAGTCTGCGCGGATCACTCTCTTTGGATTTCTCACTACGAGTATCACCATCTTTTGTTTTTGCTACTTCCTGATTGACCTGCCATTGCTTACTTGTGCGTTTATCGGTACAGCGCTTGGAGGAACATCGTCTGCTGTAGTAGTTGGTCTTGTGAAAAAAGTTGCAGTGCAGGCGAAGACATCGACAACACTTATTATAGAATCAGCAGAAACGGATGTCTTCACTTTTGCGATTCCATTGAGTATCCTTGGTTTAATGCTGACAGGCGAGATGTCTCCTGGCACTGTTATCGCACAGTTCATTGCGTCACTGGTGATTGCCCTGATCATCGGGATCGGTGGGGCAATCTTGTGGTCATTCATCCTGACGAAACTACCCACACTCAAGAGCACAAAATTTTCTACACCCGCATTCCTGTTTATACTCTATGGCATTACAGAATACTTACAATTCAGTGGCCCGATCACTGCCTTATCTTTCGGCATTGCCATTGGGAATCTGTATTACTTCGAACCGAAGTTTATCGAACGCATTGCGCCAAACCCACGTATTGTGCTCCCGAAGAGTGAAAAAAGTTTTTTCAGTGAAATCATCTTCCTGTTACGTATTTTCTTCTTTGTCTTCATCGGCATTAATCTACGGATCAATCAACCGGAGTGGTTGCTGTGGGGTGCGCTGATCACCTTTGCCCTGGTACTTGTGCGCATCCTGATGATCAGATTTGTGATTTCACGAGGTACACCTGTGCTGGATAAAGCAGTGATGTCTGTGATGATCCCCAAAGGCCTCGGTGCAGCGGTGATGGCAACACTCCCTCTGTATCAGGGTGTACTCTACGGAGAGATCATCCAGGCGATTTGTTATTCAATCATCCTGTTTAGCACCTTATACTGCGTATTACTTTTCTTCCTGATCCGGATAAATTTTACCATGCCACTGTACAATATGATTTACAGAAAAGCCTCCGGGTAGGTTGCTGCGACAGTTTATTTTTACTCATACATGAAACGAAAGTTATTGCTCGCTCTATTGACTTTTTTTCTTTGCCTTGACTGCGCGATGGAAAAGGGAAAGACTCTGAAAAATGAACACATCAACAAGGAGACAAAGGAACAGATCAGATCCCTGACGGATAAATTGTTTGATGCCATTCTAACTAACGACATTGGAATTATTCAGGCGATGTTTGCCACTCAAGTACTCGAAACGCAAGGGGAAGAGATAGAAAAACTCGTTGCCAGGATGCACTCTTCATTTCAGGCACAGAGTTATCGGATGCTGGATGAGTATCATGTCCAAAACGCAGCGACGGAAGCAATCTATTCTGTGGGCCCCGGAATTCCAGGTGATAATGACTATCTCATACATTATCTCCCCCCACATCCGGAAACGTTTGTAGCGCTGTTGATACCTAATGGGCTTGACAGCGATTTTCTGATTACGGCAATCTACGCAAAGCACGATGATCAATGGAAGCTGGATGTCCTTCAATTCGGACAGTATGGATTGTTTAATAAAAATGCACCACGCTATTACGACACGGCAAAAGAATATCATGACAAAGGATACTTGATCGATGCGCTGAACAACATGGAGTTGAACCAGCTCTGCTTAAGGCCTGCAGGCGAATTGTGGGAGTATCAAAAACATCAAGAGATGATGGAATTCTATGAAAAGCTAAAGAATGAATTCAATACAAAGTTTCCTCTTCCATTGACACTTGACAACATAGAAAGCAAACCGCAAATTTTCAGAATTCATGCAGGGATACTCAATGATGGCTTTTCCCCTATGGTCCTATATCTCACAAGTATTCCGCTAGACAACACTGCTGCGTTGGAAGCCGAAAACGAAAACGTGAAAGTCGAAGTCAATCGCATTTTCAACGGCATTAACGTGGGTAAGAAATATGTGTTCTACAGAGCCTATCATGAGCTCCCTGATGGCGAGAAGGAAGTGGATCATTATGGATTTGTGGATCTGGGGACACAATAAATTAGGCGTG
>DATDQA010000318.1:0-6910 GCA_035292505.1 Saprospiraceae bacterium | reverse complement strand
ACGATAAAGCCTGTCACTGCGGCTAAGCCATGAACTACAGCCAGCCATTTAGGCACAGTATGACTTGTAATGTCCTTGTATACGAGTATAAACCCGCCCAGTGCAGCAATTGAAAATATGATAATGCTCGCCAGGGGTCCCGGCGTATTGCCTATGCAATAAATAATAAGTAGAACCAATCCTATCACAGCAAAGATGCCGTGTACGATTGCAGCTCCTTTGGGAGTTGTCTTATTGCGAAGAATGAGAGAGAGCAAATACATCCCAATCATAGCAGTCAGACCGAAAATTGCAATTGCAGAATAGACCGTTGTCATAATTGTAATTTGTGATATTGGTCAATCATCAAAAATACTATTTTGCTTCTATCACGCCTTCAGCTTCACTATACGCTGTGAGATCTGAGTTCGCCGGGCCGTTAATGACTTTTCCTTCATAGGTAAAACGACTGCCATGACAGCGACAGTCCCAGCTCAACTCATCACTATTCCACGCAACGGTACATTTCAAATGCGTGCATTCCGCGGATACAATATGCAACAGGTCTTTTTTGTCGCGATACACTCCGAATTTTTCCTCCAGCATGTCCACAATTTTTCCTTCTCCTTTTTTTACCGAGGCGAGCTCTTCTGCGCCTTTGAAATTTGGCATGTCCTTTATGTACGACGTCAATTCTTTCATCATCTGCCTGAAGATCGGAGCGCTTTCTTTGAATGTAAACCGCGAAGGCCTGTAAATTTTTTCCCAGTGATTTTCTTTCCCGCTGATCAAATCACATATTAACAAACCGGCAAACGAACAATGTGTCATTCCATTACCGGAATCACCTGTGACGATGTATACGTTGTCATGATCGAACGGATTCCGCCCAATAAAGGCTATACCGTCCATCGGCTCCATGACCTGGCCTGACCAACGGTACACAACTTTTTCTATTGGAAAGTAGTTGCGGGTCCACTCTTCCACCAATGCATAGCGGTCTTCTTCTGATACCTGCGTGTTGCTTGTATCTGCAATGGGATGATCTTCACCACCGCTGATGAGCAAATCATATTGTGCGTCGTACGGGCATACGCGGATATAATGATAGGGTGGTATCCTGGAGTTACTTTCAACGTCTCCAGTATCCCACCAAAGCGCTCTGGGAAGAACGTCTTTTTTTACCAGGGCACCGATCACATATGTGCGATACGCATATTGCTTCGCAAATGTTGTAAACAGATTATTGACAGGACTATTCGTCGCTACCACGACATGTTCGGCGCGAACGACAAATCCGTCTTTAGTCGCGATGCCTTCATGATCGATCTGTGAGGCATGGGTAGAAGTAAATATCTTTCCTGCATTTCGCTCAATGGCCTGACACAAGCCCTCCAGGTAATTGAGCGGATGGAATTGCGCCTGATTCAAAAAACACAGTGCCTTTTCTGCGCGCAGCAGACCAGGAGCTTCATCTACCATCTTTATTTCTACACCTGCTTTTAATGCCGCTTGCAGTTCGCGCTCAAGTGAGTCTTCCTGGTCAGACGGATACCGGAAAAGATAACCGCTGACGCGTTCAAAACCACAATCAATTTTTTCCTTCTGGACTGTGCGCTCTACAAAATCAATAGCCATATTATGACTTTGAGCTATCAGTTTTGTGTTCTCTGTACCGAAAATATGTTCCAGCTTATAATATCTGTCATCGAGAGCGGTGACGAGATGTGCTGTGGTTCTTCCGGTTTCACCACTGCCAATAAAACCATCTTCAACCAAAACAACTTTCTTCCCGGCTTCACTAAGGCAATAAGCAACACTGAGCCCGGCAAGTCCACCTCCTATGATGACGACATCTGTAGTTAAATCCTGTGTTAGTGGCGACCTTTTTAACGGAGGGGTTGTATCGGTCCAGCAACTGATATTCCTGCCCGACGTGATGAGAGCATCTCCCGCATGATTGTTCGTTTTCATATGACTTCTTTAAAGAAATGTTCCCTGAATTTGAGTTTCCTGATAGATCATCCTCAGAGAGAGAGAGAAGACATCAAAAGAATGGAATGTACATATTGTCTGCGTAGCAAGCCTCATCAGGGAAGTTCTCTTAAGTCTTGTTCATCATACTCTTCCTGTGTTTTATTTTGAGTTGATGCCAACCAGTAGCTTCCTCTATTGTATGCGATTGGTGCATTGTTTTATCTTCTTACTCATTTTTACGAGTTCGGCATAATAAGTATCAAGGGTGAGCAATTCCTCTTCGGTCAGGTCTTCAATGTCGATGAGCCGATTGCTGGCAAAGCGGCTTGAGGCAATCAGTTCGTTGAGTTTAATTTGAAGTGCAAGGTATTCTTTGTTCTGGGTTCTTTGAATGAGAAACACCATCAGAAAAGTAATAATTGTGGTGCCTGTATTGATAATCAGTTGCCACGAATCTGAGTACTTAAAAATCGGACCGGTAATCAACCAGACGATAATCACAGAAACAGCAATAATAAAGGCAGGAGAACTACCGACATATTTGGTAACAGTCGATGAGAGCATTTCGAAGGGATGGCCTTTCGCAATCTTTATTTTCATTGTTGGGATCCTGTTTGTTTGCGTTTTCAATAGACGTCCTTGCAGCCGGATCACTCTTGTTTTTCTGCTACAGAAATTTACGCGCGGTTAAGAATTTTCCATTTCGGCGCTCGCCTCCACATTCACTCCTGCAACTGCGATTTGGGTTAAATTTTCGTCGGCGTGTTTCTCCTCATTGAGAGTTTGTTCGAGTAATGTCATTGCCTCGGTTAAGCCTAGTGTTTCGGCGAATTGGCGAAGTGTGCCATAGGTTGCTATCTCGTAATGTTCAATCTTCTGTGCAGCAAAAATGATTCCTGCATCACACATTGTACCTTCTTCACAATCGTCTATCATTTCTTCTGCTTCCCTGATCAGACCCTCGATCCCTTCACATTTTATTGCGATGGCAGGCTGACCAATAGATTCAAATACCTGTTCGACACGCGTTACTTGTTGCTCTGTTTCCGTAAGATGTTGCTCTAGTGCCTTGATGAGCTCCTGCGCTGTAGCATTTTTTATCATTTTGGGAAAAGCTTTTGTCAACGCCTGCTCTGCCCAATAGATATTCTGAAGTTCATCTTCAAACAATCTCATCAACCGGGATGATTGCATTCCATTATTTGAGAATTCAGCGGATCCCGCAATCGTGCGGGAGTTGCCTTTAGATGGATTTTAAACGAGTGATTCATATAACCGATTGTTGCATTCAGTCCTGGTACGCATAAGCTTTAGATCTGATCAGTTTCAAAATACGATTCCCAATGACCTTCACGACTTCGGGATTTTTCACAATCGCAGTTGTAATACCAAACTGAAGCGCAGCCGCGAGGAGCCTTTTATACCGATTCTGTGAAACACGTTTAAATATTTTTTGAAACAGATAGCCGGTCATCAAAGCGAGCGCAGTGCGCACAATACGACTTTGTAATTCCTGGGATGCGGCAACCTCCTTAAGAGCGCTTTTGATCATATTGATGGGCTTAACGCTCTCAAGAGCAAGAAGTAAATGTTCCGTTAGCTGTTTTGCCTCTTCTCTGCGTTTTTCTTCCAACCTGAGGATCGCAGTCTGAAGGCTGCTTTCGGAGTTTATCGGTTGCATCACATGATCTTATTGAAGGACATACACAATGATTAATTTACTCACAGGCCTTTGCAGCCATTTGCGTAAAAAGTAGTGAAACACAATTCCCAGCACGAGATAAAACGCAGCAACGATAAAAAAGCCATAATACACTTTGCCAAGGAGTTCACCAAGCGCAAACGCAATTCCAATATTCAGAATCAATACAAACAAGCCAATCACCGCGAGCACTGTCATGGATGAAACCAATGAAGTTGCCATCCTGATCCCTGTCTCCACTCCTTTGAGCTTAAAGAGCTCAAAGGTTGTTTTGGTGTATGTTTCAACGCCTTCAAAGATTGCATCGCGCAAGTCCACATGTGTTTCCATGTTTCGAATTATTTAGTGTGTAAGGAGAGGGGGTAGCCAGGAACGTGAGCTTAATGTCCTATGCTCTGATGGAGACGTGACTAGCTCTGATGCCGTGCCTTGCGGTTTGAACCCGCGATCACTTCCTCTTCATCTTCCTGTACTTTGGATTTTGGACCCTGAGCTATCCGCATTGCCTCGTCACGTATAGCTTCAAATTGATGTGTGACGCCGTTGATGAATTCATTGAATTTATTGCCTAATTCATCGGTATACTCCTGACTTTTTCGGACAATTTTACCGCGTGTGGCAGAGCCTTTATCCGGAGCGAATAAGACGCCCAGTAACGCACCGGCGGCAGCGCCTGCCAGTACACCTAATACTACTTTCCCTGTACTCATGATCGTAATTATTAAAATAGTGAATAAATAATCGACGCAAGCCGGAGTGAGAATGTAGGGGTGAGACTTTTTATTTTAACCCCTGGATCCAAGGCAGTATAACCATGTAGGTGTTCCCTAAACGACCCTTCTGCCGCGAATAAGTCTGAGCAATATTGCGATAACCGCAATCACAAGCAGAATATGGATCAACCCCCCGGCACTATAACCAAGGAATCCAATAAGCCATGCAATGACTAAAATCACCGCAAAGACATACAATAAGTCTTCCATGATGTCTAATTTTATAAGGTTAACAATGAAGAACCTCATGATCTCATCCTCATCTAAGGAGCGAGTGTAAGGAGGGAGACGAGTCTTTGGTTTATGTGTCTATAAAACGAAACCCTCTGAGACGATATTGCCCGACACATGTTATTTTCTTGATAAGCAACGTCCTTTGCCTGTCAATCACCCACAGTAGTGTTTAACACAGCAGGCGGTTTTGCAAACCGATGCAGGAATAGCTTGAGTTGAAAATTGAAATCGTCAGGATTCTCAAGATTGGGTAAATGTCCTGCTTGCTGCACGATGTGTAAGAGAGAACCATGAATCCCTTCATGCAACATCCGCGCGGCCGCGGGAGGTGTAATGATATCATTATTGCCTACCATGATAAGAGTCGGGACGACGATCTTCGAAAGACTGCTGCAGGTTTCCTTGCGACCGGCTAAAGCCAGCAACGTATAGGAGAGGGATTGCCTGGAGGTACTCACGATCATCTTTCGGATCGCCAGGATGCTAGCCTGCTTTGTAGTGAAGGATTCGGGTGAGAAAAGATTTTTCACGCTCTCATCAGCGTACTTTTTAACTCCGTTGACTTTAATACTTGCGATCGTTTTCATGCGTTTCTCTCTTGCTTCCGGTGTATCCGCTATACATTGGGTATCGCTCAGGATAAGTGCATCGAAACGCTCCGGATGTGCGACGATCGCTCTTAAGGCAATATAGCCTCCCATAGATAAACCACAGAGTATAGCATTCTGGACATTCAAGGCATCCATCAGGCCCAGGAGGTCGCTGACAAAGAGCTCAATCGAGAAGTCTTCGTTCCCTGTCTCCGTGTCTCCGTGACCGCGGACATCATATGTAATCACCCGGTAGGAGTCTTTGAGCGCCTCCACCTGCGGTTTCCACATGGACTTATTAAATGGAAAGCCATGAATGAAAATGATCACAGGAGATTCATATGGACCTTCCTCGCTGTAGTTGACGCTTAGATGATTTGCAAGAATTGTCGAGTTCATGGCAGTATAGTTTTAATAAATATGTATTATAAATCTTCCACGGTGATCGCATCTTTTTGTACGCCCAGATAGGACAATTGACTGAGCACTGTTTCCATCATCGGCGGAGGACCACAGACGTAGAAGTGTTGATCGAAGTTATCGATGTGGGACCGAAGAAAACTTTCACTGATCTGTCCATAATAGTATCCCGCTGTGTTTTCTTTCGAGAGAATATTGATGAATGCGTCCCCGAGTAAACTCCTGAACTCCTCTTCAAGGATAATATCCTTTATTGTATTGTTAGCAAACACCAACATGTTGTTTCCGATTTTACCGGTTGCGTTGAGTTGTCTGAAGATGCAAATGAACGGCGTCACGCCCGCTCCACCGGCAATAAACACCCCTTCGCCCTTGTAGGCAATGGCTCCAAAGACTTCGTGTAAAATGAGTTCGTCATTTTTTTTCAGATGAAGGAGCTCGTTTGTCACACCATGACGCTCGGGATATGTTTTGATCGTAAACTCCAGGTTGCTATTGACAGGGAGGCTGGTAAAAGAGAACGGTCGTTTTTGTCCTTCCCAGCCGTCTTTGTTTATCGCAATTTCTGTCGCCTGCCCGGGAGTGAACTGATATCCGGCAGGTTTCGCAGTGACAATTCTGAGTACATTATGCGTGACCTTGTCAATGGATTCTATTTTGACCAGATGTTTTTCCATCTCTGGTGAATTTTGTGAAAGCCCGGATTTCCGGTCTTCAGGATCATAAACATACCTTATCCACTATTCAAATTGTGACAGAGGATAGTTCGTTTGCAGATAACATTCGGGATATGAGACAGGATTATGATACAGATGATATCACCGATCTGTATCTACAGTATCTATAACGTTGCGGATTGCAGAAGCGTATCAGTTATTTAATCTTTTTCAATAGGCCACACAGGGTTTTATCAGGAAGGATAGAGGCTTATCATTTCCGAAATCCGACCCGCCAGAACGACGTCAGTCGGGCAGGTAAATCGACCTCCAAAATCTCTGCCCTCTGCTCTGTGCTCTCTGCTCTCTGCCCTCTGCTCTTTGCTCTCTGCTCTGTGCTCTCTGCCCTCTGCTCTTTGCTCTTTGCTCTTTGCCCTCTGCCCTCTGCTCTCTGCTCTCTGCTCTCTGCTCTCTGCTCTCTGCTCTCTGCTCTTTGCTCTCTGCTCTCTGCTCTTTGCTCTCTGCTCTTTGCCCTCTGCTCTCTGCTCTCTGCTCTCTACTCTTTGCTCTCTGCCCTCT
>DATDQA010000317.1:0-49798 GCA_035292505.1 Saprospiraceae bacterium | reverse complement strand
TCCACTCCGAAAAGTGCTTCACTACCCCCTGACCCCCTAAAGGTGGAACCGCCGCCCGCATAATACATTGAAATTCAATGTGCGTGGACTTCCCCTTCAGGGGATCGAGGGGTGCGGGAGGACAAAAGATGACTTTTCGGATTAGACTCAGCTTTTTAACCTTATTTCGCCGGGGTTACTTATATTTGACGTGCCTCACCCGCAAAAATGGAGTTCCGGTAATGAAAACCTCTGAGTCATTTGATTTTGAATAATTCTGAATTTGAGGTGGTTTTCGAAGCTTATACCCGATTATCCATACCTTCGATATACCAAAAACCAATGATATGAAACACTATCTCTACTTAGTACTCTTCCTCCTTCCAGCCTCTATTCTCAGCCAGTCTGCCCCTGACTTTACTGTCACGGATATCCACGGTCAGGAACATACCTTGTATAGTCAATATCTCGCACAGGGAAAAACGGTCATGTTGAAGATTTTTTATTCAACCTGTCCACCCTGTAATGCACAGGCAGATGCCCTGCAGGCGCTTTATGTAGAATGGGGAATGGGTGCTCACGATGTACAGTTTATTGAAGTGAGCAACAAAACATGGGAAACAAATCAGACCGCGTCTGGCTATGCATCTTCTCACGGTATCACATTCCCTACTGTCAGCGCAACGGGTGGGAGTATCGCGGTGGTAAACGCATATGTCAATGGTGGCTTTGGCGGCTTCTCTGGTACACCCACGTATATCGTGATCTCTCCTGATGGCACTGTAAATTGGGATGTCGAGTTAGTTGACCTGGATGCGGCCCTCACAATTACTGGTGCTGTAAAACCTGGTACGAGTAGCGTAAATGACCTCAATCACACATCGGATCTCTGGATCGCACCGAATCCTTCAGCAGATTTTCTGAACGTCTATACCAAAGTCCGTCCTGCAGGCGAAATCTCGGTCTCTGTCTATAATATGCTTGGCAACAGGCTACATAGTTTTAAGCCATCAGTCCAGGATCAGGCATTGCTTGTCCACGAAGATGCCAGTGGGTGGTATTCTGGCACATATCTTGTGCGTATTCAGAACAATGGCACGGTACTCAAGACCATGCGCTTCGTCAAAAAATAACACAATGACAAAACAGATACAAAGCATCCTGTTCATCCTCTTTCTCTTTGGCGCAAACCGTATCTCAGGCCAACTTGCTCCTGATTTTACGATCACCGATTCCGAAGGAGACGATCATACCCTCTATGCTGACTATCTGAATCAAGGCAAGACGGTCCTGATAGAGATCTTTTTCACCACCTGTCCACCCTGCAATGCCATTGCACCGTATATGGAACCACTCTACCAGGAGTGGGGAGGAGGAGATTATGATGTGGAATTCTTTGATCTCAGTGATAAGAATTTTGATACAGATGCCCTGGTGAATGCATACAAAGCAAATCACGGGCATACTTACCCGGCAGCAGGGTCTGAAGGAGGAAGTCTTGCTGCAGTGGCGCCGTATAAACAGGGGATGTTCGGTCCATTTTATGGCACCCCGACATTCGTCGTCATTGCACCTGATGGCACTGTACAATATGATGTCGATGGCTCAAACAATACGGAAACAATCGCAGAACTGGATGCGGCTATCGCTGCCACAGGAGCTCAGAGACCCGAATGCCTTGTGACGATTGCGGTCTATGAAAGCTTTTGCACCGGCGATTCTGTAGAGGTCTATGAGCAATGGTATGATGAAGCAGGTACATATACAGATACAATTCAGGATGATGACTGTGACACGTTAGTATGGATTACAATTACCGAAGATCCTCTGGAAATCTCAACGATCAATGCCTCTTTTTGCGCGGGTGAATCAGTAGTGGTGTATGGCACAAACTATGATGAAGCGGGCACCTATGAAGTCATTGTTCAGTCTCAAACTTTTGGCTGTGATACTGTTGTCACCGTCAACATCACCATGGATCCTTTGCATACCAACACCATCAATGCATCCTTTACTGAGGGTGATTCTGTATTGGTGTACGGAGTATGGTACAACGAAGAAAACACGTATATGTTCACCGTCCAATCTCTGACAGGAGGCTGTGATACACTTGTGACCTTGCATATTATTGAGATTCCGGACATTCCTACCGATGTCACAATCAGTGGTGTGGTACGTACGCATCAGGGAAGCGTTGGGATTGCTGGTGCGCGTATGATTGTCTCACTGAATGGCAATGATATAGCATCTGATACTACAGATGCTCAGGGGAGATATGAGTTTGTCTTCGATTCAGCGTATGTCGTGAATAATGATCTCAGGCTCTCCGTTTCCAAGACGATCAATCCGTTGAATGGTCTCACGGTACTGGATCTTGTTGCATTGCAGAAGCATCTATTAGGACTTGAATATCTCAATAGTGTAGAAAAATTATTTGCCGCGGACGTCAATCTTTCTAAGACGATCTCGGTTCTTGATATCGTATATATGCGCAGGCTCCTGCTTGGCTTTGAAAACCAGTTTCCATCTCCTTCAACCTGGCTGTTCTTCCATGCGAGTGTCACGTTTGGTGCCCCGGGACAACAACCTCCAGTGGTTGACTTGCCTGTACCCGTACTTCTGCAGAATATCCTAAACGGTACGCAAAGCGGAACCTTTCGTGGCATCAAGCTCGGCGACCTGAATAACACGGCAAATCCGCTGAATTAGGGTACCCTGATTTACGAGTGGGAATTGTCCCTACCATAAAATTCTATCTTCGCCAGAACTTTTAAAGGGGGCGGTTGTTCTGCCACCGATAAGATTTTCGATCAACTAACAAATAATAACTTTTGTATCCTATGGCACTTGAATTCAATGATGCGAATTTCCAGGAAAAGGCACTGAAAGCAGACCAGGTGACAGTTGTGGATTTCTGGGCAGAATGGTGTGGTCCGTGCCGGATGATCGGCCCTTTTATTGAAGAATTGTCTAAAGAGTATGCAGACCGCGTCGTCGTCGGCAAGCTCAATGTAGATGACAATCCTCAGGTGAGTATGAAATTTAATGTGCGCAGTATTCCCACGGTGTTGTTTATCAAGAATGGTGAAGTCGTCGACAGGCAGGTGGGTGCAACCTCTAAAAAAGTCCTCGCTTCAAAGATCGAAGCGCTCATTTAACGAAAAGAAGAAACTGTATCTTGACGCCCTTAATCCATTGTATTAAGGGCGTTTTTGTTTCAATCTCATCATGCAATTTTTCGACGATCACGATATCCGCGACTTCTCCAATCTGGAGCTTCTGGCAAGACAGGTTGTAGAAGGATTTATTATCGGACTGCACAAAAGTCCTTTTCATGGATTCTCTGTGGAATTCGCCGAACACCGGCTCTACAATCCGGGTGAATCCACCAAAAATGTGGATTGGAAAATCCTCGCACGGACAGACAGATTGTATTCAAAGAAGTTTGAGGAAGAGACCAATCTGCGATGCCAGATCGTGATCGATGCATCGTCCTCCATGTACTTTCCTGAACTCACTCCTGAAGGGACAGGGCTCAATAAGCTGAGATATGCTTCACTTGCCGCTGCTTCACTCATGAATATGCTCCGCCGTCAGCGTGATGCATTTGGATTGAGCATCTTCGCGGATGATCTCCTGGTGCATACCAAATGCAAAAGCAGCACATCTCATTACCAATTACTCCTTTCACATCTTGATCAACTGATTCGGCAGCCGGTTCTGGATCGCAAGACGGATGCTGCACGCGCACTGCACCAGATCGCAGACAGCATACATAAGCGGTCTCTGGTGATCATCCTGAGTGATATGTTTGAAGGTGACGAGAAGATGGATGCCCTGTTATCCGGCCTTCAGCATTTGAAATATAATAAGCACGAGGTAGTGTTATTCCATGTCGTCGATGAAGCTAAAGAGGTGACATTCGATTACGATAACAGACCGTATGAATTTGTCGATATGGAAAGTGGTGAGCGTGTCAAACTCCGGAGCCAGGAGGTGCGCCGATATTACCAGGAACAAGTGCGCAGCCTTCTTGATACGTTACGTATGAAGTGCCTGCAGTACCGGATCGACTTTATCCCGACTGACATCCATCAGGGATATCGAACCATCCTGCAAAACTATCTGGTCAAACGTACCAGGATGCGCACCTGATATGTGCATACAATCTGAATGACCTATGATCAAACTCAGTGATTATCCTACGAGAGCTCCGAAAGGATTTGAGAAAGGTGAAATAAAAAAAGAAGTAGATAAACTGGCCCGTCGGATTGGTGACCTCCAGCACATCCTGTATGCACAGGAGAAATACTCGCTGCTTGTAGTTCTCCAGGGCATGGACGCGACAGGCAAAGACGGTGTCACACGCAAAGTATTCAGCTACTGCAGTCCTATCGGCATTAATGCAATTGGTTTTAAAAAACCCACTGAAGAAGAGTTTGCGCATGATTTCCTCTGGCGTATCCACAAGGTGATACCGCGAAAAGGTTTCATCCAGGTCTTCAACAGATCCCATTACGAAGATATCCTTGTACAACGTGTACACAAATGGATCGATGAAGAACGTGTGGATCAACGTATGCAGGCGATCAATGAGTTCGAACGGATGCTGCAAAAAGAAAACAATACCACGATCCTCAAATTTTACATGCACATCTCGCCTGAACGTCAGAAAGAGAAACTCCAGGAGCGTATCGATGATCCCCGGAAGAACTGGAAACACAATGCGGCGGATTGGGAAGAACTCAAGTACTGGGATCAATATATTTTTTGCTATGAGGATGCCATCTATCGCAGCGTGGTCCCCTGGATCATTGCACCGGTTGATCAGCGCTGGTATCGCGATTATTTTATTGCAACGAAAATCATAGAAACTTTAGATGAACTTCCTCTTGAATTGCCAACCTTAAAAAGATGAAAAAGCTTAACACGTATCTGATCTTCGTGCTCACTGTGTTGATGGTGAGCTGTTCCACTAAAAACTACAACGAACGCGAAATTATAGGTCGGTGGTTTAGTATCGGCTGGCTGCAGAATGGCCTGGAGACTGACCTCACTGCATGGTTTGAATTCAATGAAGACAAAACGTATCGCGCAGTTATCGCACGAAACCAGGAGGAAGGCACCTGGTGGATTGATGGCTATAAACTTTACACACAAGCTAAAGGCGAAGAACGCATCGTCGTGAAAATCGAACGACTGGACGAAGGCAATCTTGAGATCCGCATGAATCGTGGTGGTCAGGACGAACTGCTCATCTTTACACGCGGACAATAATGTATGCCCAAAATCCTGACGAATGGATAAGGTGCGTATCGACAAATGGTTGTGGAGCGTGCGCATCTATAAGTCCCGCTCAATGGCAACCGATGCCTGCAGAGCAAACCAGGTAAAAATCGATCGTATCGTAGCCAAAGCCAGTTCAATGGTGCAGCGGGGTTGCCTCGTCGATCTGCGCAAGGATGGATTTCATCTCTCTTTCAAAGTTCTCGATCTGATCGACAAACGCGTATCCGCACCTCTTGCTCAGGTCTGCTATGAAGACCTCACACCGGACGAAGAACGCAATAAATACAAGGAGTGGTTTATCGGAAAAGCCAGACCTGAAGTGAGGGGAAAAGGTGTTGGTCGCCCGACGAAGAAAGAACGACGTGAACTCGATGAATATAAAGGGAAGCCAAAAGAGTAACTGGTAATGTCTCACATTGATTAACGTGGAAATTGATCTACTGAAGGAGTTTTCCACGAACCCCGCCTGGCCGGCCCAAAAGGGATGTCTATGGCACCGAAGTCGGCGACGACGCAGGAGCAAGGCTCTGGCCGACCGCGTGCCGCCGTAGCTCCAGTCGCTTGCGCTCCATAGCTTCAGCGACGGAGCGCGGAGGAGCACGGCGTCAGTGGTGGCTTTGGACAATGTCGTGAAGGTCAAGGACAAAGAGACACTATGGAGTATTTACAGCAACATGACACCAAGACCAGGTGTGTCGGTAAGCCGGAGCTTACCATTTTCCAGCACAAATCCACCACTGACGATATCATGCGCTATATCGAATGACCCATCAAGGTCAAGGTATTGCGTGGCTGAACAACTAAACGCCACATGTAATGCCGCCGCAATGCTGATTCTGCTTTCATCATTGCAACCCCACATCACCCTGATACCTGCCCGTAAAGCTTTTGCTGCAATGCGTTTTGTGGGAGTGATGCCTCCCGACTTCATGAGTTTGACATTCCAGACACCATAAGGCGTGCCTTCTGAGAGCGCATCTGCATCTCCTTCTGTCATCAGATCTTCATCTGCCATGCATACGGCTCTTTGCGTACCGGAAAGCGTTCGCATGTGATCTCCTGCGGGCGATGGCAGAGGCTGTTCAATCAATTCAATGTTAAGCTTTGCGGTCCGGGCCATAAATTGTTTGAGAGACAGAAGAGTGTAGCCTTCATTCGCATCTACACGCAAACGAAACTCATTGCCACCCCATTCGCGGAGTTTGTGTATGATCGCAATATCCCTGTCTACATTGTCTCCGATTTTGACTTTAATGACGCGAAAGCCCTGCACCAGGTGCGCGAAGAGTTCTTCACGAACGCGATCCTCAGACGAAATACCAATGGTCACTGAGGTCTCCATGGCTGTGTGATGCTTGCCAAGAAAAGCTACAACAGATATACCGAGTTGTTTACAACTCAAATCATACAATGCCATATCGACTGCTGCCCACGCCGCAGGGGTCTCGCTGAGCTCTTTTTCGAGTATTTCACAGAAAATTTCGAGAGGAAGGGCACCTGCGCTTCGCAGCAACTCTGCCGCTTTATTCAGTCCCGTAAGGGTTTCGTGCATATGTTCACCGCAGACTTCCGGCATGGGTGATGCCGCTCCAATGCCACTCCGGCCTGTTTCATCTCTCAGGACAATAAAAGCATTGTAGGCATCTGTGATTTCCTCACCTGCGATACGATACGACCGTTTCAGTTGAAGGTCTTCCTTCCATACCTCAGTCTCGACAATGCGCGTCCTCATAGACGGGCAAAGATAATCGTGACTTTTCCTTTGGTTTCCAGCGATATACGTCATCTCCGGGAAGATAGGGACGCGTATATTTGCACGGAATTTGTAAGTCCATGATATATAGTTTTACCCACCGAATGAAAGTAAAAGTGGCTTCCCGCCTTGTTCTGTGTGCCTTGCTGGTATTTATTCGGTATTCAAGCTTTTATGGGCAGTCCTTTACAATTAGCCAATTGGGTGGCGAGAGCGTAGTGCGTCCTACATCGATTTGCTTTGGCCCGGATCAAAAGCTCTATGTATTGAATCTGGATGGTACAATATTGATCTATACGATAGTGCGTACCGGTTCAAATGACTATGATGTGACCGCGACGGAAACTATTACCCTTGTCAAGAATATGCAAAATCACAACGATGACGGAACTGTGCCTGTCGATTCATTAAGGCAAGCCACCGGCATTCAGGTTGTAGGCACACCATCACATCCAGTCATTTATGTATCATCAAGTGACCCCCGAGTAGGCGGCGGCATATTTACAGGCACGGATACTAACCTTGATACCAATTCCGGGACTATATCCAGGCTCTCTAAAAATGGTGGGTCGTGGTCAAAGGTAGACCTTGTCAGAGGGTTGCCGAGATCAGAGGAAGACCATTCAACCAACGGATTGTTTTACGATGCGAGCACGCATACACTTTATGTGGCTCAGGGCGGAAATACTAATGCCGGCTCACCTTCTACCGCCCTTGCTTATCTCTGTGAGTATGCATTATCCGGTGCAATTCTCTCCATCGATCTGAACGCATTGGAAGAGATGCCAATTCTTGTCGATACGAGCAGTGGAGCTCAATACATTTATAATCTCCCTACTGTTGATGATCCTACAAGGTCGAACGCGAACGGAATCGATGATCCGATGGCGATGGGATACAATGGGGTTGATATGCATGATCCATTTGGAGGAAATGACGGCTTGAATCAAGCCAAATTTATTGAAAACGGTCCTGTGCAGATATACGCACCAGGTTTCCGAAATCCCTATGATCTTCTGATCACTCAACTCGGACATATGTATACCTGGGACAACGGCCCTAACCCACTTTATGGAGGGACTCCAAGCAATGAAGGCTTAGGCACGGCAACAAATGTTTACAACTCATCAGAACCCGGCTCATCGTCAATGACAAATATGGATGGTTTACATAAGATTGAGACAGATTTTTATGGTGGGCATCCGTCTCCGATTCGCTGTAATCCTGATTCCGCGGGACTCTACACGAGGGATGGTGCAACAGGCATCTTTCGCACAGAATACATCGAGGACGATCCTGCGACTTCTCTTCCTTATGACTGGCCTCCACTACCAGTTGACATGGCTCATCCTATCGAAGGGGACTATCAAGTCGCGGGAACTGACGACAATTCCATTTATGCCATCTATAAGAAGAGCATGAATGGCCTTTCAGAATATACAGCGATGAATTTCGATAGTTCAATGGTCGGGGATTTGCTCTGCACAGCATTGTTAGGCCCTGCGTTGTACAGAGTTAAACTCAATGCGAATGGCAACATTGATCACCCTGATAGCGTCGTGATACTTACATCGAACTTACCTATTTATCCACTGGATGTAATAAGTACCAGTAATGGAGGACCTTTCCCCGGCACGATCTGGGTAGCTTGTCATCTTGGAGGTGGCCCGATTGCAATCCTCGAACCTTCAGATTTTGTGGCTTGCCTTGGAACGGACAACAATACCATCGATGAGGACTACGACGGATTCACCAATGCTGACGAAATCGACAATGGCACCGGCCCTTGCAATGGCCTTGATGTGCCAAGTGACCATGACGGCACCCTGATCGGTGGATTCCTGGTCTCCGACCTCAATGATCCGGATGATGATGATGACGGTATCAATGACATACTTGATTTATTCGTCTGGGATCCCATGAATGGTTTGAATACCACAATACCCATTGAATATCCGTTGCTTAACAATGATCCTGGTACAGGATTCTATGGCCTTGGATTTACCGGTTTCATGATGAATGGCACAGATGATTACCTGGAGCTCTGGAAAACCGGAGAGAACAGTACTACGTCAATTATGGCCGGTGGTGAAGACGGGGTGCTCTCTCTTATCGGCGTAGATCAGGGTGATGCATTAAATGCATTTGATGACCAGCACAATGCCTTTCAGTTCGGCTTCGCGATAGACAGTACTGATGCCCCGTTTCTTGCAGAGGCACAAATCGCAGGCCCTGTCTTTCCTGACACCATTCAGAATTTCCAGTCCATGGGGATGTATATCGGTACAGGAGATCAGAATAACTATGTGAAAATTGTCATCAATGCAAATGGTGGTACTCCAGGGATTGCTGTCGTCGTGGAGAACAATGGAAGCAGTTCTTCCATTCAATACGCGGTAAGCGGCATTGGCAGTGAATCGAATGTAAGACTCGCGTTGCTGGTCAATCCTGTCAATGGTTTTGTGATTCCGCAATATGCAACAGACCTGGATGACCTGCAGGATCTCAGTGATGGGTTTTATATCCAGGGGCCGTTGCTTGCAACGCTTAAGGGACCGCAGGCTGTCGCGATGGGAGTGATCTCAACAGCGCGTGGATCGACGAATCGTTTTGAGGTGACCTGGTCACATCTCAGTGTGGATGAGGCGCCTGAAAGAAGTGGTGTATGGTATACTCTTCAGGACGGCAGCGGTTGCCAACCTGAAAACATGTCTGGCGAATGCTGCCAATCCCGCCACGAGGCTGCATATATACAATCAGGCGATAAATTCTATCTGCTGGGAGGAAGAGAGCATAGCAGCAATGTCAATATTTACAATCCGGCCACAGATACCTGGACAATCGGAGCTGCACCTGATATTCTGCTCCATCATTTTCAGGCGATAGATTACTATGGTTTGATTGTCGCAGCCGGAGCATTTACCGGAGATTTCCCATTCGAGACGCCGGTTACACGCTTAATAGTTTATAACCCAATGACAAATACCTGGCATAATGGTCCCACGATTCCCTCTGCCCGGAGGCGTGGATCGGCTGCAACTGTTCTGAAGAATGATACACTTTACATGATAGGCGGTCTCACAAATGGTCACGTTGGAGGAAGTGTAAATTGGTTTGATCGCTTCGATTTCAGAACCAACACCTGGGGTATCTTGACGAATGCTCCCAATCAGCGCGATCATTTTCACGCAGCATTGAAAGATGATAAGATTTATGCGGCCGCCGGTCGGCGCACAACTATAGGTAATCTATTTCTCGATACCGAGCCTACAGTAGATGTATTCGATATTTCGACTGGAACCTGGGACGCCGTTGCAGCCGCACTTCCAACCAAAAGAGCGGGCAATACTGTTGCCGTCATGGGAGACGAACTCCTTGTCATTGGCGGTGAACGTGAGTCAGGAAGTGCGAAAAAAGCGACGGAAGCACTTGACCTATCAGCGGAAACGTGGCGAACTCTTGATTCGTTGAATATAGGCCGACATGGGACGCAGGCCATCATCAACAATGAAGGTATCTATGTCGCCTCAGGTGCTACAATGCAAGGAGGGAACTCAACTACCAGAACTACCGAGGCTTTCTTCTTCTATGGCCAGACTGATCCCATCCTCACTCCTACCGATGCAAGTGAACTCGCCGGAGTCGATCACGATTTTGATGAGGTACCGATTGAAGAAAGTGCAAGCTTCGATCTCTATCTGCATAATGCAAATGGCAACCAGGCCATTCTCCTGAAGAACATGACCATGTTTGATAGTACTATATTCATCGTCGATACTTCACTTTCATTTCCGCGTTTCCTCAAACCCGGTGATAGTCTCAGGATCCCCATCGTCTTTTCACCAACGATCATGCAACCCTATTCTGATACACTGTATCTGCAACATACGGGGTCCAATGCCCCTACAAAGAAGATCGTCCTGATCGGAGAAGGAGGCTATAACTGGCTCGGTGATGTGCGTGCATACGTGGACTCAAGTGCCACCGGTACCGGCCTTGGCAATTCATGGGATGATGCTTTCACTACAGTGCAGGAAGCGCTGTTGCGTTCTACAGAATATCCACAGATCACAGAAGTCTGGATTGCAAAGGGCACATACTCGCCTGCCAATGTCCGCACGTCTTCATTTGTCCTGAGAGATAGTCTGATGCTATATGGTGGTTTTCATGGTACAGAAATATTGCTCAGCCAGCGCGATATCGATGATTTCCCGGTTGTTTTAAGCGGCGATATCGGAACACAGGATGATTCTACCGACAATGTGTTCCACGTCGTCATGATGACCGGAACTGCAGATACCGCGACGCTTGATGGAGTCACGATCGAAGAGGGGCTTGCAAATGGATACACGGATTTTGACAAGCAGGGTGCCGGTGTATTGAACTTCGGTAACCTTATCATTCGGAATTCAACAATCCGGCACTGTACATCCATCAATGCCGGTAGCGCCCTGGTGAATTCAGGGATGTCCGCATTTCTATTGCTTGATAACGTCGGCTTTCATGGCAACTCCGATCCTCATCTCGTAAACAAAGAGGGTGCACTTCTGAACTGGGAAGGGAATCTCAATCTCTTACAGCAGGAGTAAGCATCCTGGTTGTTGATTTATGGTTTACCATGAAGTCAAGCAAAGCGCGCACTTACTCCATGGTTCAGAGTTCAATGATTACCGGGCATCTTAGGATCTCGTATCTCGCAACCCGCAACCCGCAACTCATCATAAGCCTACCTGACAGTCGCAGCTTTTGAAAAGCCGTGTTTTGTCTTTGCTTCTTTTGCTTTGAATTCACCAGTGAGGTCGACCAGGATCGGTGATGCAATGAAGATCGTGGAATAGGTCCCGGAAATCAATCCGATAATCAGAGCAAATGCAAAGCCTTTGATACTGGACCCGCCAAAGATGAAGAGCACGGTCACTACGAAAAGCACAGTGAGCGATGTGATAATAGTACGGCTCATTGTACTATTCACTGCATCATTGATCACCTGTTCTTTAGACTTACCCGTACCCATATTGAAGTATTCCCGAATCCGGTCAAAGATGACGACCGTGTCATTAATCGAGTAACCGATAATGGTCAGCAATGCACCCACAAACACCTGATCAATCTCCAGGGAGAAAGGCAGAATCCCATGTAGCAATGAAAACGCACTCAGCACAATCAAGGCATCATGGAACAACGCTACGACCGAACCAAGGCTGTACTGCCATTTGTTGAATCTCACGAGGATATAAAAGAAAATAGCGATCAGGGCGATAATGCCTGCTTTGATTGCGCTTCTCTTAATATCATCTGCAATCGTGGGCCCTACTTTTGCTGAACTGACGACATGCGTGCCCTCGCCATCCGGAAGACCAAATTGAGTCCGATCCAGATTACCCCCGGCGACCGCATTCACACCTTCATGCAATTTGTCCATGACACGCGCGGAAGCATCATCTGCCTGATCGTCGATCAGGTACGCAGTAGTGATATTGAAAGTGTTTTCAGCATCCACAGCTTTTACGACGGGTTGCGTGCCAAACACTCCGGACAGAGAACTTCTCAACTGGTCGGCATTTACACTGGTGCCTTCTGTAAACTCTACATTATACGAGTATCCGCCTTTGAAGTCCACACCGAGCTCAAAACCGCGAATAAAGAAAGATGTGATACCGGCTACAATCAGGAGTGTGGATGCGACATAAGCAATCTTGCGTTTGCCAATCCAGTCTACTTTGAGATTGGCCATCACATTTTTCGTGAAGGAATTCCATACGCTGACCGTCCTCCCCTCTTTGCTCATCCACCATTCGATCATGAGACGTCCGAGTAAGACGGCGGTGAACATCGATGAGATCAGACCTATAATCAAGACCACGGCAAAGCCTTTGATGGGTCCTAATCCGTAATAGGCCAGAACAATGGCAGTGATCATGGAGGTGACATTCGCATCGATAATCGCGGAATACGAATGCCGGAACCCTTCCACAATTGCAATCTTCATCGATTTGCCCATCCGCAATTCTTCACGCACCCGTTCATAAATGATTACGTTGGCGTCTACCGCCATACCGATTGTAAGTACGATCCCTGCGATACCCGGAATCGTCAAGGCAGCGCCGATTGACGCCATTCCACCGATGATGAAAAATACGTTTGCCAACAACGCGATCACCGCAAATACGCCCGCCGTAGAATAATAAAATACCATGAAGAAAATCACGATTGCTAGACCAACCAAAAGCGAGATCAGACTCTTCCGGATATTTTCTTTTCCGAGTGAAGGTCCTACCAATGCTTCCTGCACGATACGCGTTTTGGCCGGGAGTTTTCCGATCTCAAGGATGCTGGCAAGGTCGTTTCCTTCCTGTACGCTGAAACTTCCGCTGATCGATGATCTTCCCTGTGTAATCGGCTCACGCACACTTGGAGCACTCACGACATAGTCATCCAACACAATAGCAACCTCACGATTGTTGTCCTGGGCTGCTTTCGTGGTCATATCTGCCCAGATCTTGGCTCCCTGTGGATTCATATTGAGAGTAACCTGCACTTCTCCGGACATTGGATCCGGATCTGATGAGGCTGACACCACATGATCGCCCTCGAGCAATGCCGACTCTTTCCCACGCGGCTTCCTGATCGCGTAAAGTTCAAATTTATTTGTGAGTTCCCTGGTTTGAATATTTCGAAATGGTTTGGCAGCCCAGCGAAACTCAAGGTCGCGCGGGAAGAAGTTTTTGATATCGTCCCGAGAAAGAAATTGATTGATCACATTGATCTTATTCTTATCTGCGACACCCATGATCGCATAACCGTAATTCAAGCTTTGTCCTGTACTGGCATTCAACTCCAGCGCAGACAACAGAGGTCCCTTATTCTGCAATGGATCATCTGGCGTGACCGGCACCTCAACGATCGAGGTATCATATCCTACGACTGCTCCAAGACTGTCAGTAATCTCATTAATCGTCGTATCGATGCGCATTGCCACAGAGTCAATCGTCGTTGTATCTCCCTGAGATTCACGGCGCAGTTTCTCATCGGCATTGACAAAAGCCTGTAAGATCCCCGGATCACTCACGCGGTAGACATCCCAGAATTCAAGCTTCGCCGATGACTGAAGGAAAGTCCGTGCGCGTTCGGGATTGTCTACACCGGGAAGTTCAACAACGATGAGGTTCCTGGAAGCGTCGAGCGAGATATTTGGTTGGGCCACACCGAAGCGGTCAATACGATCCGTAAGCCTTTGAAAGGTAAGCTTCACGGTCTCCTCTGCTTTCGTACGCAAGACTCTGATGACGTCGGCATCCGAAGTAGAGAAGTCTATTTCACTCCGCAACGAAGGATTTCTGGAGAAAATAGCAGAAAGGTTTTTGCCCTTCGCCAGTTTCGCCCATTCCTGTGCAAACAATGACACATAATCCGTCTCTGCTTTTTTAAGTGCTTCCTGAGCATTATCAAGTGCCTGATGGAATTCCGGATCGCGGCTGTCATTGGAGAGAGAGATGAGCAGATCTTTGAGGTCTACCTGCAAGACGGTGCTCATTCCTCCTTTGAGATCCAATCCAAGAGCGAGTTGCATCTTTTTGAGCTCCTCGTATGTATAGGCTTTGAGCAAGGGAATCTTCAGGACGACTTCACTGGACATCGAATCCAGGTAAGCTGTTCGGGCGATTTTACTTACCGTATATACGCTTGCATCAGGGCCGGCCTTCGCCACAGCCTCAGCGGCATGTTTATCTGCCTGACGCTCCACTTTGCGCGTCGGCACCATGTATAGAAATTGTGCCAACGTCACCAACGTCAGCAGAATAAAGAAGAACTTAATGATACCCTTTGCTTGCATGTGATCACCGAATTTTAGCTGGCTCTACAGTAGGTTTTGAAAAAACTGCGCAAATATACGGTAATTGTCCACACACATTACAAAACCTAATATGATGGCAAATTTGGCCGGACAGTCCTCTTCCGGCTCCGCTTTCCTATATTTAAAAGCTTAAATTACCCCTGGATAATCATCTGTGTCTCAGCAGAGAGGCATTGCGATACGTAAGTATCAACTCAGATGCGGAATGCGCAACACCTGTCCCGGGTAGATTTTATCAGGCTGTTCCAACATCGGTGTATTTGCTTCGAAAATGACATTGTACTTCATTGAATCACCATAGTACTTCTTGGCGATTTTCGTGAGTGTATCGCCCGATTCCACGGTATAAAACCGGGCTTCCGGTTTTGGAATCACGACTGAGATCCGGTCATCCACAGATGCGATACCTTCGACATTGGATACCGCGAGAATTACTTTTTCCTTTGCAGCCTGTGATTGTGCCTCCCCATAAACTGTCATCCTATCCCCATCGATCGTAAGGTCGAAGTTTCTGATGTCAGGATGCATGGAGAGCATCTGTTCACGCAAGTCATTGATTTTGGCTGCACGCTCTGCTGCTTCGTCGAGGACAGTTTTCGCCGGTGATTCCCCGGGTACTTTTGCGCCGGATTTCTTTAAAAATGAAAAGAACGACATGACTTATTAAATTCTGGTGAAGAGATGTGCGACCGACTATACAGAGACAATTGACAATCTACCCAAGCGTTCAATTACTCTTCTTTGTCATGCCACTCAAATTTGTCCAACATGGGAAGCTCGACCCATTTCTTTTCTTCCGCACTCACACTCCAGAATTTCAGAAAACCACCTCCTGCTCTTGCGACATGTGAAGCAAAAGAGCGCAACTCCTTATAGACGTGTGCTGCATGCTTTGGTTCAAGTTTACCTAACACAGCATTGACACCGGATAATGTATCTGAGATCTGTGAGGCGCGACTGACAGCATTTGATGGAAGTTCTTTGATCAAATGATCAAGCCTTGACTGAAATGTCTCGCCTATCTCACGATAGAAATCCTGATACTCCTCTGCTGCAGAATACGAACGAATATTGGTCACTTTTTCAGCCCATGACGTCTCGCCGGGGGAAATCGTCCCATCAGCACCGGCAATGAGGACGGTAATTTGTGGGATGGCATCCTTGAGCCTTGCGTATTCTTCAGCGCTCAGATTCTTGAATATTGATTCCATATTTATCTTTTATGATTTACTGCGCGCAATATCGCAGGTTTTTCGCTGATCGATACAGATGAGTTGAAAAGGGTGTGAAACAATCTGCACTCCATACGTCGAAAAAAAAGAGCATGACTTTGGAGCATGCCTGTAACGGATCAGGCGGGCGTTTCGCAGAATACGTCCAAAGGGACTCCTTTGGAGCAAGCTTCTGCGCGTGGGGCTACTTTGATTGTGCAATTTGTGATACACACTTTTTATGGGTGTGTGACAAATTGCAGGATTTCAAAAGGATTCCACGTACGCAGACGCTCGAAGGTCTTCCTGCATCGGACGCTTCGAGGTCAATCCGCCCATTTTAAATAAGTACAACCTGCAAAATGTCATACACCCCTTTTTTATTCTCTGACATATGCATTTTTTTCTAAATCCTACCTTTAACGGCTGAACCCCAAAGACACAAGCATTTTGAACAAAAAGATCTCTACACCGGAACATGCCTCGCAGCAGTCTGGAATTACCGGAGACAAAGTGACTCCCCTGATGGGCCAGTACTATAAGATCAAGGCCAAATATCCTGATGCCATCCTCCTCTTTAGGGTCGGCGATTTCTATGAGACCTTCGGTGAGGACGCTAAAAAAACAGCTGAAATACTGGGCATCATCCTCACCAGCCGGAACAATGGAGGAAATGACGTAGAGCTCGCCGGATTCCCTTATCATGCCATGGATATTTACCTGCCTAAACTTGTACAGGCCGGCTATCGGGTGGCGATCTGCGAACAACTCGAAAAACCTTCAAAGGACAAACGTATCGTAAAACGCGGCGTTACGGAAATGGTGACACCCGGACTCACCATCGACGACAAACTCCTCGATCATAAAAAGAACAACTTTCTCGCAGCACTCCATGTCGCATCCTCTTCACTGATAGGCATTGCTCTCCTGGATGTGTCGACAGGAGAATTCTTTGTGAGTGAAGGAAATCCTGAGGCTATCGATAAGTTGCTCCAAAGTTTTTTACCTGCAGAAGTGATTTTCGCAAAGAGTAATCTCGATTGGTTCGAGAAGAAATTTGGTGATCAGTTTTATCACTACACGCTCGACGAATGGATCTTCACCTTAGACTTTGCACGGGAGAAATTACTCAGCCAGTTTGAGGTCCTCTCAATGAAGGGGTATAGTATCGAAGACCTCACTGCTGCGCAAATCGCCGCCGGTGCTTGTCTTCAATACCTCGCCGAGACATCACATGGACGGCTCCAACATATCAGAACGATCAGCCGGATTCATCCTGAAGAATACCTTTGGATGGATCGGTTTACCATTCGCAACCTCGAGCTCCTGTATCCGGCATTCCCTACGGGAAAAGCGCTCATCGATGTCGTCGATACCACGATTACTCCAATGGCTTCGCGGATGATGCGCAAATGGTTGCTGTTGCCACTATGCAATCTGGCAGCAATCCATCGGAGGCATAAGATCGTGGCATATTGGATTGATCATACCGAGTCGAGGGAAACGATGAGCGCGCACTTCAAGTTTATTGGTGACCTGGAGCGATTGATCTCCAAGGTTGCAGTCGGTAAAGTTGCTCCCCGTGAAATACAGCAATTGAAAAGAGCCTTGAGGACACTGGTGCCAGTGAAACAAATTCTCGTGCAAAGTACGCTCTCTGAACTTCAGACTCTTGGTGAAAGTCTTCAACTCTGTGAAAAACTCACGGATCTCATCGACCGTGCCATTGCAGAAGACCCCCCGGCCACTATTCTAAAGGGGGACGTGATCAAGGCCGGCTATGATGAGCATCTCGACGACCTCAGACATACGATCCACAATAGCAAAGAACTCCTCCTCGAAATCCAGACACACGAGGCACAGCGCACGGGAATTCAGAATCTGAAAATCGGTTTCAATAATGTCTTCGGCTACTACCTTGAAGTCACGAATAAATACAAGGACCAGGGTCTGATTCCAGATGACTGGATTCGCAAGCAGACGATTACAAATGCCGAACGCTATGTGACCGAAGAACTGAAAAAACTCGAACAGAAAATTCTCGGTGCGGAAGAACAAATCGCGATCGTTGAAGAACGACTCTACAATGAGCTTGTCGCAAGCGCGCAGGATGATATTGCACCGATTCAACTTGATGCTGCGGTGATCGCACAACTTGATTGCCTCATTGCGTTTGCCCATAATGCCTTGAGATTTAGTTACTGCGGACCGGAAGTCGATGAGAGTTTCGCAATAGATATCAAAGCCGGCAGACATCCCGTGATCGAGCGGCAATTGCCCTTGGGCGAATCTTATGTCCCGAATGACGTCTTCCTGGATTGTGATACTCAGCAGCTCCTGATGATCACCGGACCGAATATGTCTGGTAAGTCAGCTTTGCTTAGGCAAACAGCTTTGATTTGCATTCTTGCCCAAATGGGATCGTATGTACCGGCTTCGAAAGCAACTCTGGGATACCTTGATAAACTCTTCACGCGTGTAGGAGCATCGGATAATATCTCTTCCGGTGAATCGACCTTCATGGTAGAAATGAATGAGACGGCGAGCATCATGAATAATATTTCGCCACGCAGTCTGATCCTGTTGGATGAAATCGGCAGAGGCACCAGCACGTATGATGGTATTTCGATCGCCTGGTCGGTGGCAGAATATCTTCATGATAATGCCTATGGAAGGTCCAAAACCCTCTTTGCCACTCACTATCATGAGCTCAATGCGCTGGCCGGGACGCATGCGCGCATCAGGAACTTTCATGTGGCCACGCAAGAGGTAGGGAATAAAGTTGTCTTTCTGCGGACGCTTGTGGAAGGCGGTACGGAACACTCCTTCGGTATCCATGTTGCAAAGATGGCTGGCATGCCGAAGTCCATCCTGCTTCGCGCCCAGGAGATCCTCGTTCAACTTGAAGAAAAAGAAATTGACGAAGCGCCGATGAAGTCAGCTCTCAGGAAAACATTGACGCCAAGACAAGATGCCTTACAGCTTAGTATCTTCGAGCATGTGGATCCGACCGCCGGAAAGATCAAAGAAATGTTGCTTGATCTGAATATCAACCAACTTACTCCGATTGAGTGTATGCTTAAACTGATTGAGATGAAAAGACTGCTGGAAGAAGATGATGATGTTTGAAGATGCTTCTCAACAAGATCGGAATGAAAATAATAATGAAAATGAAAAACGGACATTACACATCACAGGGTTTGTATTTTTTGACCGCATGTATCACTCTTGTCTTGTCGGCAACAGCAGATACCTGCAAAAAGGTCGTTGAATCCACCGGGATCTGTACCCATGCCGCAACTGCTAAGGACTTTACCGGCATGGATGGCTGTCGGATTCTCCTCGTGTTGGACAGTGGAATTAAATTGCTTGCAGTGAATCTGGATGACTATTCGCCTCCGCTCAGGGATGGCGAAAAGGTGCGTATCAGCTTTGAAAAAACTGAAGACATGGTGAGCATCTGTATGGCTGAAGACACAATCGTACGATTGACATGTCTTGCACGACAGTCTGGTCCTGATTGGGTGGTCGAATGTCCTGGCATGGTTGATCCCTATCGGATAGAATGGTCAGCCCGTGTGATGCAGGAAATCAATCCACGACAGGTCGAAGAACTGGTGATTGATGGTCGTCGCGCCTATCGTTTTTATGCGCTGTCAGGAGTATGGATTTATAGTTGCAGCGGCGAACTCCTGTGTACGTATAGCTACAACACGACCGGCGCCTGTGATGCGATACAAAAGAAAGCAACAGATGTCAAAATCATCTATGTGGTCAATGAATAATCAGGCATGAGCGAGCAAAGAGAATCGACACGGATCGTATTGACTGAGGAAGAGCGCCAGTATGAAAAGGCATTGAGGCCTTCCATCCTCGGTGAGTTTTTTGGTCAGCCTAAGATCGTGGACAATCTTCATGTATTCATCGAAGCGGCGAAGCTGAGAAGCGAAGCGTTGGATCATGTCCTCCTGCATGGTCCTCCGGGATTGGGCAAGACAACGCTGGCACATATCATTGCGAATGAATTAGGTGCTTCCCTGAGACTGAGCTCTGGTCCGGTGATCGAAAGACCGGGTGATCTGGCAGGTCTCCTTACCAATCTCAATACCGGCGATGTACTCTTTATCGATGAAATCCATCGATTGAACAACGTGGTCGAAGAATATCTTTATTCGGCGATGGAAGACTATCGCATCGATATCATGATTGATACCGGTCCGAATGCACGTACAGTCCAGATCAATCTGAATCCTTTCACATTAGTTGGGGCGACTACAAGACTTGGTTTGATTACACCTCCAATGCGCGCGCGATTCGGGATCAATTTTCATCTCGATTACTACGATGTACCTATCCTTGAGAAGATCGTGCACCGCTCGGCGGGTATCCTTGATATTCCGGTTACAGATGATGGTGCAAAGGAAATCGCCAGGCGCAGCAGAGGTACTCCCCGTATCGCGAATGCACTGCTCAGGCGGGTACGCGATTTCGCACAAATCAAAGGCGATGGTGTCATCGATCTGAAGATCTCTGAGTATGCACTCTCAGCTTTGAATGTAGATAGTCATGGTCTGGATGAAATGGACAATAAGATCCTTTTGACCATTATTGACAAATTCAATGGCGGCCCTGTAGGTATCAACACCATCGCCACTGCTGTCGGTGAGGATTCCGGAACGATTGAAGAAGTGTATGAACCATTTCTGATCATGGAGGGATTCATTCATCGTACTCCTCGAGGACGAGAAGCGACGCTCTCCGCATATAAACATCTGAAGATACCCGTACCGGTAAAAAAAGGAAGCGGGCCGTCGCTGTTTGACGCTTAAAACAGGCGGCAGTGAACTGTCGACTGGGGACTGTAGACTGTCCTCAAGCCTGTGCTTTTGGCGTATTAAATGTCATCTGCGGAAACTGATTGTGGTCTGATGCATCGATCACGCCAAACTGAGTCTCGTATTTCTTGACATTATCGGCCAGGGCCGCCATCAGACGTTTTGCATGTTGGGGTGTGAGGATAACACGGGCTTTTACCTTCGCCTTTGGCACATTCGGGACCAGCCGGATGAAGTCCACGACAAACTCGGAATGCGAATGCGAGATGATGGCGAGGTTGGAATAGATGCCTTCTGCGACTTCTTCGGGAAGCTCGATGTTGATTTGATTCGGGTTGCCTTTTGTTTCTGTTGCCATGACGATTGGATTATTGAGATGTAAAGATGGCTCTTTTGTACGGACTTCATAATTGCGAAAAAAGTCAATATACAACTCATTGATTCGGTGTATGCTTATACATATTTATAGCTTTTTTTTGATTGAAACATACTACTGTATAAGATTATTTATCATACTTTTGGTCACTGGGTTGCTTGGATTTAAGCATTGTTACATAGGCAGCTATGATAATATCAGTTGACAGAATCTAAATTCACCCTGACTTATGGCTCATGACATATCCCAAGAGCAAGTGAACTTAGGCATATCAGACGCGCAAAAACGACGCGTAAAAGACACACTGCTCCTCGTTCTCGTCTTCATTGTAGGACTCATCGGATCCTGCTATATCCTCCATATTGCGTTATCGCAGCCTTCTTCTTCTGTGGGTTTTCATCAGGACCCCTCGGAAGAGCATGCAGAGAGCAGTGAAGTGATTTATGTGACGGGACAGTAGTGTTTTGCTAAAGGCATCTTACGATTCTTATGGACCGCAACAATATCTGGCGGATCATCAGGAACGAAGTTTGGCCGCACAACTTCGGAGAGTCTGTCGGCTCTGACATCACGATCATTTCGTAACTAACTGATACTCATTAATCAAATGTAAATTCACAATTTACATTTTGAGGCCATACAGTTTATAGTACTATTCTGTTTATCCTGAGCTATTCCACTTCTAGCCTAACAAATCGAAACTGTCCTCCATCAAACAACCCTTTATCACTCAGCTTCAATTGCGGAATCACGAGCAGCGCCATAAACGACAGGGTCATAAAGGGTGATTTCAAGGTACTTCCGAGTGCTGCTTTCGAAAAGTGATCTATGCGCGTATACAGCTTTGCTACTTCTTCTCCGGGCAGTCCACTGATGATCCCGGCAATGGGTAACGCTAAAACTTCCTCATGTTCATGGGACGTGCCTGTCGGCAGGCGGGCATCCACAGCTGCAATACCGCCACGCGCAGCAATGACAAGATTAATTGCCTGCACCAGGCTTTTGTCGTCCACTCCTACCGCAACGATATTATGCGAATCATGCGCAACACTGGAAGCGATCGCTCCCTTCTTCAATCCAAACCCATGTATGAAAGCAATTGCAGGAGCGGATTTCTCATATCGATTGACAACGACGATTTTGAGAATGTCCTTATTGCGATCTGTGAGATAGTAACCATCATCTGAAACAGGCAATCGCGCATGCATCTCACCGGTGATCAACGAGCCATCGATCGCGTGTATAATTCTGACATCATGATCTGATTGACCTTCGAGTCTTAATTCATCCACACTCACTGCTGATGTGCTAAAGCGATTCGCTGTTTCAGTCTTCACTTCAGGCAGCCGCACTTTCATTTTAGAAAAGACTTCTACTCCATCGATGTATGTTGTCAGCACGTCAAAGGACTCAAGGTCTCTCACCAGGATCATATCGGCAGGATCACCAGATTGTAATAAACCAACTTGTAATCCGTAGTGCAGGACCGGATTCACACACCCTGCTCTCAGTATATCCGGCCAGCGATGACCTTTTGCAATTGCTCGTGCTGCGAGTTTGTTGATGTGCCCGACCACCAGATCATCCGGGTGCTTATCATCCGAGCAGAGCATTACCATGTCCGGATATGCACTGATCAACCGATGCAGCGCCTCGAAGTTCTTTGCAGCACTGCCATCCCTGATAATAATCTTCATACCATGTTGCAACTTGTGTAAAGCCTCTTCATAAGACACACATTCATGATCAGTCGAGATACCGGCATTGATGTATGTGATCGCCGCATCACCGGTAAGACCTGGTGCATGACCATCGATGGGCTTACCGATTTCCTTTGCAGCGTCAATTTTGGCTATCACTTCAGGATCGGAATAAATTACTCCCGGATAATTCATCATCTCGGCGAGATAACAAAGTTCGTCGCGTTGCAACAATTTGCGTACTGCATTTGCATCAAGCGTATCCCCTGCAGTTTCGAATTTCGTGGCAGGTACACACGAGGGCACGCCGAAATAAAATTTGAATGGAGTCTGGACGGCATTCTTGAGCATATACTCCACGCCTTCTATACCAAGCACATTGGCGATCTCATGCGGATCAGAAACTGTTGCAACAGTTCCATGCCGGACAGCAAGTCTGGCAAATTCAGTAGGTACGAGCATTGAACTTTCGATATGTACATGCGCATCGATGAAGCCGGGCATGAGGTATGGGCTGCCTGGTTTTTCGTCGCTCAGCTCCTGAATAGACAGGATTTGACCGGCTTCCACAAAACAGTCGCCATAGAAGCAACGGCTATTGATGATATCGACGATATTGGCTGTGATGGTCATTATTAGTTGCTGCAGGGGAAGTTACAAACTTCCAGAAGTAGCGGAACGTGGGTTTGAAGTTCGATTCGAAGTTGCAAACTTCGAATAGGTGTACAAGTGCGCGGGGGAAGTTGCAAACTTCCAGAAGTAGCAGAACGTTGGTTCGAAGTTGCAAACTTCGAACATGGATCACAGAGATGTACTTACTACAGGTGTGCCGCTTGTATAGCTATAGAATCCTTCACCGGATTTCCTGCCGAGTTTTCCTGCATTGACCATGTTCACAAGTAAAGGACAAGGTGCATATTTCGGATTACCCAGACCCTCATGTAGCACACGCAATATCGCAAGACATACATCGAGCCCGATGAAATCTGCAAGTTCTAATGGGCCCATCGGATGTGCCATGCCGAGCTTCATGATGTTGTCGATCTCATAGACTCCCGCAACACCTTCATGCAGGGTAATAATTGCTTCATTGACCATTGGCATCAGGATACGATTGGCGACGAAGCCGGGATAATCGTTCACAACTAACGCAGTTTTGTCGAGCTTTTTGCAGATGTTCAATATTATTTCGGTGACTTCATCTGATGTGTCGTAACCTCGGATGATTTCCACAAGCTTCATCACAGGCACCGGATTCATAAAGTGCATTCCTATCACTTGTGCAGATCTTTTCGTGGCAGACGCGATCTCCGTAATAGAAATGGATGAAGTATTGGTCGCAAAGATCACGTCAGGAGGGCACAGGGTATCCAATTGCTGAAAGATTTTTCGTTTGAGGTCACGATTTTCTGTCGCCGCTTCCACGACAAGACCACTGTCTTTTATCGCACTTTCGAGTGAAGTAAGTGTCGTAATGCGTTTTAGAGTACGCACTTTAGTTTCTTCAGTGATTTTTTCTTTACGCACCATCCTGTCCAGGTTACCCTCAATCGTTTTTACAGCCCGATCAAGCGCATTCTGGTCAATATCCGCCAGGGAGACGGAATACCCAGCCTGTGCGAATACGTGCGCAATGCCATTCCCCATTGTCCCTGCGCCGATCACCGTCACCTTCGTGATTTCCATTTCGTTTCGTTTTGAAAGCCGAAAATAGAAAAATCGATCTTTGCCTGATGCGACAGCCAGTAATTAAATGGGTGACAATGAGCTGTCTTAGTATGTATCAGATGATCATCTTTGCCCAGGATTCAATCATGACAAAGATGATCGCTGCCAGCGTGCAACTAGATACTGTAGTGATCATGGCCACAAGGCAAGGATTCAGCGTCGAGGATTTTATTCGACTGGTGCAAACAGATGAGTCCTTATACTCTGCCTTCCATCATCTGCGTACAGCAACATACCGATTCGAAACAGCAATGACATTTTCAGATAAAGATCAAAGGAAGAAGGCAGGCTATCAGAGCGTAAACAAACAGACTTTCGACGGACAATGCAGAAGGATGCAGGTCCTGAGTGAATCCGCCGCAGGAAACTTCTATAAAGGCAGAAAGCTGAAACATCGCTACTATACGTACGACATCTATGACCGCGTCTTTCTCACACATGACACTGTCTGTCAGCATTCGAATCCCACTGGGACGAACGGAAAAGATTATACAGAACCAACAATAGAGCGTCATATTTCTGAACTCAAAAAACTCATCTTCCGTCCTGGTGAACGGTCCAATGTACCTCTCATCGGACGTAAGACGGCGATCTTTTCAAAGGACATGATTGACCTGTATGATTTTACGATATTGTCTGATGTATATGCAGGCATTCCTGTATACGTTTTTGCTGCAACAATAAAGGACGCCTATCGCGATCGTGAAAATAAAACTGTATTCAAAGAGTTGATGACCTATTTTTCCAAAAAAGATTTTCAGGTCATGGCCAGAGCTTATAGGTTATCACAAAAAACTGCGGCTTACATGTTCGACGTCACGATGCGCGTGGACCTGATGAAACAGGGGGAACGTTATTTCCCTGAAATGGTCGTATATGATGGCGAATGGGACATTCCGACACGAAAGAAGGAAATCGGGACATTTACGGTGATGTTCAGTGATTTCAGGTGATTTCCTCGAAAGAATGCGAAAAGAATTATCTGCGAATGACGCAAATATGCGAGAGAGAGAAATGACAGTTGAAGAGCTTGCACCAAAAAGCGGACAACCAACTCTGAAGTATGCGCCCTGTAGCATATACTTCAGGGCGCGCTTTGCTTGACTTCAGAGTAAACAGCAAACAGCGTTCTTATGAAGACAATGCTTATCGGTGATATCGGATCGACAAAAGCTCAATGGGCCTGGCTCTCCAGAGACCGTGAAGTGACATTTGAGACCATAGGATTTAATCCTGTGATGCATGATCCGGAGTTGCTATCGGAGATGCTGACACAAGTACAAGATCGATGTCGGGATGACTTCACCGAGATGTATTACTACGGCACCGGAATAATTTCTGATACAACACGGAAGCAGGTGATCGATACGTTACGCAAAGTCTTTGGTAAAGTGGAAATCAGTTGTGAGAGTGATATGCTTGGCGCAGCGCGTGCATTGAGTGCGGGAAAGGAAGGAGTCATTTGTATTCTCGGTACTGGAAGTAATAGTTGCCTGTTTGACGGAAAGATCATTACGAGGCAAATTCCGAGTCTTGGCTTTCCTCTCGGCGATGAAGGAAGCGGTGCAGATATCGGCAAAGCTTGTGTGCGTGCATTTTATTACGGGTTCATGACTGATGAAGTAAGAACGTCCTTCGCAGAAATGCTTCCTGACGATCGGTCATTTTTTCTGTATCAATATCATCAACATAAAACTCCAAATAGATTTCTTGCCGGACTCGTCCCTCTTGTTGTGAAGCATCTTGACTCGGCATTGATACAGGCAATATTGGAAGAGCGATTTCGTACCTTCACGCGTCTGCATGTCAAACCATATCAGGCATCATTTCCGGTGCATTTTACGGGAGGTGTCGCACATGCATTTGGAGATGTATTACAGGACATATTAAGAGATGAAAAACTCATTCCAGGAACAATCGTAAAAAGTCCGCTCTCAGGACTTATTGAATTTCATCAGAACAATCAGGCATGAATAAACAGATCAATCGTATCGCCGTCTTTTGTTCGGGTGGTGATGCTCCGGGCATGAATGCCGCTATTCGTGCTGTGGTGCGCACAGGGACCTATCACGATCTGCACATCTATGGTGTGTATCGTGGCTATGAGGGAATGATCGAAGGTGAGATTAAACGGCTCGAAAAAGGGGATGTCGCCAATATCATCCATCGCGGCGGAACAATCCTGAAGACTGCACGGAGTGAACGCTTCCGTACACCCGAAGGAAGGAAATTAGCATATGAAACACTGCAAGCCCATGATATCGATGGTCTCATTGCCATAGGCGGTAATGGAACATTTACCGGTGCCGGCATCTTTGGAAAGGAATTTGGCATTCCGATCGTTGGTATTCCAGGTACGATTGACAATGATCTCTTTGGTACTGACTACACGATAGGGTTCGATACAGCAGTGAATACTGCCATTGAAGCGGTAGACAGAATCCGGGATACTGCAGATTCACACAACAGGCTGTTCTTTGTGGAGGTGATGGGACGCGATACAGGATTTATTGCACTCAATACCGGTATCGGGAGTGGTGCCGGTGGTATCTTGATCCCTGAATCAAAATCTGATGTCAATGCGCTCCTCAGTCGTCTTGGTAAAATGGTAAGACGACACAAGCTCTTCAGCCTTGTGATTGTCGCAGAAGGAAATGAAAACGGGAGCGCACAACACATGGCCAAACTGATCCAGGAACAATTCACTGAATATGAAACCAAGGTGGCCATCATCGGACATTTACAACGCGGTGGTGCACCAAGTGCATTAGACAGACTCATCGCCAGTCGTATGGGATTCGCCGCTGTAGAAGCTTTGATGGATGGTAAAAGAGATATCATGATTGGCGTGGAACGCAATGAAGTATCTTATGTCCCGTTCGAAAGAGCAATCAGTGAAAGAAAACAACCTGATCCCGAGTTGATCCGGATGGCGGAGATTCTGGCGTTGTGAGAAAAAGCATAGAGCATAGGGCAGAGAGCATAGGGATGTCCATAAACCTATAAACTCATCAACTCTTGTCATTCAACATTGTCTATATCACCTTCGGATCAGAAGCGGATGCCCAACGCATCTCAACACAACTCATAGAAGAGCGTCTTGCAGCATGTGCAAATATCTTTCCGATCAAATCCTTGTATTGGTGGCGCGATGTCATTCAGTCTGAAGATGAGTGGGTGGTCATTGTCAAAACAACAACTGAACTCTGGCCTGTATTGAAATCACGCGTTGAAGAATTGCATCCCTACGAGGTGCCTTGTATCATGAAGATCGAGGTGGAAGCGAATGAGAAGTATGAGGAATGGATAAAAGGGCAAACTGAAAAACGGTAAACGGTAGTCGGAAGTCGGTAATCGGTGATCGGTAATCGGTCAAGGGATCAACCGTCTTCGCTGTAGCTACGTACGGTCGAAGAGGGATCAAGGGCGAAACGCCAGAACTCAAACCACATGAAGCTATGAGCTAAATTTTCTAAGTATGAGACTTGAACTTATAAACTCATAAACCTATAAACACATCAACCTTTCTTTCTGCTTTCTTCACGCAACCGTGATCTCTTTATTCGCATACACATCCTGAATCGCATTCAGAATTCCCACGCCTTCTTTCATTGGACGTTGAAATGCCTTGCGACCAGAAATAAGACCCATTCCTCCTGCGCGTTTGTTGATGATCGCAGTAGACACCGCATCCTGGAGGTCATTCGCACCAGAAGCTCCACCTGAATTGATGAGACCTGCACGACCCATGTAGCAATTCGCAACCTGGTAACGTGTAAGGTCTATCGGATGGTCAGAAGTTAGCTCTGTGTACATGCGCTCATCAAGCTTGCCATATGATGAATTACCAGAGTTCAAAGCCTTGTATCCGCCATTATTTTCCGGGAGCTTCTGCTTTACAATATCTGCCTGAATCGTTGCGCTCAGATGATTCGCCTGACCAGTGAGATCTGCACTCACATGATAATCCTTCTCCTTTGTTTTGAAGGCTGAATTTCTGATATAGGCCCACAGAATCGTAGCAAGACCAAGTTGATGTGCGTATTCGAACGCCTCGCTGACTTCCTGTATTTGCCTCGTGCTTTCATCGGAACCGAAGTATACAGTGGCACCCACTGCAACAGCACCCATATCGAAGGCCTGATCTACACTTGCAAAAAGGATCTGATCATGTTTGTTCGGGTAGGTCAGTAATTCATTGTGATTGATCTTCATAATGAAAGGAATGCGATGCGCATATTTTCTTGCTACAATGCCGAGTACTCCAAGAGTTGACGCAACTGCATTACATCCACCTTCGATAGCGAGTTTGACAATATTCTCAGGATCGAAGTAATCGGGGTTCTTCGCAAATGATGCACCCGCAGAATGTTCTATACCCTGGTCTACGGGAAGAATGGAAAGATATCCTGTTCCACTGAGCCTGCCATGATCAAACATGAGTTGCAGATTACGCAATACTGCAGGTGTACGATCGGATTGGAGGAAAATACGCTCAATAAAATCCGGCCCGGGAAGATGCAGACGAGATTTATCGATTGTCTTGCATTGATGTCCGAGGAGAAAGGCTGCCTGATCGCCAAGGAGTTGGGTGATTTTATCCGTTGTCATAGGGATAGGACTTCCTGTTGTTGTTGAAGGGGCAAAGATGGGAAAAATAGCAGAGGGCATAGAGCAGAGGGCATAGAGCAGAGAGGCTCCTTGCTCAATGCACTCTGCCCTCTGCTTTTATTCGCTCGCCATAATCATCAGAGGAGCATTTTCAAAACCGCGGAAATATGGACACAGGTCTTCTTTACTATAGTGCTTCTCGACATTGACCAGCTTTTTTGTTGCGGTGACGGCTTCGATAGGTATGTGTGTATAGCGTCCCTCTTGCAAGACAACAAGACGTCCGTACTGTCCGCTCAGAACGAGATCAAGAGCAAGGGATCCATATGCCATTGGCACGATCGAGTCAATTGCATCGGGATCACCACATCGCACGAGATAACCGAGGCGCTGATTGATGGTGTTTACAGTCCGTCCATTATTGAATTTTGGAGAGAGTTTGGTAAGCTGCTGACCGACGACTTCACCAATACCACCAAGACGGGCATGGCCATATGCATCGGTTTCGGCTCCTGCAAAAACACGATCTCCACCAATGGTAGCACCTTCAGAAACCAGTACGATGGAGTACCTGCTCGGATTCTTCAGTCGGTCCTGTGAGAGTAATTCAGCCAGGAGTTCGATGTCAAAAGGGTATTCCGGAATCACACAGCGATGTGCGGCACCTGCAAGTGTAGGAAGCATCGCGGTGAAACCCGCATACCTTCCAAAGACTTCGAGCACCATAAACCGCTCATGAGATCCAGCAGCGGTACGGAGGTTGTTCACAAGAGAAATTGTCCTTGTCACACAGGTGCTGAAGCCGATGCAGTATTCCGTGCCAGGAACGTCATTGTCCATTGTTTTAGGAATCGCAACGACGTTTACGCCGAGTTTACTTAAGTGCACGCTGTAACTCAATGTATCATCGCCACCGATCGTGATCAGATAGTCGATACCAAGCCATTCAAGATTGTGTACCACTTCGTCTGTCAAGTCATTGACATCGGAGGGGTACGTACCCTGTAAGTGTTCCGGTATATCTCCTTTTTTCACACTGCTCGGCCGGGTACGAGAGCTATGAAGAAACGTACCTCCCGTACGTCCGGCTTTGTCCACAATAGTCTTTGTCAATTCCAGAAAGTGTTCACTGTTGTCAGCAGAAGGATCACGAATCATGTCTACGAGGCCTGCCCAGCCACGCCGGATTCCAATGACCCGGTACCCCTCCTGGATTGCACGCCTGGTGACAGCCCGGATGGCAGGATTCAAGCCAGGAACATCGCCTCCCCCTGTGAGGATGCCAATAACACCCTTTGCGCGTTGCATAGTTTGCTTGTTGAAGCGGGTAATTTATGAAGATTATCTGTTCATCCCCCACCACGGCATGTCACAGTCCAAACATCCCTTTCTTGAAAGATTCGCCAGACTCTGTTTTACGTCCTCAACCAATTCCTTCTTTGGGAGGCATTTCCCGACAGTATTATGCACATATCTTTGTTTAATATTGTGGTAACATCCAGAAACAGCCATAAAGGGCTATGACATGCTACTACCGAATCAGCTTAAGCAATTTCTGCTAGAACCCAGGTTCTACTGGATGGCTACCAGAAATCAGGATTTTATTTGTGAAATCCACCGTGTGCTGGGAGTGCAGGTTGCAGGTACCGATATTCTCCGCATCTTCATTTACCAGGGAACAGCAAGCCGCACAAAGGAGAACCTTCTTGCGAATAAACTCATCGCCTTTTCTGTTACAAGCGGCTTCACTTTTGAGTCCTATCAGATTAAAGGTAAATTGCTGGAGATCCGCCCGGTCAATGAAGAAGAAGAGGTATTGATGAAAAATTATATTGTAGAGATGGACAAGATGCTTGTTGCTTTGGGATATTCGGTAAGCGGTGTTTTGACCGAAACCTTATATACGCCAGCATGGTCCGTTGAATTTTCTATTGAACAGGTTTTTGATCAGACACCGAAAGTTGGCACCGGTAAACTCCTGACATCAGTATGATTACAGAAGATATGAAAATTGCAATGCAGGGTATTCTTCCTTCGCTCATCGCGACCTGCGATGCCGATGGGATACCGAATATTGCTGTGATTTCACAGACCTATTATATCGATAAGGATCACGTAGCGATCTCACACCAGTTTTTCAACAAAACGATCCGCAATATCCAGAGTAATCCACATGTCTGTCTGATGATCATTCATCCGTCAGAAGTAGCTATGTGGATGTTGCATGCTACGCATTCGCATGCAGAGAACGAAGGAGAGCTCTTTGATCAGATGGTCATGCAGCTTGAAGCAATTGCTTCTATGATTGGCATGGAAGGGGTTTTCAAGTTGCAGGCCGCCGAAGTCTTCAATGTCGATTCTGTAGAATTCCGATAATAGACCATTTTGGAAGAATGGAGAAGGTCGAAGCACAAAATACGCCCTCCGAAAAGCGCTTACTTGAAAGACTTGAGCGGAGAAACCGGGAGATGCGGATACTAAAGTCAATTGCTTCCAAAATCAACGCTTCGTTTGATCTCAACTTCACCCTACATACGTTATTGCAACACCTGGATGAGTTCTTTGGGTTTAAACATTCAATGGTTCTTTTAACCTCAGCCGGGGATCCATTCCTTACCGTTTACGCAAGTCATGGCTATACAGAAGGGGGAACGGGTGCGAAAGTACGTATCGGAAAAGGTGTGGTTGGAATCGTCGCGCAGCACAGGAAAATGCTGAATGTTCCTAACATCACCACCCGACTGACCTATCTAAACCCTGTAACGAGCAATCTTGATTCGGTTGAGCATGAGATTACGCTCAGACTACCTGGTTTGCGTAATCCGAAGAGCCAGGCAGCATTTCCGTTACTTGTCCAGAATGAACTTGTCGGTGTGCTCGCTGTAGAAAGTGAAGAGCCGCGCATCTACGATAGTAATGATGAGGAAATCATGTGCATGATCGCTGAGCAGGCAGCTATGGCCATCCATAAGACAAGGCTCTATGAAGCTGAACATACACGCAACAAAGAGATCCTCGAAATGAACGAAACTCTTTCAAGTCTCTACCTTCAGCAGCAGGAAACACTAAACCTTTTCATGAAATATGTTCCCGAGCCTGTCGTCAAGAAATCACTACGCACCAAATCCGAATCAATGTTTGATGGTGAGCTATTGAATATCGCAGTGCTTTTTTGCGACATCCGCGATTTCACACATACCAGCGAAACACTTTCTCCAAATCAGGTAGTGACATTATTGAATGTCTATTACAGGCATATGAGCATCGTCATCGGGAGATATGAAGGCGTGATCAATCAATTTGTAGGTGATGAAATCTTCGTCACATTCGGAGCACCGATTGGCATCATCAATTGTGAAGAAAAAGCAGTGCGTTGTGCTCTGGGAATGATGGAACAGCTACAGATCATGAATGAAGAACTCTTGGCCTGTCTGAAAGTCCAGATTAAAATAGGTATCGGCATCAATTACGGTCCCGTGATCGCAGGAAACCTCGGTACCGTCGACAGGATCGAATACAGCGTGACAGGCGACACCGTAAATACCGGAAAGCGTATTGAGACATTAACGAAGGAACGTCCAGACACGGTTCTTGTCAGTGAGTCCATTCACGAAAAGGTGAAAGATCTGTTTTCCTTCACGCCTTGGGAGCCTGTTGAAGTGAAAGGAAAAGGTGAAAAGGTAGCTGTGTATGAGGTTGAGAGGTTGATGGGTTTATAGGCTGATGAATTCGTCTCACCTTCTCACTTTCTCTCCCAAGGCGTCCTTTGGACACGTTCTTACCTTCTTTTTGCGTTTGCATTTGAGTTTGTGTTTGCTTACTGCCTTCTATTCGCCAGCAACGGTGGTGGCTCACCCGTAAACGGATTCCACCTGCTAATAGACTTTGCACCCATGCCTTCGAGACGCATCACTGCCCGATCGCCATACTTGTCGCGGATTTTATCCATCGCCTGATAGAGTTTGATGGTTTCTTCATTATCGGTGAAGAGATTCATCTGATAGTTGCCGCTCACGAGACCGCTCATGCGCACACCGAGGAGACGCACGAGCATGCGACGATTGTAGAGTTTGTCGAAGAGCTCTTTCGCTTTGGGTAGCAAGACATGATCTGCAGAAGTATAGGGTATCCTGCTTTGCAGCGTATATGTCTGAAAATCCGAATAACGGATCTTCACAGTGATACAGGAAGTGAGCTTTTGTCCGCGACGGAGTTGGAAAGCGAGATTCTCCGTCATTGCGACAAGTAATGTCTTCAGCTTATCGACATCGATGGTATCGCGATCGAAGGTGCGTTCGGTAGAGATCGACTTGCGCTCGTTGTATGGGATCACAGGAGAATTATCGAGGGCATTTGCTTTCTTCCAGATGACGGTACCATTCTGACCGAGGACGCATTCCATGAGATCGAGGGGCATCTGTTGAATTGTCCCGATGGTTTTTACACCGAGATGGAATAGTGTCTGGCTTGTCTTCTCTCCTACCATGGGGATCTTGCGAATAGAGAGTGGTGCCATGAAAGGCTTTTCCTGACCTGTGTCAATCTGGAGCTGATTGTTCGGCTTTGCTTCACCGGTTGCAATTTTTGAAACAGTTTTATTGATAGAAAGGCCGAACGATATCGGCAGTCCTGTCTCGCGGATGATTTTCTGTCGCAGTTCGGTAGCATATTTCATACAACCGAAGTAGCGATCCATGCCGGTGAGGTCGAGGTAGAATTCATCGACGGAAGTTTTTTCATAGACAGGGACATCTCCACGGATGATATCGGTGACCATGTCGGAATATTTGGAATAGATGCCGCTATTGCCACGGATGATGATGGCTTCAGGGCAGAGTTGTCTTGCGAGCTTCATCGGCATGGCAGAGTGTACGCCGAAGTAGCGTGCTTCATAGCTACAGGATGCGACTACTCCTCTGTCGCTTGTACCACCGATGAGTACAGGCCTTCCAACAAGACGACTGTCGAGCAAGCGTTCACAGGAGACAAAGAAGGTGTCCAAATCTATATGAGCGATGGCGTACATGGATGATGGATGATGAATGATGGGTGATATTATATTTCATCTTTTATATTTTTTCTTGTATGCAGACATCACTTTTAGAATCTCGAGTGCTTCGTCCATGAGTGGTTTGAGCAACGAGGCATTAATGATTATACTTTCTGTAAGTAGCTCAAGCCAGAATACAGTTTCATCAGCTTCTTCGACAACGATACAGAGTTTCGAATGCTTCTCAGCATCTGATCGTGCACGAATCACAGCGCGATAGTTTGCGGCAACGGATGTAACTGATCGTATGAGCTGCTTGCCGATGATTCTAAGTTCATCTGTTTGACAATGCGATCGATACAGTTTCAATATCTCCAAAGCAAGTTGCTTCGTTCGATGCCTAAAAAGCTCATTATAGCTTTCTTGTTCTTCACGCAAAACACTTTCCATATCATTCATCCCTATTTTTCTATCACTCATCATTCATCACCTATCATCCATTGTCTTCTTCAGTCCCTCCACCTCATCACACAATCTCGCCACCACATCACTCAATCCACGGATATCGGCAGGTGTGCTTGTATGCATTTCCGGTAATGCAAAACTGATAGAACCTACTGCCTTCCATGCTTCAAGCAGCTCAGTGGCTTCCAGCTCATAGGGAGAGTAAATGGTATTGTCGGACTTCAGGAGGAGAGACTCGCGATCGCGGAGATGATTCCAGACACGCTTGTAGACGACGCCGCGATTGCGGGTGACGATGATGTAGCACTGGCCGTCTTTGATATCATTCCAGTTTTGCACATAGGAAGTGATGATATAGCTCCTGGGAGTGATAGGCAACATACTGTCACCATGGATCTGGAAGAGGCGGTATGTAGCGTCCTGGTATAGCTCAGGCAGTGGCAGGGAGAAACTGGGAAGCGACTCGATAAATTCAGGATCGGCGTATGCGTCGGCGTAACCGGCTTCTGCAGTAGCGGGGACGAGCGTGATGCGCTCTGTATTGTCGGGGGTGGTCACAATGGGAAGTACGCGGAGAGTTTGCCCGGAAGTGTCAATGTGGGCTGTTGCCTGGCGCTTTGTCATATCGTGATTGATGAAGGTTTCCAGAGGGAGCTTGAAGAGGTACGCCATCTTTTGGATTGTGGCGATTTTGGGCTCTGCGCGTTGCTCTTCATAGGCGCCCAGGAGAGAGCGTTTGATCCCGAGTTTTTGAGCTAAATCACTCTGTGTCAGTGTGTTTTGCCTTCGGAGATGCCTGAGATTGCTGCTGAGGTAGCTCATTTTCACATGAATTTCTTTCAGACAAAGATAATACTAATTTATTTAGTTTTCCAATTTTATTAGTTTTTTACAGAATTTTCTACTCTCATTAGATATGAAAACCGCCTCACGTAAATCCCATTGTAACTTTCTGTATAAAGCCCTGCGATTCCACTGAAAGAGTTCTCTTCTTTGCGCAATCAAACGCTGACTTTTACGAAGTTTGTCCGCGAGAACACGACATTTCGGGAAGAACAGGATATATTACTTCATTTACTTCACCTCTCAATTCATATCCAATGGCATTAAATTCAATTCTGAGAATTTTCACACCGCAAAACAAGTTATTCTACGAACTCTTCGATAGCATAAGCGACAACCTGGCCAAGATGGGTGCGCTCTTGCAAGTCTTTGTCACTGAGCCAGACTTTGATGAAAGGAACGCGGTGATTGCTCAAATTAAAAAAGTGGAAGAAGACAACGATACACTCACGCACACACTATTTACTGAGCTCAGCAAGAATTTTATTACGCCGTTTGATCGTGAAGACATTCATGACCTGGGAGGTGCACTGGATGACATCGCGGACTTCATTTACGGCTCAGCGAAAAAAATCAATTTTCATCGTGTCAATCCAAATGATATCGGTATTCAGAAAATGGCACCTTTGATTGAACAATGTGTCACGCATGTACGTCTCGCAGTACGTGAACTTCGCACCATCAAAAACGGTGCTAAAATCAGAGAGCATCTGATACAAATCAATGACCTTGAAAACAATGCAGATGACGTATTCGATATGAGCATTGAATATCTGTTCGATACTGTAGACGATACCAAATATCTGATTAAAATGCGTGAGATCTATAAAGCAATGGAGAATGCGACAGATAGCTGTGAAGAAGTCTCACGTGTGATAGAATCCATTCTGATCAAATACGCATAATCCCCGCATGCTCACGTTTTTGATCGTCATTATTGCGCTAGCCATCATTTTTGATTTCATCAATGGATTTCATGATGCAGCCAACTCCATAGCGACAGTCGTATCCACAAAAGTGCTCACGCCTTTCCAGGCGGTGCTATGGGCAGCAATGTTCAATTTCGTGGCATTCTTCATTTTTAAAGATCATGGAGTAGCAAATACGATTACAAAAACGGTCAAACAGGAATTCGTGACGCTGGATGTCATATTTGCAGGATTGATCGCCGCGATCACCTGGAATCTATTCACGTGGTGGCGCGGGCTTCCATCCTCCTCCTCACATACTCTGATCGGCGGATTTGCCGGAGCTGGTATTGCTCATGCAAGTCTGTTCAGCGCGATCAATACAGGGGTTGTCATTAAAATTGCAAGTTTCATTTTTCTGGCACCGCTGATTGGAATGATCATGGCATTCCTGATGTCGCTTTGGTTTCTCCATTCGTTTCGTAAAGGCTGGGGACCGAAGCTGTTTTCGATTGCCGTTATTATCATTGTTGTCGTTGTGCTTTCTCTTCTTGTAGAGACAGATCCGACAAAATTGAAATCGCACTACGACGCATATTGGCTCAGGGTGTTATTTCATTCTCAGAACTTCAAATGGTTTCTGCTCGCGTTTATTATGATGATCATGGCGACGTTTACATTATTTCTGGCTGGCTTGAGCGTGTACAATTCGAATGCGTGGTTTAAGCGATTACAGCTTGTGTCTTCAGCCATCTTCAGTATCGGGCATGGCGGTAATGACGCACAAAAAGTGATGGGGATCATCATGGCAGCACTCATCGCATATGATCCATCTCAATTCAGTCTGGACCATATGGCCTGGTGGGTGCCACTGGCATGTTATACCGCAATTGCACTCGGCACGATGAGCGGCGGTTGGAAAATCGTCAAAACAATGGGGACACGGATCACCAAAATCACGCCGTTCGAAGGAGTGGCTGCAGAAACAGCCGGAGCATTGACTTTATTTATCACAGAAGGACTCAAAATACCAGTGAGCACCACGCATACCATTTCGGGTGCGATCATGGGAGTCGGAGCTACTAAGAGATTATCGGCAGTGAGATGGGGTGTGACGATCAATCTCTTGTGGGCTTGGATACTGACGATACCTGTGAGTGGTTTGTTAGCCGGTCTGGTTTACTATGTAGTCCGGCTTTTTTAATGAAAATTAAATTTAAAACGAAAATCAAAATATAACCTAATAAGAAGGTCTTTTCATTTTCATTGTCATTTTTATTTTGATTCCTTGTGGGACATACTGGATTTGAACCAGTGGCCTGTTGTATGTGACACAACCGCTCTAAACCAACTGAGCTAATGTCCCTTGACAATGAAAATTAAAATCAAAATGAAAAGCGCTGTTTGTGACTTATCTATTTCACTTTAATTTTCATTGTCATTTTTATTTTTTTAGAAATGAGCCACTGAACGGACTTGAACCGCCGACCCGCGCATTACGAATGCGCTGCTCTACCAACTGAGCTACAGTGGCTGGAAATTTTCAATTGTCAATTCTCAATTTGCAAAAAATTATCTCCTGCTGCCCTTCGGCTGTCAGGCTGTGAGTGCTTTGTAGGGGTGATCTCTACATAGTAGAGACGGCCTCTGCGTCCCGAACGTCTATTCCTCACTTGCTCACCTTTGCCAATGCTTCGGTGAGCGCTGTCGGGATGACTGGATTTGAACCAGCGACCCCTTGCACCCCATGCAAGTGCGCTACCGAGCTGCGCTACATCCCGTCTTGATTCTCAATTCTTGATTCCTGCCTGCCAGTGCCATAGGCATCCCCTTTGGGGCAAGCAAGGCTCAATTCTCAATGAAAGTACCAATTCAAATCATTGCTCATCTAAGGCCCATTGGCCTTGGGCTATGAGTGCGTTGTCGGGGTGACTGGATTCGAACCAGCGGCCTCTACGTCCCGAACGTAGCGCGCTACCGGGCTGCGCTACACCCCGTTTAATTCTCAATTCTCAATTCTTCTCTCATGGTCAGCGGCCTCTATGTCCCGACGTCTCTACTCGGTAGAGACCGGGCTGCGCATCCCGTCTAAAAAACTTGTGGGTGATACAGGATTCGAACCTGTGACCCCTACCCTGTCAAGGTAATGCTCTAAACCAACTGAGCTAATCACCCAAGAATACCATCGAAAATGGAAAGGGTAAAAGTACAGAACTTTGGATACAAAAATTGACCCATTCATCAGTCGTCTATTGCCTCCACGAAAACAAACAATCTCTTCTTCTACACCTTATTTTCGCTGTGTGACAGAATTTCAGGCCTATCTCTCTTTTGGTTTCGATCATATCTTTAATATCGGAGCATACGATCATATTCTCTTCATTGCAACGCTTGCAGTGGCTTATTCACTGACTTCCTGGAGGCGAATGATCCTCATTCTCACTGCATTCACAGTCGGACACAGTATTACTCTTGCGCTCTCCGCCCTCGATTTTTTCAGTCTCAACAGTACATTGGTTGAAGTGCTCATCGCATGTACGATCCTGGTTGCAGCCACGTACAATCTTTTGTTAAAGAAGCATGCACTGATCACAAATCCACGCATTCTCATTCATTACATCATCGCCATCTTCTTTGGTCTGATCCATGGCTTGGGATTTGCTATGCAATTTCGGGCATTGATGGGATCAGGCAGAGAAGTCCTTCGGGCGCTATTTGCCTTCAATCTCGGAGTTGAACTCGGGCAGATCGTGGTCATTGCGATTTTTCTCTGTATGCTCTATCTCCTGACTTATGTGCTGAAGCTCAGGCACCAGACATTATCTATTATCATTTCACTTCTTGCAGGGCTCACAGCAATTTTTCTGATTGTACAACGCTTACAGAATCTTTGACGTCCTATTCATTGAATCTCCTGTTGAAAAATTCAGAAGGATGAGTTAATATTGGACTCTCGTTCGGGCTTGGAATAACATCCCAGCCGGCCTGTTTGACGCACAGAAACAATTTTTTTTTTAAAGACTGAGCATAAATCACGAATTCGAGCCGGGAATAATCCCGGCACTCCACCACATGCTGAACCTTTATACCATTGCTACTAAACCGCCGGTTCTTGCGGAACAATTACATCACAACGTCCTTGAGGAATATACGCCGGCATACCAGGCCCGTCCGGGAATGGCCCTTCCTGTTATTCTCTGCTCAGAGTCAAAACCAGTCATCGTCATCGCACGATGGGGCTGCACAACCGAAGCGGCAACGATGTCTTTGAATTCATTCCCCATGGACCGGATCCTTACACAACCGCCGTTTAATCGATGGTTACATACACAACGTTGTCTGATACCAGCCAATTGTTTCTTCGCAAGACGCACTGACACAGACCTCAGGCCAGACGAGCATAATATCTACCTGATCAGGATTCTGCAATCACGTCTTTTTCTAATCGGGGGATTATTTACAGTCGAGCACAGACGAAATAGTAAGGACATTTATTCATTCCTCTTGCTGACAACAGAGAGTGCAGATGTGCTTCGACCACTCACAGATCAAATGCCTGTGATCCTCTCCATCGAACATCTCAGCACCTGGCTTACTTCCGATCATCTCATAGATGTCATGCATCTCGCAGATCGATCAGGTGATCGTTGGTTCGATTACTTTCCGGTGAATAGTAAAATTCTGACTCCTGGGATGAATGACCGTGATTTACTTAAACCACTTGGATTGTCTTTGCAGGAAATGACTGAACGTGAACACAAATTAAAAGCGATTGATATCCGTCAAGATCGATTTGACCGAAAGGGAGGCAAGTGGTGAGAGAGCAACTTTACTTTATTAATTACGAAATCGTCAATTGGTGCAATGTGAAAAGATCTCTTCAAGTAAATATAGCTATGGTAAAACTCCCTGGCAAACATTCCGGGACGCTACGCATCTTGCTCATGAAAAACAGTTAGATTCGATTCAAGGGCGGAAGGGCGAATCATCTTCTATTGACAATCTCCTATCAGTCAACAAAAAGGAGGTGTAGGCAAGAGAAGAGGATTCCAGAACCGAGGCGCAATAACTGTATAGCCCTTTATTGCATGAGATATCAGATCAAGTTGTGGTTAATACAAGTTGCTTTTCGTAAGGCACGATTTGTCCTTACTTCTTGCCTGAGGTATGTTTGAGGACTTTTGCTTCTATAAAAAAGATAATTTCTTCCGCTATGTTTTTACACTGGTCTCCTACACGTTCGAGTTTATGGATAGCGGAAATAATATAAATACCCTGTTCTATTTTATCAGGATTACCCCGGATGAAGTCAGCAACTAACTTACTTGCTTTTAAATTAATTGTATCCAGCTTTTCATCGCGGATGAAAATCTTCCGTGCGAGTTTTGCATCTTCTTTTTCAAATGCTTCAAGCACATCTTTGAGCATATCTATTGCTTCTTTATACATTAAATGAATTTGCGTGACTTCAAGAAGGTTTTCTTCTAAGGGTACGTCCAAATTCGTGATATATTTAGCGATTCCGTTAGCGATGTCTCCTGTGCGCTCGAGGTTGTTGTTGGTTTTGAGAATGGCAAGCACGAAACGCAAATCAATTGCAACTGGATTGAAGAGCGCGATAATATTTTCGCAGTCGCGGTCAATTTTCAATTCCATTCCATTCACGCGCCTTTCATTGGCAATTACTTCCCGAGCCAAATCTTTATCGAGCGATATCAGAGCGACCTGTGTTTTTTGTAATTGATGGATGACGAGATTCCACATGGAGATAATCTCTGATTTAAGTCTATATAATTCCTCATCTAAATGTGTCATGATATATCTTTTAAAATGAGTCCTTTGTATTTGATTCTAACAATTGCCTTGCACTCTTGTCTATGATGCAATTTATTGAAATTAACCGAATCTTCCAGTGATATAATTTTGCGTAAGTGTAGCTTTGGGGTTTGTAAAAATTGTAGTTGTTTCGTTGTATTCAATCAATTCCCCAAGGTAAAAGAACGCAGTATTGTCACTCACACGTCCCGCCTGTTGCATGTTGTGCGTTACAATGATAATGGTGTATAGTTTTTTTAATTCATAAATGAGCCCTTCGATTTTAGCAGTGGAAATGGGATCCAGTGCAGAAGCGGGTTCGTCCATCAAAATGATGGAAGGCTCAACCGCCAACGCACGCGCAATGCAAACTCTTTGCTGCTGTCCACCTGAAAGCTCGAGTGCGGATTTGTCTAAATTATCTTTTACTTCGTCCCATAATGCTGCTCGTTTGAGCGAGCGTTCTACAACTTCATCGAGAATGGATTTTCTATTTATCCCCTGAATTCTTAATCCGTAGATTACATTTTCATAAATCGTTTTCGGAAAAGGATTGGGCTTCTGAAAAACCATTCCGACTTTTTTCCTCAATTCCTCCACCCTCACTTTCCTGTCGTAAATATCTTCTCCGTCAATCAATATGTCTCCCGTTTTGCGAAATCCTTCAATGTAATCGTTCATACGGTTGATGAGCCGAAGGAACGTTGATTTTCCGCAGCCCGAAGGACCTATGAAGGCGGTTACTGTATTGTGTTGGATAGATAAACTCACATTCTTGATAACGTGATTACTGCCATAGTAAACATTCACATTTTCTGTCTTTAATTTTTCCATCTCCATTATTCGTTTACCATTTTACTTTTCTCTGCCATCGGTTACGAAGATGGATTGCAATTCCATTCATAATAAAAGTGATTGCGAGCAAAACAATAATCGCCGCTGTTGCATTTATGATAAATCCTTTTTGTGGGCGAGAAAGCCAATTGAAAATTTGGATCGGCAACACAGAAAAATCATCCATCGGACTTGTTGGAACGGTGGTGATGTAGAGCATTGCACCGATTACGATGAGAGGCGCTGTTTCGCCAATGGCTCTGGAAATCGCGAGAATCACCCCAGTAATTATTCCTCCGGAAGAAGCAGGTAAGATCTGAAACCAAACCGTTTCCCACTTGGTGGCACCGAGCGCATAAGATGCATCGCGGATTGAACCAGGAACTGCTTTTACGGCTTCGCGTGTAGCAACAATGATAATAGGAAGAATAAGAAGTGATAATGTTAAACTTCCCGCAAGCAAGCTTTTTCCCAGTCCAAGAATTCGCACAAATATTTCCAGTGCGAGTAAACCGTAAATGATGGATGGAACGCCCGCGAGGTTAGTAATGTTAATTTCTATGAATGAGGCGAATTTACTTTTCTTTCCGTATTCTTCCAGATAAATTCCTGATGCAACACCAAGGGGAACAGCGATAAAGGCTGTAAGAACCATTATCCAGATAGTGCCAAGAAGGCAAATCAGAATTCCTGCTTCTTCAGGTTTTCTCGACGGAAATGAAGAGAAAAATTGCCAGTTCAAACGCGGAAGTCCTTCTTTCAAAACACTGAGAAGAAAAACAGCGAGCATGATTAATCCGAATAACGTACAGCATATACCGAAGTACTTGAACGCGATATCTTTTACTCGATTTATGTCAATGCGTTTATTCATATTTTTCCTGAAACTTCTTCTTGATGAAATAACTAATATTGTTCAGTAAAAATGTAAGTAAAAAAAGCGCAACTCCTGCTGCGAAAATTGTTTGATACTCCAGCGAACCCTGTACTACATCGCCTAAACTCACCTGCACAATGTACGTAGTGATAGTTTCAACAGGTACAAAGGGATTAAATGTGAGACGGGGCTGTTGTCCTGCTGCAATTGCCACAATCATTGTTTCACCCACCGCTCGCGAAATAGCGAGAATGATAGATACAATAATTCCTGACGAAGCAGCTGGGACAAGTACTTTGAATGAAGTCTGCAAACGGGTTGCGCCCATTCCATACGATGCTTCGCGAAGTGATTTAGGTACTGCGTACAGCGCATCCTCACTAAGGGATGAAATCATAGGTATAATCATTATGCCCATCACGATTCCTGGTGATAGCGCATTGAAACCAGCCATATCAGGAAATATGTTTTGCAGAGCAGGTGTAATTACCATGAGGGCAAAGTAACCGTAAACCACTGTTGGAATTGCCGCAAGAATTTCGAGAATAGGCTTAATTGTTTTGCGAAAACTTCTTGGAGCATATTCATTCAGATAAATTGCAATGGACAAACCGATGGGCAAGGCCACAAAAACCGCGATGAAGGAAGTGAGCAATGTTCCGGTTACCAGAGGCAATATCCCGAAATGCTTATCAGCAAAAAGGGGAGTCCACTGTGTATCAAAAAGAAATTCGCTAAGGGGAACTCTGGCAAAAAACATGGAGGATTCTGAAATCAGTACCCAGAGAATTCCAAGCGTTGTGAGTATGCTTACGGCTGCACAAAGCATTAAAATTCCCTCTATTATTTTTTCTTTAACTCTCATTTCCTAAAAACACCTAATCCCGAATGTTCCACTGCACGGTTAACCAAATAAGCACTGCAATGAAAAGAACTACTGCACGCCTGCGAGGGACTTAATGAAATCTTCCCATTTTGCTTTTTCTGCTGCCGTTTCAGCATCACTCATTGGAATATAACCGACTTCTTTCGAAAGTGTGCTCGTATTTTCAAGATAGAACCGTACAAACTCCTGGACTTCCTTTCTCTTTCCCGCCGTGCTGTTCACATAAATGAAAAGCGGACGACCAAGAGGAGCGTAGGATTTATTCTTTACTGTTTCAAGGGTAGGAAGAATGGGTCCTGCTCCATTCTCATCTTTTCCGTCATCAATTCCTATCACTTTTAACTTGTCCATATTTTCTTCGTAGTATGCAAGACCGAAAAATCCCAACGCATATTTATCGGAAGCGATGCCCTGCACAAGCACATTGTCATCCTCACTCGCAGTATAATCTCCGCGGCTGGAATGACTTGTCCCCGTTATTACTTCTGTGAAGTAATCGTAAGTACCACTTTCAACCCCTGCACCGTAAAGGTGAATTTCTTCATTAGGCCATTCTTTGCGGATCTGATTCCACTTTTTGATTTTTCCTTGTGCTTCAGGAGCCCAAAGAATTTTAAGTTCAGCAACAGTCATATCGTCGCACCAGTCATTCTTGGGATTTACCACTACAGCCATTCCATCATAACACACCATCAGTCCTACATAACTCACATTGTGTGCTGTTGCCAAATCATCCTCCGCCTCTTTGATAGGCCGGGATGCATCGTTTATATCCGTTTCTCCGCGACCAAACTTTTTGAACCCGCCACCTGTTCCTGAAAGCGCCACCGTGACTTTTACATCGGGTTGAACTTTCCTGAATTCCTCTGCAACGGCCTCAGTAATCGGATATACGGTGCTCGAACCATCAATGTTTACGGAGCCCTTTAGCTGCGTGCTGTCAGCATTGTTGTTGTTCCCGTCTTCGCTTGTTTTCTTTCCGCAGGACATTATGAAAATGGCTGCGGAAATGATTATTGAAATGAACACTTTTGATTTCATGTTTAGCAATTATTATATTTCTATTATTTTATTCGCAGGTGCATTTATATCCTACACCTTTTATTGTTCTTATGACTTCACTTCCAAATTTCTTTCTGAGATTAAAAATATGAACATCCACTGTACGCTCGTTTGATTTGGATTTGCGTCGCCACACCTTATCATATATCGCTTTACGGGAATAGACATTACCTGGAACAGAACAGAGCAAATCCAGAATCATAAACTCCTTTTTAGGCAATGAGAATTCTTCGTTGTTTTTAATGACAAGATGTTTTTCTTTATCAATGATAAGTTTCATTTTGCACGTGCTTGTTTTACAGAGACTTTAATCTGCAAAATAAACGAATGTGTGTTAAGAGGGTGTTGACCTAATGTTAACTTTGTTTTATCATTATGTTAAGTGTAGATTAAGTTAAGATCAAATCAATGTTAATATTTATACTGTACTCTCAGTGTGAAAACATTGTCTTTTAAATCTTTGCTATAACCCGCAAGATTCTTGCTTTTTTCGTTCACCACCAGGTCATAATACGCAACAATCTTTACATTTTCATCCCAGTGATAGGTCCAGCCGATACCGAGAGTTGAGTAAGCAATATCCTGCTTGTTTGTCGTGGAAAACGATTTGCCCGATGGGGCGGTTATGGATTTTCCAATGTCATCATCTGAAATATCTGTATTGGGGTCATACCAGTCGTATTTCAGAACAAATTGATGTTTCGTTTTCATGATATCCTGAATAAAATAGAAGTATGCCCCATTGAAGTTCCTTCTGTATGTATCGGTTGTGGGCTGGCTGGATGGGCTTGCAGTTGTCGAAGAAGTGCCCGGTTGTTCGCCCGTGATGTATTCTCCGCGCAGGGTAGTTGTGCCAATTTTCGATTTTATGGATAATTGTAAATCACCGCCTGTGTAGGTACGATTGGAAATTGCACCATAGTTGGTTGTGTCTTTATCCTGAAGGAATGCTGACAAGCCAAGAGCATCAGCAGATACAGAATATACATTACTTGTTCCCTGTCTCCAACCACCGTAATAATAGGAAACCCCCATTTCTAGCTTAATTTTACTTTCCTTCAGGGATTTATCAGCATGTATTCTACCGATGAAATCTTTCTGAGAATCAAAATCACTTGCGGTCGGCCCGCCTCCGTTAAACATTCCACCGTCAATTTTCAGAAAATGAAGTTTAGATTTCGTCGGCATTTGAAAAGTGAGCATTGCTCCGAGTTCTCTTTCTCCCGGGAAAATCGTTTGCGACATTCTTCCACGTTCAGGAGTCTCGCGATTGCCAGATGAATAGCCAATTTCAAACCCAAACGGACGATCAAAAACTCCTATTGTTGCCTGGAAGGCTTTTGCCCATGGTTCAGTAAAACGGACGTAAGCATCTTTAATACCTATCCCTTTTTCGGTGACATCAATCTGAAGAACATATTGCGACATTTTATTATCGTAAGTAAATTTTAATCTGCCTCTCCTCACCATAAAACGATTGTCAGTGTTGGTATTAAAATTTCCTCCCGCAAAGGATGCGATTCCGCTTGAATCTGCAATCTGTGCCTGTGCCTGAATGTAGCCGGAGATTTTTAATTTCTTCAGTGCAGCAAGATCCGACTGAATTTTGGTCACGCTTTTGGATAGTGTGTCCCAGGGAGTGTCTTGCGCTTGTGATTTTGTGATGAGGAATAGCGCCATTACTCCCAAATAAATAAATTTTAGTCTCATGACATTTGATTTTATTACCTGATGCAAAGAAAGCATCTTTTCCATCAATCAAATGTCTGTTCAGAAAACTCCCTGCATCTCCTCGTTCATGTCATAAAGATGTCCTCAATCATCAATTTATTTCTATGATCAACATGTGGGAACCACCTGGCGCATCCCTGCGTGACAAAGAAGAACGCGCATACAAACTCAAGTCGATTGATGTGAAACAGGATCGTTTTGACAAGAGAGGTGGGAAGTGGTGATTGGATTTTAAATTCCTGATTTTCAATTGTCAATTGTGTGTTCGCTTCAACATCCACCAAGGATTCTATGTGGGAGATTTGTTTATAAACAATACTTCATCTTCAATGTACCATTTTCCTTTTTGGACATTTTTATCTATGATATATTCAACCTGAATCGGCTTGAGGCCAAAATCACGACCAATTGCCTGGACAAGCAACTGCATATTCACACTTGATGTCTGTCGATTGATGTATCTTCTCTCAATATAGTCTGACATTTGACCTGGTATACGTCTGTATCTTTCAGGACGATATCCATTTTCTTTTGCTTTTAGCCCAATAAAACCATTCATAAGATTGATCAACAATCCTGAGTTGTCTCTATCAATTATCCCGGCAATACTCTGCATTGTAGTCTGTCGAAATCTCAATACATGCCGCGCGATGGAGTACAAATGTTCTGGTTCTTCAGATATCTCAAGGAAGTCAATGATGAGTTTCTTGATTGTACCCTCTTTGATATGCTGTCGATCTTCCCATTCTCTTAAACCATACGTACTGGTTCCACAAAGCATAAACAGATTCTTGTGATGGGTCAGCTTGCCACGTATGGTTTTCACATCCTGAAACTCCTCCGGAAATACAATCTGGCTACGCCGATAGATCTCATTTACATGCAATTCGGTATCTGCATCCTTCAAAATGTGGTAGAGCTTGTCATGCTGATATTTCGGTTCGGGTTTTGGAACGGTAAAGACACCTGTATCATCGACAGCAATATTGAATTCATTCAGCAAAAGCAAATGACATACTTCCTTCACATCAATATTTGTGTAGAGCAAAATTTCGTGATGCAGGTCAATGACCAGATCTTCATTTCTCAAAAGACGGATCCGGTTCTTTAGCTCAACCAACCATGTATGCCAGTCGAATCGTAACAATGCATCATTGCGCATGATATACCTATATTCTCCTGTCTCATTATTGCAGAAAAAACAAGCACTCGCGGGAATAGCCAATGAGAACAATTTTGTCAGAAATGAAGGTGTAAAGTCAGTTCCGGATTGTTTATTGATCAGCCCAGCGACATGCTCGTCAATGATAAGAATCGGCCTTTCTTTGTCGAGGCCATACATATTGATATCTATCCGATTTGGGCCGAGAAAATTGATCACTGCCCCGATCCTGTGCCAAAAAGATGCGATGAGTCGTTGTGGTAAACAGAGTTGCCTTACACGTTCTCTCGTAATCCCAAGCCTCTGCCCAAGTTGCTCATAAGTTTCAAAGTTTACCTGTAAGAAGATTGGATAGCGATACTTTAGCAGCAACGCCTCACGTACATCGATTAGAAAATTGTTTTGAAAAAGAAATGCGATAAAATTTACAATGGGAAAAGCGTGATTGTTATATTCAGTCTGTTGTCGAATAAGATACTGTGTGATCTCATCAGTTCCTTTCCGCAGAAATTTTCCAATTTGAAAACCGATTTGCTCGAATTCGATATCTTCAGCATTGACCCCCACCCGTCCTACGACAGCATCACAGAATCTCACAATTTCCTGCGAAGTCTTTCGACCGCAATAGTAAAACATGGTAAAATCAGGATACCTTGTGCATAGATGATGAAAAGCCTCAACAAGACCGCTACCCTCTGTTGTTTTCATTCTGTCTATCACGTTTTGTGCACGTGTAGAAAGTTGGGGCGATAACTTAGCTAGCACTAACCGGAGAAATTCTTCATTCACTTCAGTGGCGGCTGCCTTGTCCAGGAATCTCTTTCGTTTCCAAATGCTCTCCATATCCAATTGATTGAAATCAAAACTCTCATATTTTATTGATCCATCATCTGAAACAAATCGTTTGCATGCGTCAATCAATGTTAGATTAAAACCAGGACTGATATGTCGTAAATTCAGAAAGGTTCGATGCTTCTGATAATAGGAAAGAAGATCACCTAAAGAATTCATCCCGTTAATCTGGCAGCCATATACCTCTTTTTTTGTCAGGCCGAGCGCAGTATATGCCCTCGTCAGATGCTGATCCAACGCACTATCGAACCAAGGCGGTTTGCTGTTTTCCATACCGCAAATCAGGAATACCTTTCTAGACTAAATCATTCATTCAAAGATCGAAAACAAAATCCTATGCAATAGCATACCAGCTTTCAAAGCATGCCGATAAAATCGATTTACACTTAAAGACAATTTTCGTTTGCTCTTGACTTCCCAGGATGAATGGGAGGTAATAGAACAACAGACCTTGATGTCATCTGAATCTGAGCAAGTGACAGAAAACCTGGACTTCGAACGCGGTACAGCGGAGATGGAGCAATGGCGAGACGAAAAACCGCCTGCCAGACAGGATATGTATTATCATTTTGGTTTCAAGCCGGAGCAATTTCCGTCTGAGGATCGAATGACCGATGCCGAGCTCAACGGAATAGTATCTGCCTTGTGCAGGCTATGGGCGGCATACAATTTCACACCTGTAGTCCCGAAACACGTGTCCGGTCGTGTACTGTATCCTCTTCTGCTGACACGGATGTGTGAACCAACGTTCGTGATGACCCGTGGAAACATAGGTGTCGAGTTTTGTAGTTATGAACCGAAACAGTGCCCTTTCGGGGAGGAATGGTGCGATTGTAAAGACTGGGATAGTGAAGTCGGTTAAATCAACTCTGCTCGGTGCAATCAAATCGAGACTTGCCTCTTATGTTGCATTCCAAGCGTTTGAGCGATTTTTTTTGTTTTTTTTGGCTTTTGTCTATACTGGGCACATAGTTTCCTTTCCTAGACGGAGAAGCTAGGCCCAAGATTGACAGATTTAAACTTTGTTCACGGTTAG
>DATDQA010000316.1:0-14116 GCA_035292505.1 Saprospiraceae bacterium | reverse complement strand
CCCTATGGCAGCCCCAATAAGCAATGCCGGGATAAAATCTCCTTCCGGATCATTATAACTGATAGGATTATCCCCCATCGCATTAAATGGGTTATATCCATACATTGACTCAGCAGCCGGATCCACTTGCCACCACCGTCCGATGGCCGCCATGCCTCCGACAGGTAAACATCATGCGTCCTCCATCCTTCGGCAAGCTCAGAACAAGGCGTTGCCAGGCTTACGTTTAAACCTTGATGACCAAGATACTCAATCCCGTTGTATCTGTACATATTGTCAACGAGATCTTCTGGATGGAAGATTCCCTCCCCGTCCGAACGGTCTTCGGCCGGGCGGGCATTTCCATTCCATAGGGATAGTAATGATATGAACCAAGTACTTCTTTCTCTTGTCCCGGCCCTTCATCTACGACGTTGATCTCTCCATCACCATTGAGATCTGCGAAACGAACGCGCACATTTCCTAAATGATCTGAGATCTTGAACTCATGGTGTGAGTTTCAAAGTGTGAGTCAAGCAACTGTATATAAAATTTTTGTCATGTACACGACATTTAACTAAATCTGTACAGATTTAACCCATAAATAAAAAAATTGTCTTATTCCTGATATTTTTTGGAACATCCTTTATGCCAGTCAAAAGACACCAACTGCTTTACTTTGAATCGCGCACAGACTTATTCAATAAAAAAAGCCCCACGACCGCAGGGCTTTCTTCTGTAAACTTAATCCAATCAGAAAAAACACTATTTCACGACCAGTATTTTCTGTTGCCCGATCAACCTCCCATGGTCCATCAACCCGACAATCCATAATCCCGGAGCACAGGAAGTCAAATCAAGTGAGGTGTGATAGACATCACCGCCTGCTCTTTCAATTTCCTGAACAAATTTTTGTTCACCATTCACAGAGATCAGAGTCACACCTATATCCGATGCATTTGGTGCGGTGATCTCTACATTGACTTCTTGTTGCGTCAGCGTCGGGTATACATCGAATGACCATCCTGCCGGCAATTCCTTCACTGCCGAAGGCGGCTCTCTGAGCAGGGTAAATGAGAAGACCTCTCCGGTACTCTGCAATGATCCATCCGATGCAATGACACGTGCGTTTACGGATAAGGGAAATCCAATCGGGATTCCAAAATTCGCAAGCAATGTATCGATATATGCGAGCGTGAGTACGTTGAACTCGCGTTGATTGGCCGTATTGACTTGTATCGGGATGAGGTTGAAGGTCGGATCAGGAGTGACCTGGACGATGTAGGCCAGGGAATCCATATCACTGGTTCCTGTCGGATCCGAAGATGCGGTCCACGAAATCAACAGGGTCTCAAAAGAATTGCTACTGACAGTGACAGTTGTGTTTGGGATTGGCTGCGTGATCTCGCTTGAAGCATTCGGGAATGTATTGAAGCTGCTTAATATCTGTCCGCGAAGTTCACCACCGGTATGCATTGTCGTGTGGACATTGACATACATACTTCCGTTTAACACACCCTGCACTTGATCCGGCATGAGCATATATGCGGTATCAGCCCGGAAGATTCCCGACTTGAGATCACCGGCCACACGTGTTTTCAATGGAACCGAGATTCCACCGTTAAAGCCTGCCCGTGCATTATGAATATGGGATCCTCCTGCAATGTTTGGAGCGAAGTCACCAGCGAGATCGGCAAAAGAGCCTGTGACCCGCAAGATATTTCCTGAGAGGATAGCACTTGCAGAACCATGTGCTGCACTTGTAATCGGTTGCACTTCGTTCATCGGACGAAGCACAGCATTCAAATGGGCAGTTGCGGCCGGTAAGAGTTGTCCACGTATTTCACCGCTCGGAGAGAAGGACGAATGCACATTGACGTATAGTCCCATGTCAAACAAGGTATCCTGTCTGCCCGCTGAGAGCTGGAACGTGTTTTGTGACGGGACGAACACACCCGAATGCAAATCAGGGGCGGCTTCCGTTGCAATGGGGATCAACACCGGCCCATTCTGTCCATTCCATCCGCCGTGGATATGTACGCCACCTGCGATGTTTGTCGCAAGTTCTCCCTGGAGGTCGTGGAATGAACCGCTGGCAGTAGTGGCGCCATTTCGTTGGTATTCTAATATCAACTGACCAACTGCTCCGGATTTCACAGGATTCGACTCATTGCCTCCTGCGAGAGATGCGAAGAAATAGGTCGGGGCTTCCGGCAATAATTGAGCTCTTATTTCACTTGCAGCCCGCAATGCATGCACATCAATAGCAATACCACGGGCCAGAAGTGCAGTGACACGTTCATCAGTGAGCATGAAAGTATTTGGTCCAAGGATGGCCTGCGTGAGATTCCCCGCATCGAATCTGAGATTGAGTTGACCTATTGCCAATCCTGTTGCACCGGTCGGGGCGAGATGGAGATGCGCTATTCTCCCGCTGCTTGTGTCAACATCACTCGTCAATCCTGAGAATGACCCAGTGAGCGTGAGTTGATTTCCATTGAGCTCCGCTTTTATCAGGCCTGCAGCAGGACCGCGCGCAGCAGGAATCCTGGCCACGGAACTGAGGTTTGCATTGAATACCATCTGACTTTCCGGGAGTAATTGTCCACGTATCTCACCTGACCTCACTGTATTGGAGTGCACATTGGCATACAGACTTCGACCGAATAAAGACGTGTGCAGCGCTGCATTGAGCTTGAATGTATTGCTGTCTGCTGCAAAGACACCACCCGTACTGTCAGGATTGAGATCGCTATTCAGCGGAAATTGAATGCCTCCGTTCCTGCCTGCAACTCCAAGATGGATGTGCGCCCCTCCTCCAACATCCGTGGCTACTCTACTCGCAATGCCAACAAAAGAACCACTGACAGTAATTGTTGAATCGGCACCGAGTTCTGCGATGACCATTCCACCGGCACGAGATGGAACAAAGGGAATTTCATTCATACCCGATAGATGACCTCTGAACACAGCAAGAGCCACACTTGTCACCTGCCCACGCAGTTCACCACCCCCAAAACTCATCGAATGGACATTGGCGTACATACGACGCTCAGCAAGGGCTGCTTTTTGTTCCGGGGTAAGTGTCACTCTATTGTCTGCCGCACGCGCGACCCCATTCAATGCTGTAGAATCTGCGATAGCGACAATCGGAATAGATACAGGGCCGTTTTGTCCGGCAGCGCCAAGATGAAGATGCATCCCTCCATTCCAGGGCGAACCCAATGCATTAAATGTTCCGCTGATCGTGAGAGTATCTGCCTGGAGATCCAAAACCAATGCACCGCGTCCACGTGAAAGAACGGCGGGATTTTCATAACTCCCTGCAAGGTTGGTCGCATAATACGCATCCGCTAAAGGCATGAGTTGACCGCGAATTTCGCCGCCCGGAGAGACACTTGAGTGCACATTGACATACAAGGCGCGCTCCGCAAGCGCTTCTTTCTGTTCGGGTGTGAGGACAACCCGGTTAGAGTCTGCATCCCATGTCCCGTTATGCAAGGTGGAATCAACAGATATCTTCAATGCATGGGCAATCCCTCCATTACGGCCTGCGTAGTTGGAATGGATATGTGATCCGCCGGCGACATTCACCGCTAACTCTCCTGTCAAGTCACGAAAATATCCGGAGAGCGTCAATGTATCACCGACAAGTTCCGCACTGACTTCTCCATACGCAGCAGTCAAGACAGGGGGTACTTCTCCCCTCCCCGTGAGCAATGCCCGATAGCTTTGAGCCTGGATACCAGTATGCGTGATCAGTAAGCCGGTGAAAAGAGTCAGAAGTAATTGTGTAATCCTCATATCATCAAAGTTTTAGTTGTTTCCTGAATGAACAATGTTCAAAGGGACAAGCTAAAAACTTTGCTGGAAAAGAGGAATACCAGCCGGAGGAAAAGAATCAGAATAACAGGCTGGTGACCAAATGTATGCAGAATTATTTGAAAATCAAAAAGGCTTTTGGCTGTTCGCTTTTAGCTGTTTGCTTTTGACAGTTTGGTTAAGTGGCTTAACCAAGTGAAGACGCCATCTGCCTGCCCCAAAAGGGATGCCACACGGAAGGCTGACCGAGAATTCAAGTTTAAGAAGTTGTCGCAAAAAGTTATTTCGTTTGCTTTCATCTAACTCACCCAAACCCTCTCTTTTTTTTAAGAGAGGGCCAGCGGCACGAAATAACATTTTGCTCCATGTTTTAAGTCAAGAGTTCCTGGTCACCCTGACGGCATGCGGCGAAATCGAGAAATCAATAGTTTTACAGCCATGCGGAATTGCAAATCAATTGGGCGCATTGGCTTGAAGTGGCTGTGCTCGTTGATTTATTTTCTTCTGATGAGCAAGGTACTTGTCGCTCAGATTGACACCGATCCTTTTGCAGACATCATTGAACAGGTCATCCAGGATCTTGAGCGCGAAGGAGATTTTGACTACGATGCGACATATGAAAGGCTGACCGGGTATCTCGATCATCCCGCCGATCTTAATGAAGATGACCTCGGGGATTTTGTCAGCATGGGTTTGCTTTCGGATGGTCATTTATTTGCTCTTCGCTCACACATTCAGGCTGTCGGTCCTCTCATTTCTATCTATGAGCTGCAGTCTGTTCCCGGTTTTGATATCGAACTCATAAGAAGAATCCGGCCCTTCGTCGGTGTAGATGGAGATCTATGGGACTTGCGACAACCCCTGAAATCGATCCTCTTTCATGGAGATCATCAGCTCGCAATGCGATGGAGCCGGACTCTCCAGGAGCAGCATGGATTTACACCAGATGCTGAAGGCGCGCCACGCTATCTCGGTGATCCAAACCGGGTATATCTCAGGTACAGGCATCGTAACGAGAACAGGTTGAGTTATGGGATTACGATGGAAAAAGATCCGGGAGAGGAATTCTTCTCAGGAAGCAACACGCATGGTTTCGATTTCTATTCGGCCCATTTTTTTCTGCACAACTACCGGCGATGGATGCCTCGCCTTGCGATAGGTGACTTCAACATCAATCTTGGTCAGGGCATCATCATGCATTCCGGATATGGTGTGGGAAAAAGCGCCTTTGTCACCCAGATCAAGAAAGGCGGTTATGCCATTCGACCATTCGCTTCCGTCAATGAATACGACTTCCTGCGTGGTGCAGCGATCACGATCAATCCGGGGTCCCGTACCCAACTTACAGTCTTCGCATCTTCCAGGAAACGGGATGCGAATGTGCAGATCGATACGTTTGACACCGGAGGTGAACCGTTTATCGAACAGTCCTTCACGTCCTTGCAATTGAGCGGATTGCATCGGACGGTATCTGAGATCGCGGATGAAAAACAAATCACGCATCAGGTTGCCGGGGCTTCAGTACAATACCGGAGCAATGGATTGCGCGGTGGTCTGCATGCAGTCTATCATCATCTCAGCAGTCCTCTCCAGCGTGCAGAAGAATTGTACAATATCTATCGTTTCCAGGGTACTTCCTTACTCAATATGAGCATAGATTATACATACCTGTATCGCAATATCCATTTCTTTGGCGAAACGGCGATGAGTGATAATGGTGCGCTTGCATCTGTCAATGGCCTTCTCATCGGCGTGCACCGGCGGGCAGATATTGCCTTGCTAGGTCGGTGGTTGCCGAGAGATTATCACCATCTTGGTGCGACGCCCTTTGCTGAGACGTCTTCCGGTGAGAATGAACATGGCCTGTATTTTGGCCTTGAAGTGCGTCCGACCATTCAATGGACACTGAGTGCATATGCGGATATCTGGAGACATCCGTGGTTGAGATTCAATGTGGATGCTCCAAGTGTCGGACAAGAGCAACTTGTGCGATTGACCTATCGGAAGAAGAGAAGCTTTGAATTCTATGCTCAGTATCGGCACGAGCTCAAGGAAAAGAATCTCACCGGTAATGATGAGCACTTTGATCCTCTTGTGGAGCAACGCAAACATCAGGTCAGAGTGCATTTTGCATACAAGGTGACACCGTCTTTGGAACTCAGGAGCAGAATAGAAGGTATTTTCTTTCGAGAGCATACCCTTCCTGAAGAAACCGGTTTTGTACTTTTTCAGGATGTCCTTTTCAAACCCATCGGTTCTGATTTTTCATTTACGACGCGACTCGCATTGTTTGATACCGATAGCTTCAACTCTGCGATCTATGCGTATGAAAATGATCTTGTGAATCAGTTTTACATCCCGGCGTATGCGTATCGCGGAGTGCGTTATTATCTGAATCTCCGCTATCGCGGGGTCCGACATGTCTCTCTGGAATTACGATTAGCTCAAACCCGTTATACCGATCGCGATGAGATTGGGAGTGGCAATGATCTGATCATGGGGAATATAAGGACGGATATGAAAGCACAGGTGTTGTGGGAATTTTAGAGAAAGGCTGGAGGCGAAGGCGAAGGCGAAGGAAAACGAGGGCATTTTTTTATTTATAAAGCGTGGAAATGAAAACAACAAAAACGGCAGACGAAATTCTTTCTGCACTAAACTTCAGCAGCGAGTTGAAAACACTGAGAAAAATTATTCTTTCAACGGGTTTAGAGGAAACGATCAAGTGGGGCGGACCCGTGTATACCTATGAAGGAAAGAATGTAGTGGGTATCGCAGGGTTCAAAGAGCATTTTGGACTGTGGTTTTTTCAGGGAGGTCTGCTCGCTGACAAGCATGAAAAACTCATGAATGCACAGGAAGGCAAAACGAAAGCGATGCGTCAATGGCAGATGACATCAAAAGCGGATATAGACAAACCTTTACTCCTCACTTACCTCAATGAGGCAATTGAAAATGAGAAAAAAGGAATACGCATTGTGGCCGCCAAGCCGATCAGGAAAGCTCCACTCCTGCCGGTTGAATTGAAAACAGCTTTGTCCGCTTCATTAAAACTGAAAACTGCTTTTGAGAAACTCACTCCTGGCAAACAGAAAGATTATGCCGAGTATATCGCCAGCGCAAAGCAAGCCGAGACGAAAGTCACCCGTATTCAGAAGATCAAGCCAATGATCCTTGCAGGTGTCGGGCTGAATGATAAATACCTTAAGAGGTGAATGATTTCCGATTAATCCTGGGTTAAAATTGAGTCTAAATCTGCGGGCGAATATTTTACAGACTTCAGTACTTTGTGATCAGAGGCACGATAGACAAGATATTGATTGCCTTGCTCTGTGATATAGCCTTCTGTGTTCTTTGCTTCTTTATAATAAACGACCGTTTCCTCAGCAACTTCGCGCGTCTCACAGACCTTGCTCATGTTCGAGCGCTGCACTTCTGCAAACAAGTCTGCAAACTTCTCGCCTAATCCAAACTCGAGGATCGCACCGGAAAGGACATATTGAAGATCACAGAAGGCATCGGCTACGGCGACAATGTCTTTCGCTGCAATCGCTTCCTTAAGTTCATCGAGTTCCTCCTGTAAGAGATTGATACGGAGTGCACAACGGTCCGTATCGGGGACAGTTGGTTCATCCAGGATGGGGAGACGAAAGGCGCTATGGAAATCTGCAACGCCATTGAGAGCCTGAGCTTCTTTCATTGGGGAGTGTATTTGTAAATGATCGCTGCAAAAGTACAAAGTGGCAGCAGGAGTAAAAATTCAGTGTTTGCAAAAGCGGAATTTACCCATCATGTTGAATAGGTGGTGGAAACAGATATAGAGTTTAACTAATTTCAGAGTATATAACTTATAACTTATATACTACCATTTTGATTCATACCGCAAGCCACTTCCTTGTAACTTCCCAAGTGTGTATAAAAAATGCAGATTCATTTTTAGATTACCAATCTCCCGTCCGCTGATGCTCCGGAATCCAGCTTCCCTTTTTAAAATACAAGGCAACCTGCAAAATGTCATACACCCTACCAACATTATTCCAATTTCACAATGCCTTTGGTCAACACACTGTGGTCTGAAGTGACTTGTAGAAGATACATTCCCGGCCGTATTCCGGACATCAACGAAATCTCATCAGGAATCGGATAGGACAATTCAAAGACTAGCCTGCCGGAAAGATCAAAGATCGTCAGTTTGAGATCGCGGTCATTGATTACTTTCTCAGGTAACTTCACACGGATCGCGGATATGAAAGGATTCGGCATCACAAAAAAGCGCTCAGCCGAGTCCACTTCATTGATCGCTGCACTCACTGGCACTTCAAACTCAAAAACTGTAGAACAGCCGATAGCATCGGAAACAGTCAGAGTATATGGTCCAGCATCAAGACCTTGAATGAACGGAGACGTCGCCTGATTACTCCAGAGATAACTCAACTCACCGCTTCCACCGGTCACAAATACTTCGATGCTTCCATTATTATTCCAATTATCCGCATAGATAGTGCTGAACTCCAATACAATTTTTGGATTTGCAGTCAACGTGAGCTGATAGATCGTATCACAATCCATCATACTCAATTGAAGGGTATCCGCATATTGACCTGCATTCACATAGTCATTATCACCGATCGTAAGCGTATCACTAAAACAGAGCGTATCCGATAATTCCGAAAAAACATAACACTGATCAGTTACTCGATATACGGATATGCTTTTTGAACCCGCAATCACGAGCTTGTCTTTCCAGAAGGCCAATTGTCCGGACAAAGGCAACTCCCACACCTGACGCAATGTAAGATGATCAAGTGCCACGATCTTGTCCTGAAGAGGTACCAAGAGGTGGGAATTCAAGAGCACGGGCGCATATCTGACCTCCTGATCCATTTCGATGCTTTTTATCAAGTCACCTGTAGCGCTATTGACAGCAAACACTTCATTACGAACAAAGGCATACACGCGCCCATTTGCTAAAACCGGGTTTTCTTGTTGAAAGTCCTCTTCAAAAACCCAACGTAATTCAGCGGTCCGCAGGTCAAAAGCATACAAGCCCTGATTACCCATCCACAAAATCTGATTCCCGATGGTATCAAGAATGTTTGCGGACCATGTCAGACCGGGCTCAAAATCTGAGACTATCCTCTCGTAATGCAAGAGCTCTCCCGACAAGGTAGCCTTGAAATAATACCCGTTCACGAATAAATGCACAGTATCTCTGTCAATCACAGGACTCCATGAACTCGTCTGCGGCAAAGTATGAAACCATTGCAATTCTCCTGTCCATCTGTCCAGACATGAAATACCTCCGAACATCCCATCCTCGATCAACAATCGGTCGTCAATCGCAAGCGGGCTATTCTGTTCGATTCCTTGCACCTGAGATCCAGTCCGCCAGTTTTCATTCTCAGACACAAGATCAACACTGGATACAAAGGCATCTCCATTGGTTTCTCCGAATGCGTAGTAAAGCTGACCATTGAATACGGATGGCTGTGACAGGGCGTCATACAAAATAGAGTCAAATACTGTCTGCTGAGGAAGATCTAGAAAGAAAAGTTTACTCTCGCCAAAATCACGTTCGCCTACAACTGCCATACCATCCCAAATCACCGGTACTCTCGGCATGCAGAACTGACATTCGATATTGTAATCCCATTCAAGCACATAGGGAATGCTGTGTACGCTGGTGACCGATCCAGTATGCTGCAGATTGTAAGTCGCGAGTCGTACCGCATCCGGATCATCTGCAATCACTTCGAATGCCAGCGTCATAATTGTACCAGCATTCCCATTGTCATCAAAACCCTGAAGCAGGTAGGTATGCTTCCCGGGATCCAGGATAGTTGTACGTATTGCGATGTCCGCCTGTTCTGTCGATTCGTCAAACACAAAATCAACCGGAGCTTCGATCATAAACGATGATCCAGGTGCAATGCTGTCTACTCCTATCAAGAGACCGGCAATCAATCCATGTTGCTCAGATGAATCGGCAATCTGAACTCTGAGCACATGTGTGACTCCTTGTACAAGCGTATCCTTTGCCGCAGTGATAAGACTCAACACCGGACCGAACGTATCTATTATGGATGAAGTCTTGAACGTTAAAATGAAATCATCGGCGGAGTTACCTTGTGCGACGCCACTGTTATTCCCATCGAGAAATCCTTTCTGATGTCCATGTAAAAGACCTGAGATGGTCAACGAAAGACTGTCTTCCGCAGGCCATTGACCTGACATGGGTTTGATCTTGAACTGCGGACCAATGACACGTTCAAGGAGAATTGGTACATCGCCATTTACAAACGCATTGATGTTGATCATTCCTTCTAGCTCATTGGCCTGCAGAAGAGTGTCATTAAACTCGATTGTGATAGTACCATTTAAAGGAAATCCATCTTGCATCTGTCCGGGAAAATGACCCGTGACAAGAAGAGGTTCTCCTGCTGCAATGCTCGCGTCACATTCAAACTCAAACAGGCCGTATGGTGACTGCACAAGGATATTCAAATCGCCATCATCGTCAAAGTCATTGAATAGTGGATTGTACAAGCCCATGTTTTCTGAACTTAACGGTGGGCTGCGCCATATTGCATCGGGTGAGTCCAATGAATACAACTGAACTTCTTCAGCGAAGACAATAAAATGCGGTGCGCCATCGGCCATGATTACATCAATCGATACCGGGCTTTTGATAGCAAAAGGAGAACTTGCCCACAGGAGGTCACCGGTTTCAACGTCGAGTATCCTGATGCGATCTTTTGACAAAAGAACAAGATCAGGTCTATCATCTCCATTGGCATCGGCAACGTCAATATCGACGATGTCAGCTGCAGTAGACGACACTAGAGTATCAAAAACAAAAAGTTGTGTCTGCAGGTCATAGAGGAATGCCCCACGCCTGGTATTGAAGGCGAGTTCTTTCTCAGCATCCGAATCTGCCTGTATGATTTCGAGGTTTACAATTGCCTGACTGACGAGTGAAGGCAGAGAAACGAAGACATCCACAAACTGGCCGTCGTCCAGAGCTTTGAATACGATCAGAGAACGATCAGTGCGTGCAACAACGAGTTCGTCGAGACCGTCTTGATCTATGTCATGCGCCCAAGCTGTTGCGAGATTTACCGATGGGATCGTTTGATGGATCAATCCTTTCTGCAAATCGAAGATGCGCAATAGCGAAGGACTGTCTCCGAACACGAGATCCACTTTATTCTTTGCCCGAAACGCTCCTGCCACGATCGTGGTGTTGGAAGTTCCTATAATATCGTCGATATCTATTTCTTTACCCAAACCCTGGTCATCATATCCAATGAAGCCTATACGCTCCTTGTCAACCACAGACAAACCACGTTCATAGTGCATGATCAGCTCATGACCGTGAGTCCTGTTCACTTGGCCGACAAGCGATGCCTCGTATCGATGCGCATGCCTGTAAGTGCGTTCTCCGGTCTGCCCATCGATCAGGCCGATTTCGTCATACGCGCTTGAATTAGCCCCTTCGGAGATGAACAGATCGCGTTTTCCCGTACCTGTAAAGTCACCGCTTACAGCATTGAACATTTCCCCTCTATAGGTTTCTCCAACCCAGAGTAAGTTGCGATTGGGTAATCCATAACACCATGTGTCGAACGACCCTCCTACAATGAATAGTTCATCTCCCGGATGGTCGGTCAGGTCACCGATGATCATTTGGTCTCCTGAACTCTCCAGTGAAATCAAAGCCTTGATCTGGTCGGTGACAGCATCATAGAACCGGACTTCAGGATTCGATGAAAGCACAACAATCTCGTCAATACCATCGCCATCAAAGTCATATTGATCAACAGCCTGATTAAATCCGATCTGAATTTCATTCTTAAGAGTAAATGTGCTTCCATCAATGATCAATACCTTAGAGTTATTCTGAAGGAGAGCCAGTTCAACACCTGGGAGAGCATCAAACTGACCTCTCATGATTTCCTCGGCCTCAAAAGACTCACCGGCATCATAGAGGAATGTAAATGCTGAATCAAACACATACATGCTATTGCCTACGCAATACCACGCAAAATGTCCATCCTGATCAGGGTCTTCGAAAATCAGATCTGAAAATCCTGAGAATGGAGAAGTGATCTGGATTGTATCCATCACCTCAAGCGTATTTGGATCAATACGAACGACGATATCATTCATATCATTAAAAAACAACTCTTTTGTCCCATCAAGATCAATATCCTCATACAAGAGGCGACCGTCAGAGAATATGACATTTGTGATGCGCAACAACCGTGCCTTGTCCACGACCATTTTCTCACCATCCCAATACATGGTTGAAAGAAATCTGCCGTCATCAGAATCCATCAATACCACATCACGGTTTGTGACACTATCGAACACAGCAAACATTCCCATACGGCCACACGCTTTAGACAGAAAAGGAATTTCCCGCAGTACATTGAGCGACTGTCCTCTCAGATCAATGCATGTCAGGGAACAAAGTACATTGAGCAGAATAACAATGAATAAACGATACATAGGTTGAGTTTATGTCCAAATATAACTAACCCAATAGAATAAGGAATACTTTTGTCATGCTTACTGACAGAGTAAAAATGTTTTATGACTGACAGAAGACAAATCAAGACGACAACCTTAACCAGGCAGCATTTCGTTCGGCTGTTTGGCGCTGCAGCAATTGGAGGTACAATGGGACTGGCGTCCTGTAAGACAGCAGGGCATGAAGACGAGCTCAATGACCCTTCTCCCCGTCAACAAGAGTTTCGTTGGAACATGGTGACCACATGGGCACCAAACTCTCCCGTACAAGGTGAAGGGTGTAACAAGTTTGCCAAATGGATTGAACAAATGTCTGCGGGCCAACTCACGATCAAAGTCTATGGAGGTGGAGAACTCATCCCTGCTCTCGAAGCATTTGATGCGGTGAGTAGCGGCACCGCTGAAATCGGTAGCGGCGCTTCATACTACTGGGCAGGTAAATCGGCAGCTACACAATTCTTTGCTTCTATTCCTTTTGGACTCAATGCACAACAAATGAATGCCTGGCTCACGAGTGGTGGTGGAATGGCACTATGGGAAGAAGTCTACGCACCGTTTAATCTTCTCCCATTGATTGCAGGAAATACGGGTATGCAGATGGGAGGTTGGTTTAATCGCGAAATCAACACTATTGATGATTTGCGAGGATTGAAAATGCGTATCCCGGGTCTCGGTGGTAATGTGCTCAACCGCGCAGGTGGTACTGCCGTCTTAACTGCAGGAGCCGAAATCTATACCAACCTTGAGCGTGGCGTGATCGATGCGACAGAATGGATTGGTCCATATCATGATTATCTCATGGGATTTCATCAGATTGCCAAATACTATTATTATCCCGGATGGCAAGAACCCGGAACTGTCCTTGAGATTTTTGTGAACAAACTGAAATTTGAGCGCCTGCCAATACATCTTCAGGAAATCATCCGTGCTGCATCCTCGCGTCTGAATGCGTGGATGCTTTCGGAAATGGAAGTGAGGAATGCAGAATATCTCGCCAAGATCCGTGCTGAGACAAAAGTGGAAATCCGTGCATTTCCGCCAGAAGTGCTTTCGCGATTACGTGAGATCTCTGCTCAGGTCATCGAGGAACTGGCAGCTTCAGATCCATTGAGCAGAAAGGTCTATGATGCGGTGACCACCTTCAAGGGTAAAATCAACCTCTGGGCTGATGTATCAGAACGTGTATTCTATAATTCGTTTTGATGCGCCTTTATGATTCCCTCTCTTTAGCCCAACTGTCTTTCAAGGTCACTGTCCTGTTGAAGATCACGTGTGACGAAGTGCTCTCCGGATCAGTACAGAAATATCCAAGGCGTAAGAACTGGAACCGGTCTCCCGGCTGTGTATTCTTCAGCCCTGGCTCGACTTTCGCAGATGCGACGACTTTCAATGAATCAGGATTTATAAAGTCGAGGAAATCTTTATCCTCATGACCATCTGGATTTTCATCCGAAAATAAACGATCATATAGTCTCACCTGCGCGTCAATGGCATGCTGTGCCGATACCCAATGCAGAGTACCCTTAGCTTTGACGCCGCTTGTATCGGACCCGCTTCGACTTTCCGGCACATAACTGCAAAAGAGCTCCCTGACCTCACCCGTTGAGGGATCAGTATTGTAACTATCACAACGCACGATATAGGCAGACTTCAGACGTACATGCTGTCCGGGAGCCATGCGGAAATATTTTTTCGGTGGATTCACCATGAAGTCCTCACGCTCGATATACAGTTCTCTTGAAAACAGCACTTCTCTCGTACCTGCATTCGGGTCTTCAGGATT
>DATDQA010000315.1:0-22683 GCA_035292505.1 Saprospiraceae bacterium | reverse complement strand
GCTTGCACAACTGTGGGACTTGCTCTTTGCGAAGCCCGACCACCCGCTAGACGTTGACCTCAAGACTACCTTGCGCCGTTTTCTGATTACCGATGATGAAGACCGCACCTTCGATGATTATGTAGGTATCATCAGGACATTGCGCCTGCACTTCACGACGGCTGGTGTCAGCATCTTCATCGATGAACTCTCAGAACTCAGCAATCGATTTAATACGTTGCCGGAGATGCAAAAGGCGCACAAGGCACTCGAGAGTCTGAGATTGCGTCTGAAGAACAATCCGGACATTGCGCAAAGTGAATTGGCAGCCCTCAATAAATCAGCAGAGGAAAGTCTTGGTGTGATGTTCCAGGAGCTCGGGATTGTGTGCAGGTATAAGTTTGTGACCGTCAAGGATATCGATCTCATCAAGAGACGTCACACCAAAGCGGAATATCGGATCCAGAAAGTGAACCTCGACCGTCTTACAGCAGGACTGATGGATGAACTGAGGACAGAACAATCCTTTACCGACAATCATGCGGTGATTTTATTGAAATCGGCCAAAAATTTTGAGGACTATCTGAATCTGTCACCGTTCCTCATCGATGAACATGCACTCATAGAGAAAATGCAGAAATCGAAACTCTTTATGTTCTCTTTCTACGAAGAGGCCACCGGGAAGATCAATTATCATCTGGTCCTGGAAAATACACCACACGCGCAACTTGATACGGCGATTTATCCCGTGGTGCAAAGTGAATTCATGGCTTTTAAACAAGCTGTGCTTGGTTGATCCTGAACGAGTATGGAGGCAGGTACAAAGACATATCGCTATCCGTTTAAATTCCTGGATCCGTATCTCAGGGCAGATCGTGAAATCTTCTTCGGGCGTGAGCAGGAGATTGAAGAGTTGTATCAGCGCGTCTTTCGTTCGAATCTGCTTCTTGTCTATGGTCGTTCCGGTACCGGTAAGACCAGCCTGGTGCAATGCGGCCTTGCATCGCGCTTCAGTAGTATGGATTGGTTTGAGCTCTTTATCCGTCGTGGTCAGGATATCAATGCGTCGCTCGGTGATGCGATCGCCAATGCAATAAAGACTCCGATGACAACAGGGCTTACGCTCTATGAAAAGCTGGAATCATTATATCTCGATCATTTTAAACCGATCTATCTCATCTTCGATCAATTCGAAGAGCTTTTTATTCTCGGCAACAGTACAGAGCAATCCCGTTTCATCCGGGATATCGCCTCAGTGCTTGATCGGAAGATCCCTGTGAAAGTGATCGTGGTGATGCGGGAAGAATACCTCGCGCAGTTGTACGATTTCGAGCGTATCCTGCCCACGATCATGGACAACCGTATGCGTATCGAACACATGGGTAGATCCAATGCGATCTCCATGATCCGCTGTGCGTGTGAGCGCGCTGAGCCACCGATCAAACTCGAAGAAGGCATAGAACAGAAGATCGTTGATATCGTGACTGAAGAAAAGGGGAGAGTGCAACTCACCTATCTGCAGGTCTTTCTGGATAAGATGTATCGGCTTGCAGAGGAAAAAGGAACGACACCATTAGAGTTTACAAGCGAGATTCTCGGAGAGGCAGGAAAAATTGATGATGTACTGGAAGACTTTGTGGATATGCAGATCAAGGACTTCTCCGCTCAATATCACCACAAGGCGCTCCCACTTACGTTCTTGAAAGTATTTGTGTCACGTCAGGGTACAAAAGTACCTTTGCAGAAAGCGACTGTGTATCAAAGACTCTCCAATATCAATAAAGACAAGATTGATACCTGTTTGCAGTTCTTTGAAAGTCGCAGAATTTTGCGTCCGCTTGAGAATGATCTCTATGAACTGGCACATGACAGCATTGCGGCGAAAATTGCGGCAGCCTCGGTGGAAGCATATAAACTACCCACATTACTTCCGGGTTACTCCACTCAAGTGAGTGCAGTGATCGGCTTTAAACCGTATGCACAGGAGCATGCACGTGTCTTCTATGGTAGAGATCATGAGATACAGACCCTTTTTGATCTGGTGATGAATGACTCACGCTCCAGGTCGACATTGGTGTATGGAAAACTGGGTTCAGGCAAAACCTCATTGCTGTGTGCAGGTGTAATACCACGTATCGAGCAATTCCGGAAGGTGCGCTACTTGCATATCACTCCTCAGATAATTACAAAAGAAATAGCTCCCTATCTCAGGGAAGGAACTCAACCGGTCAGGGAAAGTCTTCTCTGGACAGATGGCAGTGCATCTCCGGCTAAAGTGGTGATCTGGGATCAGATCGAGGAGTGGTTTTCATCCTTTACATCGCGAGAAGAGTTGATGACCTTATTTCAATGGATGGCAGATGGCTACAACCGCTTCGGCGATACGGAATTTATCTGGTGCATTCGTGAAGAGTACTTTGCGCAATTCACAGATCTGGAATCCTATCTGCCGGGTTTCATGGATAAGAAGAAACGCGTCGAAGCGTTGACGCCGGAGCAGGCAAGGAATGCAGTACAATCTATTGCGCTGCATCAGAAGCTGGAATTTGATGATGATGAAGCGCTGAGTCTTTTTATGCAAAAGCTCACCGGTGAAGACGGACGCATTGAACCAACATATCTGCAGGTATACTTACAACGCATTCTTGATCTGCAAAAGACGGAGGCAGCATGAACAGTAGTAACAGAGATTACAGTCACGTGAGGATTTCGAGATCGGTCGTCAATATCCTTGGTCAACCGGAAGCCGAAGCGATGTTGCAGATTGAACGCAGCCTGGATCGTCTTTCTCAATCACAGGATACGAGTGCGCGTGGATTATTATTGAATTTGTGCCGACAACTCATCAATACTTCCGGTGAGGCACAGTCATTGTCCAGAGAGGAACTGTTTAACAGGCTTCAACCGAAATACACGGCAGTACAAATCTCCGGCGTACTCGATCAGTTGCAGTCCAATGGTATGATACTGGCCAGCGATGGGATGGTAAAATTGAGCAGCGGGATCCTGTCGAAGCTGATCCATGCTAAAATTCAGGCGGAGACGGCAGGTCAGCAAAAGATAGAAGCCTTCATTGCAAACCGGTATGACTACTTCCTGGAGAAAGGACAGCTCTTGAGCGAACAGGATATAAACTATATCACACCATTCCTGAGTGACATGGTGCTGGACAAAGGAGAGCAGGATTTTGTGGAGGGAAGTCGCAAGGCGATTAAAAAACAAAAGCGGCGTGGTGCAATGGTGCTTGTAACGGTCATCACCACTCTGTCTCTCCTGTCCCTGGTTGCTGTTTTTTTTGCGATTGAATCCAATAAGCAGACCAGGATTGCTCTCAAAAACAGCCTCATCGCTACGGAACAAACGAAGAAAGCGATTGAAGACCGCCGCCTGGCTATGGTGAAGGAACAAGAAGCGCAGGCTGCTGCGATACAAGCACGCGAGGCTGAACGTGCTGCCACACAGGCGAAGCTGGAACTTGAACAAGCGAATGTGCAGATTCGCGGTTTGCTTGAAAAGGTGACCGACGAAAGTACTGCCGCAAAAATCGCGCAGAAACTGGCTGAAGAGCAGCGGAAAGTTGCTACTGAACGTGCGCTCGAGATTGAAAAACTCAATAAGGATCTCAAGCTCTATGCTGAGGATAAAGAGCGCGATGCCCAGGTGGCTCGCGATGCAGAAGCTGAGGCAACAGAAGCGCGCAAAACGTCAGATGAACTGCGCAATATCCTTCTGTCGCGTATCGTCGCCCAACGTTCACTGGCACTGAAAGAAGAGGATAAGGATCTGAAAGCATATACTGCGATGCTCGCTTATCATATCAACGACTTTGCAGAGAGTGGTGATGTACTGCATCCGGACATCTTCAGGGCAGTCTACTATGCTGCCCGAAATCAGCAGGCAACGTCGGTGACGCCATCCGTCGATCTTGCATCAGGAGCTCTTGGTTCCCTTGAATGCCAATCTCCTTCTGCATGTCTGACGGGAGCATCGGATGGAACAATAGTCCAGTTTACCCTTGATCCGAATACCGGCGCAATACTCAATCAGAAACAGCTCTTTTATGTGCCTCATGCCGCTGTGCGTTTTGTCTTTCCTCAAACAAATAGCCCAGGTACCTCAGGGACAGCCTTCGTCCTCGGTGCGCTTGATCACATCATAGAGATTTCACTGCCGCAAGAGGGAGGAACGGCAACATCAACTGAAATCAGGAAGTTTCTATTGCCAGGCAGACAGTTTGTCAAAGACGCAGCGCGGACGGGAGAGAATGAATTAATGATCCAGACTGCCGATGGTGCCCTTTACCAGTTTGAATGCGAAAATGGAAACCTGACTCTTCTGTTGAAAGAAGCGGATGACGCGGTGGCATGGACCGCTCTCTCGCATCTGGGTCTTATCTGCTATGCAACTGCGAAAAATGAGCTGATCCTCACGGATCGGAAGCGGAGCACACAGGTCGTATACGCATCGGCTAAGAAACGGGTGGCGCAAATGCAACTGAAGCAGTATGGTTCTACAATCTATTTAGCCTTAGCCTATGCTGACGGAGAGTTGGAAGTATTTATCTCAAATCAGGATGCGTTTCTGAGTGCATATCAGAGTCAAAGACAGGGCAAGAGCTATTACCAGATTCAGTCGTTGCGTGCAAATGTACATACAGGGTATATTCCTGTGATAGAGTTTGCTGACTCGCGGCCGTTGCTCGCTGTGTGCTCCTATGATGGCACCATGAGTGTGTGGGATCTCATGCAGTGGGAGGTACGGAGAGGGGATTACCAACCTTTGATTCTCGATGATCATGATGACTGGGTGACGGCATGCACGTTTCTTCCCGGAGATCAGTCACTCCTGGCCGGATCAAAGTTGGGTACAGTGAAATACTGGAGTCTTGATCCCACTGTATATGCAAGTGGTCTATGTTCAGAAATCGGACGGTCACCAAATGATGAAGAGTGGCGTGAATACATCGGAGATGAATTAAGGAGTTTTAAAGAATCTGTGTGTCGTGGAAAGTAATTACTCCATATTATATGTTGTCTTACTGTTACAGTTCTGTACAGTGCACAGACATCTTGATGCACAGGAGATTTCTATACCCGTATCTTCTCAGGCACTCATCAGTGAAATCAATTGCGAAGACCTCATCTATACAGCCAGGGAGATGTACAATGGCGGAGAGTTGCAGGAAATTATCAGGATCCTTGAGCCATGTACATTTGAAGAAGACCTCATACTTCGGCAGCGACGTGCACTGTATCGTATACTTGCAGAATCGCATTTGTATTTGCGCGAATATCCTGCTGCTTCGGAATATGCCAGGCAACTTGTAGAGATAGATCCGAAGCTCCAGGTATATGGATTGTCCCGGATGCATACGGCTCATAATAAATTACGCATCGCGATGCAATCTTCACAATATGTGGACGCGCCTGATCTTCTCTTACTTGTGAGTAATATCCGCTATCGCTCTTTGGGATTGGAAGTCTTTGGGGGTTTGTCCGCGGACATCTGGAATGTGAAAGAAGAACGCAGAGCTGCCGGGGTGACAGAGATCACACGTCAGAACTGGATGGGTGCAAGACAGACCCGGATCGGTCTTGGTCTTAAATATGACCAATATCGGTTTCCGCTTAGTATTTCGCTCAGACTCAGCAAAGGAGATGTTGCCTTTATGTATACTGAAGATCAGGAGATCGACGGTACACAGGCTTCTCTTTCATTCACTGAGAAACAACAATGGCTTTCACCTGAACTCTGGTTTGGATACCAGTTTGCTCCGAAGACATTCCCTATCAAGAGTGTAGATATCTCTCTGCGAGGCGGAATGGGTTTCGATATCCTCACAGGAAGTGTCCTTGAAGGAGCATTGTTGGATCGGGTCGAAGGCACTGACTGGTATGGTGGGCAGGAACGAAACAATTTCGACCTGATCTCACAAAAGATATATCCGGCAGCATTAGGTGCAATTGCACTCGATTATCGAATTGGCAGACCATGTATATTTTTTGAGTTGCAATACCGGCATCCCTTTATCGATAAGTATGTCTACGATGTTCCCTTAGCGCCTTATGCATCGTCTGTGAGAAGTGTTAATAGCATTGGCCTGCAGGTGGGGGTGAGGTTTGTGTTGTATAAGGCGTTTTATAAATGAGCAAAGGGCAGAGGGCAAAGAGCAGAGAGCAGAGGGGTAATGCATTCCTGTATTTACGAGACTTTCCTTTGACGAGCTCTATTTGCAAAGTTGCTCTTTGAAGTTTTTCTCGGTAGATAGTCTCTGATAAGTATCTCGGCAGGGATATTGAGTTTTTCATGCAGGATGCGGATCATTTTCAAACTCAGCTTGCGGTTGCCAGAAAGGATATCAGAGACACGGCTCCTGTATCCAAGATATTTTTTGAGGTCTGCAGTTGTTAAATTCAGTTGTTCAAGTCTGAAGAGGATCGCGTCGATCGGATGAGGTGCTTCAATAGGGAAATGTTCTTTTTCATAGGCTTCAATCAAGATTGAAAGTGCTTCCAGATAAGCCGATTCTTTAGAATCTTTCCTGAGTCTTTTCTGCATCAGCGAATACGCGGTGTCCAGAGATGATTCGTAGTCGGATTTATTTCTTATTGGTTTTAACATAGCTTATAGTCTTGCCGTCAAAAATATATACAAATCCAAACCCCTATGTTTGCCCTATGAAAATCGCCGTCTTCCCGGGCTCTTTTGATCCCATCACCATCGGGCATGTCGATATTGTCCATCGGGCCTTGCCGTTGTTTGATCGTGTGGTTATCGCGGTAGGTATCAATTCAAAAAAGCAATCCTTGTTTCCGTTGGAGTTGCGCATGCAGTGGCTCAATGAAGTTTTCAAGGATTTTCCGCAAGTAGAGGTAGGGAGCTTTGAAGGTCTCACTGTACACTATTGTGAGAGCATCGGTGCACGATATCTGTTACGTGGACTACGCAACACGTCTGACTTCACGTATGAGAAGACAATTTCGCAATTGAATCATATCATTGGGAATAAGATCGAGACTGTCTTCCTGATGAGCAAACCTGAGTACTCTCACATCAGCTCTACCATTGTACGTGAGATCATTACTTATGGAGGTGATGCGTCCCCATTTCTGCCGCCGGAGGTGAAGGTGCCGGATGGAATTTCAGAATAGGCCGTTCGCCGTTTGCCATTCGCTGTTAGCTATTAGCTGTTTGCTGTTGGCTTTTTGTCAATGCCTAAATATGGTTGACCATTAATCAACCAATTGATTAACATAGACTGTGCGCAGTCGCCGAAGCTATTGCGCAGGCGCCCGAAGCGTAGAGAAGACAGTTCGCCCTTTTTTTTGTTCTCACACAACGATCACGGCGATCACAAAGACACATACACAACGCGTATGTGGACTGAGGACCCGCCTCATCCTGCCTCGGATTCGGGCAAGCTGGAGAGTGGAGATTGCATTACCCTTCCGCCGTTCTGCCCTTCCGCCGTTAACCTTTCACCGTTAGCCTTGTTTGCCTACTTTTGCGCTCCAATAAAGAACTCCAGTTTATGTCAAACGCCTTCTTCATTCCTCCGGTCGCCAAGAATGAGCCAGTGCTTTCTTATGCCCCGGGCACACCTGAACGTAAAAGCCTGCAGGAAAAACTCAAAGAGCTGAAGGGGCAAACTTCGGAAATTCAGATGACCATCGGCGGAAAGAGGATCAGCACAGGGACGACGAAGGCAATCCATCCTCCACATGAGATCAGGCATGTGTTGGGTCACTATCATAAGGCGGACAGGTCACATGTCACTCAGGCGATCGATGCAGCCCTCGCTGCGAAGTATGATTGGGAGCGTATGTCGTGGGAAGACCGGGCCTCAATATTTCTCAGAGCGGCCGACTTGCTTGCCGGCCCATATCGGGCGAAGATGAATGCTGCGACGATGCTTTGTCAATCGAAAACGATCTTTCAGGCAGAGATCGATGCCGTTGCTGAGCTTGCCGATTTCTTTCGCTTCAATGTCCAGTTTGCTAATCAGATTTATCATCAGCAACCGGAAAGTGCTCCTGGTACATGGAATCGTATGGAGTATCGTGCCCTTGAGGGTTTTGTTTTTGCAATTACACCATTCAACTTTACATCGATTGCAGGTAATCTCCCTTCTGCACCTGCATTGATGGGGAATACGATCGTATGGAAAGCTGCAGAGACGCAAATCTATTCTGCTCGTGTGATCATGGATGTCTTCGAAGAAGCGGGACTTCCACCGGGTGTGATCAACCTGATGTTTGTCGATGGGCCTGAAGCGGGTGATATTATTTTTAAACACCGCGAATTTGCAGGACTGCATTTCACAGGAAGCACAAGCATCTTCCAGAGCCTCTGGCGCACCATCGGCAATAATGTCGCTCAGTATAAATCCTATCCTCGCATTGTCGGTGAGACAGGAGGGAAAGATTTCATCGTCGCACATGCTTCTGCTGATGCTGAATGTCTGGCAGTGGCGCTTTCCAGAGGTGCCTTTGAATACCAGGGACAGAAATGTTCTGCGGCATCGCGGGCCTATATTCCAAAATCAATCTGGACTGAGGTACGTGACCGCCTTGTGGCAGATGTAACCAGTTTTGGCGTCGGAAGCCCTGAAGACTTTCACAATTTTTTCAACGCCGTGATCGATGAACGGGCCTTTGATAAAATCTCAAGCTATGTCGCAAGAGCCAGGCAAGCAAATGGAGTACAAGTGTTATGTGGCGGACACTATGACAAGAGCGAAGGCTATTTCATCGATCCAACAGTATTACAGGTTGATGATCCAAAATACATCACGATGTGCGAGGAGATCTTCGGACCGGTATTGACGATCTATGTGTATGATGATGCACAATATGAAGAAATGCTAGACCTCGTGAATAACACATCACCCTATGCGCTCACAGGTGCCATCTTTGCAAACGATAAGAAAGCTCTTGCTCTCGCTGATGATAAACTGAAACATGCGGCAGGCAATTATTACATCAATGACAAGCCTACCGGTGCAGTCGTAGGACAGCAGCCCTTCGGGGGCGCTCGTGGTTCAGGGACTAATGATAAAGCAGGGTCTGTCCTGAATCTCTATCGTTGGATTTCTGCCAAAACGATCAAGGAGAATTTTAATCCGCCGCGGGATTATCGGTATCCGTTTATGAAAGAATAAGTTTATAGGTTTAGGAGTTTATAGGTTTAGGAGTTTATAGGTTTAGGGGTTTATAGGTTTAGGGGTTTACCTCTCAACCATTAAACACATCCACCTATAAACCTTTGAAATAGCGCATGGCCTTTTCAAACACTTTCGGCCCAATGATAGCTCCCACACGTCTTCCGGGAATATCATCCTGAGGTGGATGAATACCGCCCCAGATGCGAGAAAGACTTGTCTGATCGGACGCATCGCGATAGGTCGCCCATTGAAGAGTGATATCCTGGCTCGGTCCTTCTTCATTTTCCAGAAAGACATTCTTATGTAATACAAATTCTCCCAAACCACCGGGAAAGTATGCATCGCCTGTCAGCAAGGTCATCACCTCCGCTGCAGCACGTGAGTAGGTAGAATGGCCTGAATAATATCCGGGAAATGGGGGTGTGACAAATGTTGGTTTTTGGTAGGGCCACCAGTTCTCTGCGCGCATCCATCCAACACCGGCGCTTTGTGTTTCAGGATCAATGAATTCCCTGACATCGCCGCGCCATGCCAGAATTTTGATCTTGCCAACATGTGCGTATTCATCACCAAAAATGAAATCACCTCGTAATGCAAGAGCATCATTGCTATCGATGACTTCTATATATCCGGGTAAAAGCGGAATACCTGCGGGATGATAATTCGATAACGTGCTGTCGCTACTTTGTCCGTATTCCGCCATTTTACGGATTGCCGAGATGGGGCGGATGGAGTCATACCATCCTTTCGCTCCCCAACAGGCTATCGCTGCATCATGCATAGCCGCTGCAAGAGTGAAATAGGCTTTCACATCCCATTCGAGATCATCAAGGATAAGACCTTCTCCATGAAAACGTTTTTCAAACATTGGATGATCGCTCACATAGTTGAGAATCGAGAACCAATGACCCGGTGGTGTTTCTGAATGTGGTCCATCCGCCCAGAATTCTGTGAGACATCTTGCGTAATCACCACGCGGCACGATATTCGGTGCATAGGGTAAGCCGGTGTGTGGATTCACTGTATGACCAATATCTGCAACACCGCCTTCTACTAGGTTATAGAACTTACTATAGTCTTCGTATTTCGTTGGCAGGGAAGCATAGGGAATATTGCCTTGAGATGCCGGTGAGATATCTATCATCACGGTATCATGATCTTTTAAATGCGAAGACCATACTGAAACAAGCATGAATCCCCATTTGTACACTTCGGACAAACCTCCTTGCGACAATATATCCAGGTATGGTGGAGGGCCTGGATCAAGATAGACTTTGTAGGTATTGCCATCGCGATGATGGATCGTGAGATCGGAAGTATCTAATGAGAAGGGAATGACATCACCCCATTCGGGAGTCAACGCTGGAATCTGTCCCTCAGTGAGCGGGATGATATTTCCACTTTGATCAATGAAGACATCCAGGTTCATCGACTGCCAGCGATTCATATCACGGATCATGGGGTTACCTGGCCCATCAGGCATGAGAGGCGGATTGACTGGTACGTAGTATTGGTTGCTGTAAGGAGGCGAAGCGGCTTCATGTGAGCCATCCTGGAATCCAAAACTGATATAGCATTGTGCGATGTAATTACCTAGTGCTGCTGCTGAGCCACTGCCATAATCAGTAGATGTATCCTCTTTATCATACCCAAGTGCCAGAAATAAAGAATCCATAGCCGGTAATGCTACCGGAGCACCAGGTGAGTGTGCAAACCGATGTTTCAAAAGTCGGTACGCTGCATAGCTCATGGATTCTTCGCGCGCTTTTTGAATATCGGATACATGCTGAATACCATTATAGGCACACATGAATTCACCAACGGTATTTCCTAATAAGAAAGGTCGTGCAATAGTATCATACGCAGCCCATGCATCATACATTGCAGCGGAGACATGAAAGAGGTTACGTGCATGTATGGTGGGTCTTGAGAAGTCAGTCCTGATCGATTGCAGGAGCATTTCATTCCATTGTCGCGCGATGCTCTGTTGTCCATAGACGGGCAATATGATCAGGAGAAAGAACAGCGCAGAGTGAAGTCTTCGCATTTTCAGTGATCAGAGTAGCTACTGCTTGATAAGGAACAATAGCGTCGTAAAACTCATGAGATTGCAAATTTAATTGACAGGATATTGACGGAGAGAAAGGCTAATATATCGGCCACCTCTAAAAACTTTTAGTGGTCATGTTGTGGGTGCGAACTATAAAAAACACCTTTGCCGCGCGTGATTTCCGTTGTCAGTTGAGTACGACTTCTGAGTGGTCAAAGCGAACAGCCAAAAGCGAACAGCCAAAAGCCATTCACTTCTTACCTTTCCTCTATTGACTCACACCCCATTTTTAAATCATTCCGGAACCAGTATCAGGTTTTTAATATGAATTACGACTCCTGGTTCGATTGTAAACACCGAACCTTCATCGATTTGTATTGTATTATTATTTCCGAGGACGATTACAGGATGTGCCTCTGAATTGCCAGGTATTGCATCAACATAGATTCTGTCCACAAGTGGAGGCAAACCAGGGGGTAACTTCAGGAGAACCGTATTGTCCATGCCGCAACCCCTGAGGCAACGGAATGCATCGCTCAATGATGGGAATGATATTTGAGTCCTTGGCTGTGACGGAAGAATCCAGTACGTACCTCCTAAGGGTTCCATACACGCCTCAAAAAGTGAAGAAGCCTTATTAAAAACCAGTGGTCCCAGTAAATTGCCAGTATGTCTTCCAGGTATGTCGTCCTGAGGAGGATGAATGCCTCCCCAGATGCGAGATAGACTGGTTTGTTCCGCGGCATCACGATAGGTAGCCCATTGCAACAAAATGTCCTGGCTGGGCCCTGCTTCGAAATCCAACTCTGTTTCCTGAATTAAGTATTCACCAATCCCTCCGGGAAAAAATGGAGTTCCTGTAAAAAGCGTCAGCACTTCTGCTGCCGTCCTGGAGTAAGTAGAGTGACCGGAGTAATAGCCAGGGAAAGGTGGTGTGACAAATGTCGGTAATTGATAAGGCCACCAATTTTCCGCGCGCATCCAGCTTACTCCTACAGCCTCTGTCTCTGGATTGATAAAATCCACGAGATCTCCACGCCAGGCATAAATTTTAATCTTTCCAACGTGCGCGTACAAATCACCGCTAATTAAATCTGCCCTCAGTGCAAGTTCATCACTACTGTCGATGACCTCTACATATCCAGGCAAAAGTGGAATTCCAGCAGGATGATAATTCGCCAATGAGGTATCGGTACACTGACCATAATCTGCCATCATCCGGATTGCTGAGATCGGACGGATATAGTCATACCAGCCCTTTGCACCCCAACACGCGATGGCTGCATCATGCATTCCTCCTGCAAGCGTGAAGTAAAGTTTGATATCCCATTCCAAATCATCCACAATTGGACCCGTTCCGCTGATGCGTTTCTCTAACAATGGATGATCATTTACGGCGCTATTTACAATCGCAAACCAATGCCCTGGTGGGGTTTCAGATTGCGGTCCATCTGCCCAAAACTCTGCAAGTACTCTGGCATAGTCACCCCTTGGAACAACATTCGGTGCATACGGCAAACCCGTAACCGGATTCAAAGCATGTCCGGGATCATAGCTGCCACCTTCAAGCAAATTGTAGAAGTCATCATAGTCTTCAAAATTTACAGGTAAGGAATCATAGGGAACATTCCCCAGAGTAGCGGGAGAGATATCAATCATGACGGTGTCCTCATGTATGAGGTGTGATGACCATACAACATCAAGCAGGAAACCCCATTTATACACATCTGACAGGGAATTGGGCTCAACGGTATCTAAATACGGTGGTGCTCCCGGATCAAGATACACTTTGTACTGATCGCCATCGCGCTCGAAAATATCAAGATGAGAAGTATCCAGCGAAAAAGGGACCACATTGCCCCACTCCGGTGTCAAAGCTGGAATTGGTGCGCCAATCGGAAAAACATTCCCGCTCTGATCAATAAATACATTCAGGATCATTTCTTGCCATCTATTAGGGTCGATGATGTCGGGATTACCAGGAGCATCAGGCAACAATGGTGGATTCACTGGTGCATAATAGAGATTTCCATAGGGTGGCATTCCTCCCTGATTGGAACCATCCTGCAGTCCAAAAGAGATATAGCAGGCAGCGATATAGTTGCCAAGTGCAGCCGGTGATCCCGTTGAATAGTCAACCGATGTGAAGTTCTTATCATATCCAAGTGCAAGCAACAAGGAGTCCATGACTGGTAAGGTAATGGGTCCACCAGGCGAAGTGGCAAATCTCTGGCGCAGCATTCTGTAGGCCGCATAGCTGATTGCTTCACGCCGCGCAGCTTCAATATCTGGTGGAGGGATAAATCCTGCGAATGGACAATTATACCCGGCAACTGTTTGTCCTAACAACCAGGGCTGCGCACTGCACTCGTACGCTGCCCACGCATCATACATGGCGGCCGAAACATGAAAAAGATTTCGTGCGTGAATTGTAGGTCTTGCGAAATCCTTTCTGATCGCGCGTAAGAGCATTTCATTCCACTCGCGGGCAACACTATTCTGGCCTTTGAGAGGAGTAAGTGGCAGAGTCAGAATTAATGTGCAAAAGAAGAAAATAATCCGATGCAGGGTAAGACGTTTTCTCATGAATCTAGACATTTGTGGTAAAATTAGAAAAAGTATCATCGCCTGGCAAATATTAGAAATGTCTAATAATCATACTGTTATCTCCATCAGGCAGGCTTCATGGACAGCAGGGTGTACATATTGTACTGGTCAAGGTACCCCACACGCAGACGCTTGCTCCAAAGGAGTCCCTTTGGGAGAGGTTCCCCAAACGCGCCAAGGTCATGCTCCTCTTTTTTCGAAGTATGGAGTGTAAAATTGTTATGCACACGGATAGCAAACAAAATGAAACACTATTCTGATTCCAGATATCTTGCGTGATATGAAAAAATGAATAAAATGAAATCTTCAGGAATCTATGGCTGCCTGATCGGCCTGTTGATACTGAGTTGTGGTCCTGTCAGATACGATGTCCAGGATGAAGAATGGGTCACTCTCTTCAATAGTCGTGATCTCACAGGATGGACTCCCAAGTTCAGCGGTCGTCCTGTCGGTGAAAACTATAAAAACACGTTTGTCGTACAAGACAGTGTCCTTCAGGTGAATTATGCAGAGTACGATACATTCAGAAATGAATTTGGCCATTTGTTTTATAAGTCCCCGTTTAAGTACTACAGACTGAAAATGGAATACCGCTTCACAGGTCCACCGACACCCGGAGCGCCGGCATGGGCGCACCGCAACAATGGCGTCATGATCCTTGCCCAGTCCCCCCAAAGCATGATGTTGGATCAGGATTTTCCGGTCTCAATTGAAGTACAGTTTCTTGGGGGCGATGGGAAAACAGCCCGCCCTACCGGCAATCTTTGCACTCCCGGCATGCATGTCTATCTCAACGACACCCTTGCAACAGAGCATTGCATCAACTCAAGGTCTGCAACATATCATGGCGATCGATGGGTGAAAATGGAAGTCCTGGTCTTGCCTGATAGCACGATCCATCATCTCATCGAAGGAGACACTGTCATATCTTATGCAAAACCGGTGATTGGGGGAGATTTTTTACCTGAAGGATATCCGCTCAAAGAAGGATCGCCCGTGACTGAAGGATACATTGCGCTTCAGGCAGAGTCGCATAGGACAGAATTCAGGAACATCAGGATTCAACCAATTGAACAATAAGCGGTAGCAGGAATACTTTCATAATGCCCGGAAAAACTACGTTCGGTGTAATCAGAGGCTACTCGGTACCATCGACATTTCTCAATATCCGCATGGCTGCAGTGTTGCTGCTTGGGGAAATTACATTGGGGATTGTCGGCTTCATGTTTCTTGAAGACTATACACTCAACCAGGCCTTTTACATGACGATCATCACGATCGCGACGGTAGGGTTTACAGAGGTAAAACCATTGAGTGAAATAGGGCACTTCTTTACGTCGTTTCTGATCATTATCAACATCGGTATCTTTACTTACACATTAGCAGTATTTTCTTTTTATATTGTTCAGGGAGAAATTTTTAAATCCTTCTATTCAAAATTGATTGCGACCCAAATCGGCAAACTTGAAAACCATGTGATCGTCTGTGGATATGGACGTTACGGAAGGGAAATCGTACAGTATTTGCAGAAGCATGGTCAGTCTTTTGTTGTGATAGAAAAGGATCCCCAGCGTATACAGGAGATGCAGAAAAGTACACAGATCCTGTATGTGCAGGAAGATGCCACACACGATGAAGCTCTGTTAGCTGCCGGTATCAGGAGAGCAGGAACGCTTGTAACTGCTTTGCATGATGACGCAGACAATGTATACACGATATTAACGGCAAAACAACTGAATCCGCACGTCCGGGTAATATCCAGAGCAACGGATCCCAGGGCTAAAAAGAAACTTGAAATTGCCGGGGCCGAACATGTCGTGCTCCCGGAATTGATCGGTGGCTTTTACATGGCAAATCTTGTGAGCAGACCAAAAGCGGTAGAGTTTTTTTCATTCATCACAAATGAGTTTGCAACCGATATTGGCTTCGAGGAGGTGCAATCCAATCTCCTTCCTCCTGCATTCCTTGGCAAGTCCCTCGGTGAATTAGATATCCAGGGGAAGACCGGAGCAAATATTATTGGACTTGTCCGGTCCAATGGCGCAAACATCATTAACCCGGAACCTCATGAACAAATCCAACCTGGGTCAAGCCTGATTATCATAGGGTCACCTCTTCAACTGCAGCGCATGCGGGAAATGCTGGTGCTTTCATAAATGAGAATACCATCGCTCATGAAGACGCATGAAAATGATATAGGCGCTTGAGCAGTTGTATTTGCCCGGCATGGTAGATGTCATGTGCAGCCATGCCTATGAGGACATCTCTGTTCGACACTTTACTTTCGACAGGAATCTTGTCCAGATCAGAAGGTTTCAATGCTGAAACTGTCTTCAACAGTCTGGTATGGTAGTGCTTTAGAAGCTGAATGTCCGCTTTCAGGGCTGCCGGGCTCTGTTCATCCGGACGCGTAAAAAAATTCGATCCCTCCAGGGCAAAGGACCCGCGCTTTTCTCCTGTAAGTCGGCGCACGACAGTGTATTTCCAGTAGGCAGCATGCACAATCAGTTCCCAAATATTGTGGCGGTCTGGATTAGGTCGCCAGGCAGCAACATCCGGACGCAGCCCTCTGATGGAGCCAAGGAGATTCGTGCCATGCCAGGAGTGTTCGTCAAATGCCTGACGAATTTGACGTAGAAGGACATCCTTTTCTGTCATAAGAGAAAAGATTCACGAGTTTAAAGATGATTTTTAAGAGACAGGTAAAGATAGAGGAAGGGGAGGAAGTGGAGGAAGCGGGAAAGCTGGTGAAACCGGCAAAACATGAGAAGCCCGTGAAACGCGGAAAACTATAAGGCTGGATAAACTTCACGTTTAACAGTCTGTTAGTGAGGGGAAGGTATAAAACGTCTTTTCATAGGGGACTTGTAAAACTTGTCCGAACCAAAGGGGCGGACGTCGTTTCATGTTTGGGACTTGTAAAACTTGTCCGAACCAAAGGGGCGGACGTCGTTTCATGTTTGGGGACTTGTAAAACGTCGTTTCATGTGGGGGAACTTGTAAAACTTGTCCGAACCAAAGGGGCGGACGTCGTTTTTTCAACGACCTTGACAGTCATAGAAGGGGTATGTGAATTATCGTTTTCTTCTACCGATGGATGTACCTGACGAATTGATGAAAAGATTGATAAGTACATGAGATATTTCCTTCGTGACTGAGTGCAAATCCTAAAAACAGATATCTTAGGGTGTCGCCAGCGCGTTCTGGTGCAAGCAGAATTGCAAAAAACCATGACCGAAATAAAAAGTACCCAGGATTCGAAACCATATAAGTTCAGAGAGCTCAAAGTCTATTCTTCGACGGAATGGCTGGCGGAAAACAAGAAACGATATCGCCAGGTTTATGATAAGCAGGACACCAGCTTCGTCTATGCCGAGTTATCGTTATACAATCGCCTGTTTGACCGTGAAGAGTGGGAGGCAGATGCCAACCTGAAATGCTATTCATTAAAAGGTAATAAGGAAGTCTGTTCTCTCGACCTCCATATCATCGTTCCCAAGACGGATCATGTAGTCTATGTACGGGAAGGATGGGGCAATAAGAAAGAGGGTACATTCTGGAAGAAAGGAGCGTATTACTGGATCGCATATCTCAATGGTGAAAAGCTCGGCACTAAGTATTTCTATATCGAGGAATCTTCTTCTCCGCAAGATCCGGAAGGGTTGTATGTCGTGCTGGATTCTTTCCGGTTGTATGAGGGTCAGTATGATGATGTTGGCGAGGATGATCGTACATACTATCGCTGTTTCAATGCAGATGAAACACGCTACATCTACGCGGAGGTTGATTTGCACAATCTCAATTTGCTCGATAAATGGCAGTGTGAGCTCTTTGTCAAGTTCTACAATGAAGCACGCGAGTTGAAAGGACAGGTTGTGCGGATGCAGACCGTCAATAAGAACGACAAGCAGATTAAAATCACGGCGGGATGGGGATCGAATGTCAAAGGTTCGTGGCGTGAAGGATTATATTCTGCCGAGTTGGTCTTTATGGAGCGCCTCCTTGGCGTGATTTACTTTGAAGTGGATGAACAGTTTGAAGAGGGTGTGCTTCCGGTGCATATGCCGGATCATCCTGCACCGATTTTTCTGCAGGAAGATGATCTGCGTCATCTCACCTTCGAAGATGTCCTTGGAGAACTAAATGCACTCATTGGACTCACGGACATCAAGAAGCAGGTCTTCGAACATTCGCAATACATTAAGTTTCTCCAGTTGCGTAAAGACCGTGGCTTTCAGGAACGCGACGATATCAGCATCCATTCTGTCTTCATTGGAAATCCGGGAACAGGGAAAACAACTGTCGCACGCATGACGGGTAAGCTCTACCAGAAAATGGGTTTGCTGACCAAAGGACATATCCATGAAGTGGATCGCGTCGACCTTGTGGGAGAATACATCGGACAGACTGCGCCGAAAGTGAAAGAAGCGATCGAGAAGGCACGTGGTGGGGTGCTGTTTATCGATGAAGCATATAGTCTCGCGCGTTCGCATGAAGACACGAAGGATTTCGGGCGTGAAGTGATAGAGATTTTGATGAAAGAAATGTCTAATGGTCCGGGTGATCTTGCGGTGATCGTGGCGGGTTATCCACGCGAGATGCGGAATTTCCTCGACAGCAATCCTGGATTGAAATCCCGGTTTAAACTCTATTATGAGTTCAATGATTATCTCCCGCAGGAGCTGATGCAGATTGCAGATTATGCTTGTCGTGAGATGGAAGTGACCCTCACTGAAGAGGCACGGGTGAGAGTTGGACAGATGATCACAGAAGCATATCGGAATCGTGACCGCGCTTTTGGCAATGCCCGATTTGTCCACGGGATCATTGAGAAAGGGAAAATCAACCTGGCCCTCCGGGTGATGCGACAGGAGAAACCCGCAGCACTTGAAGATGAAATGCTGCGCACGATTACACTGCCGGATATTGAAGCCATTGATTTTACAATACACCGTGCGCTACCCGCCATTCCCGTAGACGATGGATTACTGGTGTCATCGCTTGCAGAACTTGATGCCCTGATCGGGATGAAGAAAATCAAAGAACAGATACATGAGTTGGTCTCTCTTGTGAAGTTCTATGGTCAGACCGGTCGGAGCGTGCTCAATAAATTTTATCTCCACACAATTTTTGTGGGTAATCCGGGTACTGGAAAGACGACTGTCGCGCGTATCCTGACCAAGATCTACAAAGCCCTTGGTATCCTCGAACGCGGTCACATGGTTGAAACCGACAGGCAAGGCTTGGTCGCAGGGTATATCGGACAGACTGCAATCAAAACTTCGGAGAAGATCGATGAAGCGATTGGAGGTGTATTGTTCATCGACGAAGCATATGCATTGACGTCCGGTGCGCATCCGTCTGATTATGGCAATGAAGTCATCCAGACAATCCTCAAGCGGATGGAAGATCAGCGAGGCTTGTTCTTTGTCTTTGCCGCCGGGTATCCGGATAATATGGAGGCTTTTATGAAAGCGAACCCCGGACTAAGTTCGCGTTTCGACAAGATACTGCGCTTCGAAGATTATTCACCAGCAGAGCTTTCTGAAATCGCCGTCAAGATGTATCATGACGAGGGCCTGAAAGTCAGTCCTAAGGCGATCGAATACTTAAATCAATATTTCCAGCACATCTTCAACTATCGCGACAAGTTCTTCGGCAATGCACGGGCTGTGCGGAACATTGTGACGGAGTCAATCAAGAATCAAAACCTGCGTCTCGCTGCACAACATGACAAACTGGGATCCCGTACCAATACGACGTTGATCACTTTTGAGGATGTCAAGACTTTTACACTCGATAAAGGAGGGTTTGCGTTTAGCAGGAAGGCCATTGGATTCAAGAGGGAAAGAGAATAGGAGAAAAGTTCAATGTTCGAAGTTCAATGTTCGATGTTCCAGGTTCCAATTCAATGTTTCGTTGTGTTCATTTCTACGTCATGAGCCATACCTGACGGCCTTGCTCTGACACGGAGCATGGTGGCGCAAGCTGATGCAGGGGGCCCTGTCTGCCCCAAAGGGATGCTTATGGCACCGCCAGCCAGGGTTATGAACTTTTTGTGTGAAAACCTTCTTTAAATTATAACCTATCGACTAATAAGCGAGAGCTTAGTGGGGGCATAATCTTTACATGTATGGGATCCAGAAAATCTTTTTGAAAAAACAACAGGCCAAAAGAAAAATAGTCAAGACTGCAGGTGACATCGGTATCCTGAAGGATGGCATTCCATGCTATGTACATGTCCGCAGACCATCTGATATCATCGATCATCACGATCGCATTGATGGAAAGAATCGGCTTAAGCATCATGAAATATTCCTTCAACGACTCTCCCCGATGATCGCCGTCGATGAGGAGGAAATCAATTTTATCAATGATTTCCGTCAATTTCGGCACGAGGACTGAAAAACGTCCCGTATAAAAGGTGATATTCGTCAGACCTAACCGGCTGGCAATATCCGATGCGATTGCCGAAAGGGAGGGATTGCCTTCGACGGTATGTACTGTTGTTTCTTTGTTTACTGCTGCGAGGTACGCAGACATGATCCCGAGTGAAGTGCCCAGTTCAAGAATCGTATGCGGCTTCTGATATGTGATGAGCCGGAAGATGGTCTGGCATTGGGCCGCAGAACTCAATGATGTTTGTGCCACCGCCTTCACAGTGCGTCTTCTTTTGATTTTACTTCCCGCGCCGTAGTCCACATTTTCAACCTCATCATCACGTCTCATCAATTCCGCACGGACCTGCTCGATCGTATCGAAGACATAATAACGTCGTGTGCGATCATGGATAAATTGAAGAAGCGCAAAGAGGTAGGGAGAATGAATTTGCGCAGAGGTTTTGGCATGCATCAGGTATTTTAAGAAACTCAGCCCTTGTCGAAGCCTCCACATCCCGCAAATGTAGCATTGCGACGGATGGAGTAGTTAGCCGGCCCTTTACGCACATGTTACTCGCCGGGTTGGGGTGATCCCTGATGATTCCTTTTCTTGACTAACTTGCGCGCCGTAAAATCAACAAATCTGCTATGAAATTATTGTTACTTGGGATCATCTGGATACTAAGCGTGCCGGGCATCGCCCAGATCAGTTTTAAGGCCGGGCCCGAATCGTATACGAAGGACTTTCGGAGTGGTGTAGCTGTGATGGTGACGGATGCAAATGGCGATGGCCGGGATGACATTATCCGTATGCATAATGGAAACAGGGTCACAGTGACATTGCAGGGTCAGGAAGATCGGTTTTTATCGACGTATTTTTTTCAGATCAGCGGCGGCGAGCAATGGAACATCACCGGCGGTGATATCGATAATGATGGTGGATTCGACATCATTACTTCTGGCGTCTACGACCGGGTCAAAATTTTCCGCTCGATACCTTTTTCCAATAGTTACAATGCAGACGTCATCGATGATCAAACCTTTTTTTCACAGGCCAGTAATGTGGTCGACATCAACAATGACGGATATCTGGATCTGTTTATCTGCAATGATGACGAGAAGAGTGTGATCTTCATGAATGACAGTACCGGCCATCTTGTGCGCAATGACACAATTATTGATTTCACGACAGCAGTGCCCTCAGACAATTCCGGCAACTATGGCAGTATCTGGTCGGATATTGATTCTGATGGAGACCTGGATTTGTACATTGCCAAATGCAGGATCGGTGTCAATGATCCGAGTGATCCTCGCCGGATCAATGCCCTGTACCTGAACGACGGTGATACGACCTATACCGAATCCGCCGATTCATTTCAGCTTGCAATTGGCGCACAATCATGGACGGCAGATTTCGGCGATATCGACAACGATGGTGATTTCGATCTCTTTATTACCAATCACGATGTGGCAGGAATGCTATTAGAAAATATCGACAATGTCTATTTCGATGATATCACTGACAGCTCCGGCGTGGAGGTATTGGGTATTGCCATGCAGGGCACGTTTCGGGATTTTGATAATGACGGCTTACTCGACCTGATCGTGAGCGGTTCCAATAACTATCTCTACCGGAATGTGGGTGAAAATCAATTCGAGCAAGTCACAGATCTGTTCTCTGACCGAAAAATTTCTTCCTATGGGATTGGAGATCTCAATAGTGATGGCTTTCTCGATGTCTATGCATCGTATAATGAACTCTTCAATGATCCTCATCCGATTCTCGATGATATCATTTGGTTCAATGCAGGGAATGACAATCACTACCTGAGCATCAACCTCACCGGTACAAACTGTAATACCAGCGCGGTCGGTGCAAGACTGTATCTCTTCAGTGCATTGGGCATGCAAACGCGGGAAGTGCGTGCTGGAGAAGGGTATGGAATCACAAACTCATTGATCCAGCATTTTGGGTTAGGGCAGGATGTGTTAGCAGACAGTCTTATTATAATATGGCCATGCGGGATGAAAGAGGTATTTCCGGAGCTTGCTGTGAATACTGCTTATTATCTTGAAGAAGGCAAATGCCTTACGCATCTCATTGATATTGGCGCTGGGCCGTTTACACAGTGTAGTATTGAAAGCTTCACCTTTGCCGCCCCCGATGGTTATTCTGAATATCTGTGGAGTACGGGCTCTACAGAAAAGGAAATTATGGCTATTGAACCTGGCTTGTATCATGTGAGCCTCACGGATGATCAGGGATGTACATGGGTCGCGGGTCCACTCGTCATCTCACCGGTTGGTGATACAGAGCCGGATTCGATAGAGATCACCGTTGAGGGGAGAGTCATTGCGTGTGCAGGTGCTGACATTACCTTGTCGGGGCCACCAGGTGCACTGGCTTATCTCTGGAGCAATGGCGATACCACATCTTCGATTGTATCGGTATCAGGAGGAGAATATTCCTTGCAGGCTGAATATATATGCAGTACACTTTCGAC
>DATDQA010000314.1:0-3382 GCA_035292505.1 Saprospiraceae bacterium | reverse complement strand
AAAGCGCTATGCCTTTGAGGTGTTTGAAGACCAGGATCAGTATCTGGAAGGCACGGGTAGCATGGTTTTGGATCGGGAATATCGTCTTGTATATGCCTGTCTCAGTCCTCGTACGGATATCGAATTGCTCGACAAGTTTTGTTTGTTGCGAGGATATACCCCAATAGTATTTCACGCGGTATACGAAGGAATACCTGTTTACCATACAAATGTGATGATGGCCCTTGGTACAACATACGTTGTAATTTGTATGGAGTGTATTCCCGATGTGCAGGAGCGCGCGAAGCTCTCAGAGTCTTTCCGTAACACAAAAAAAGAAGTGATTGAGATCTCAGAGGCACAAATGGCATCCTTTGCCGGCAACATGATTCAACTGCAATCCCGCTTCGGTGAAACATTTTGTGTGATGTCGGAGCAAGCGTATAACGCATTGAATAAAAGTCAGGTTGAGGCAATCGAATATCACAATCGTATTCTGTACGGTCCCATATTCATTATAGAGAAGTATGGCGGTGGGAGTGTAAGGTGTATGATCGCCGAGAATTTTCTTTCGAAGGCATAGACCTCAGTTCTCAATGGAGATCTGGGTGCCGGCTGAAGGCTGCGGACTGAAGAGTGCAGACTTTACTCACTCTCTCACATTCTCGCTTTCTCACACTAAACAGCTCCGATTTGCGTCCCGGCAGCGAGAATCACACCCTTACGCACCACGACAATACCGTCTTTGATACAATAGGTATCCTGCTCTGTATCCTCAAGATCAGTGCTGCCTTTGATGATTACATCGTTTCCGATACAGACATTACGATCGAGAATGGCATTTTCGATATGACAGTTTTCACCGATCCCCATAGGGATACGTTTGCTGTCCAGGATTTCAGCGATGTCCTGGTAGTAATCCTGACCCATTACATAAGAATTCGAGAGTTCGGCATTACGGCCGATGCGCGAGCGGATGCCAATCACAGAACGATAGATGCTCTTTGCATGGATGATACAGCCTTCGGCAATCAATGCTCTTTCACAGGATGTGCCAAAGATCTTTGAAGGGGACAACATGCGCGCGCGGGTGTAGATCGTGCGTTCATTGTCAAAGAGGTTGAATTCCGGCAGAGGATCCGCCAGATGCAAGACAGCATTGAAAAATGATCTGATAGTCCCAATGTCCGTCCAATAGCCATCAAAAGGATGGCTGGCGATTTTATATTTCTTCTCGATACACAACGGAATGATCTCTTTGCCAAAGTCGTTCATAAGTGGATTTTGTTCGAGAAGATTGCAGAGGACTTCTTTTTTAAAGACGTAAATACCCATCGACGCAAGAAATACTTTGCTTTGTTTCTGATAGGTTTCTGCTACCACAGATTTCCATTGCGGCAACAACTCCTGATTTGGTTTTTCAATAAAGGCCTCTACGATGCCATCTACAGTCACCTTCATGATCCCGAAATCAGGAGCATCTCGGGCACCAACTGGAATCGTTGCAATAGAGATATCAGCTTCAGTTTTACGGTGGGTATCCAGAAACTGCCTGTAGTCCATCTGGTAGAGATGATCGCCACTCAGGATCAGAAGAGTATCGTATTCATAGTTCTGTAATCTTGGAAGAGTCTGACGCACGGCATCTGCAGTACCTTGAAACCAATTACGGTTTGCAAGTGTCTGCTCCGCAGCTAGCAATTCGACAAAACCGGTACCGAAGTGATCAAAGTGGTAAGTGTTCTTGATATGGCTGTTCAGCGATGCAGAATTGAACTGCGTTAGCACGAAAATACGTCGGAGATCAGAGTTCAGACAATTAGAAATGGGGATGTCAATAAGTCTGTACTTTCCTGCAATAGGCACTGCGGGTTTGCTACGCATCTCCGTCAGCGGATAGAGACGACTACCAGCACCACCGCCAAGGATCAGACACATCGTTTTGCTGTTCATAGCACTACTTTAAATGATCAGGCCAACACAGAGTTGTACGCATCAATATACCGCTTTCCGGATTTCACCCATGAAAAATCGAGGGCGATATTGCGTTTGCGGATTTGGGTGAGGATATCCTGATGCCTGTACATATTCCTTGCTACCGCAAGCAAGGGTATAACCGCATGAGAAGCTAACTCGTAAAACACATAGCCGTTTCCCGCATCTTCTGTCAAGGGTGTCACGGTATCCCTCAAGCCACCAATGCCATGCACGATGGGAATACCACCATATCGCATCGTATACATTTGATTAAGCCCACATGGCTCAACGCGCGATGGCATGATCAGAAAATCACTTGCCGCATAGAGTTGGTGCGCAAGTTTTTCGGAATACATGATATGTGACCGCACCCGATCTCCGTAATAATGTTCAAGAGCTCTGAGATGGTTTTCTGTCTGTGGATCCCCCGAACCTAAAAAGACGAACGCCACGTCGCGGTATTTATGCAAAAACTCACCTGCAACGGACGGCAAAAGATCCGCTCCTTTTTCATATGCAAAACGACCGATAAACACATACAGTGGGTACTCAGCATTGATACCTACTGCTTTACAATAGGCTTCCTTGTTCTTGTTTTTGAACGCATCAATATTCTTCTTTTTAAGATTGAATTCAATCATCTGATCGGTAGCAGGGTCCCATACATCATCATCGATCCCGTTAAGGATGCCTACCGCTTTTATCCACTCCGCACCATACAGGCTACTCAAACCATGTCCATCCTGCATCAGTTCATAGAGGTAACCCTCGGAGACAGTGGTGTATTTCTTACAACATTTAATTCCGGACGCCAGGGCATTGATGACCCCGCCCCATTCAAGGAGTCCGCCACGTGCCGGAGGGAATGCAGGCAAAAGTCTGGAAAGCTCCCAGGAAAAAGCTCCCTGGTATGCTCCGTTGTGTACGGTAAAGACGGTCGGGATATTACTAAGCGTACCAAACTCCATGCAATGTCCCATCATGAATGGGATGAGACCGGTATGATGATCATGACAGTGTACAATATCCGGTCTCATGCTGCCATCACGCAACCATGTTAAGACGGCGCGCTGAAATGAAATGCTCCGGCTTATCTCATCCTGATAGCCGTAGATATCGGGCCTGTCAAATTTACCCGGGATGTTGACTGCATATACAGGGAAAGGAGTTTCTTCTGCGGTACTTGCCTCTATAGTGAATGGAATATACTCCCAGTCCAGATGAAACGCACCCTGGAAGACCGGCTTAAGTTCCAGCAATTTCCAATCCCTGCTGTAGCGTGGGATGACTACACTTGCTTCAACACCGAGTTTTTGCAAGTACTTTGGCAATGCGCCAATTACATCAGCCATGCCACCTACCTTGGCATAGGGATAACATTCAAAAGAAGTATGGAGGACGTGCATAAGGAGCGAGCGTGTTTCTG
>DATDQA010000313.1:0-11874 GCA_035292505.1 Saprospiraceae bacterium | reverse complement strand
GCTTCGATGCCGGTATTTTGGGCTTCCAGCAGGGAGCAGGCCGACACCAGGACCAGGGTCAGACATGTAAATGCTCTCATCCATGGCGGCCGGACGAAATGAATGGTGATAAAAAAAGCAGACATCCTTCCTCTATAATATGCAATTAAAGGCACATCAGAATATTTTCCAACTGAAATTTTGCCTCCCATCACGAGCATGCATCACTATGGGGCAACTCTTTGGGGTTTTGATGTAATTCGTCATTCGTAATTACAATAGAGTTGTAGCAGAAGCCTTCAAGAGTGTAATATGTTCGTATTTTAAGTTTTGAGTCCACTCCGAAAAGTCATCTTTTGCACATGCCCACCCCTCAATCCCCTGAAGGGGAAGTCCACGCGCATTGAATTTCAATGTATTACACGGGCGGCGGTTCCACCTTTAGGGGGTCAGGGGGCAGTGAAGCACTTTTCGGAGTAGACTCAGTTTTTAAACTTTACTTCCACGGCCCATCCTGAGTAACATTGATAAAGGACTCTCCATTAAAACGAAAGAGCCCTCCGGAAAAACCGAACCAGAGCGTTCCATTCCTGTCTTCCAGGAAACCCTGCACACCAAAATTCATGGTCAGGTCCGGCCTGTCTGTCTCCCTGAACACTTTGAATTCCCTGCCATCATAGTGATATGCTCCATAACCCACAGCTCCAATCCAAATGTCTCCCGCTTTGTCATCATAGACAGCATAGATGTCATTCTCAGTGAGGCTTTCCATTTCCGGATACTTTGTAAATGTGGCGCCGTCATACCGGTTCAATCCACCTTCGTCAATATATTCCGGGAAATCGGAGGAGATACACCCAAACCAGATATTCCCATGCTTATCTTCTGCGATGTTGGCAACATTATTACTGCACAGACCATCTTTTGTAGTGAAATGTGTGAATGCTTTGCCATCAAATTTACAGGCGCCAAAACCATCTCTGCCAAACCAGATATTGCCTTTGCTGTCTTCGTACAGATTCCAGACTTTACCGGCTTCCCATTTATAGGACAGTTTTTCTATCGCAGGTTCAGGAATATCGAATTCAGAAAAGATCCTGCCGTTAAAACGAAACGCCCCATGGTTTGTGCCGGCCCAAATGGTTCCATGTCTGTCCACGAGTATCTTGCAACCAGCGCCATGCAAACCTTCTGCAATCCGGAAATTGGTAAAGGTCTTGGAACCTGTGCTGAGCGAAAGTTTATCCTGAGCTTGCCGAAGGGAAGCATCATACCTGGAAGCACCCGCATGCGTGCCAAACCACATATTCCCTTTTTTGTCCTGCGCAATTCCTGTAACAGTGTTGTCACACAGTCCATCCTTTGTCGAAAAGTAAGTGAGAGTTTTACCGTCGTAACGGGCTACACCTTTTGACAAGGTTCCAAACCATAGGTTTCCGTCTTTGTCCTCAAATACGTTTACGACATATTCGTCAATTTGGGGTGAAGAATTCGTCAGGTTTTGGGTGCAACCAGAAGTAATAGCGAATAACAAAAAGATAAGTGGCAGCAATGTGTGTGTGAGTTGTGGCTTTTTGATTCGCATGGCAGGTCGATATACAGAGGAGTTCACGGATGAGATTTTGCAATCAGTTTCAGGGACGGGGGCATTTCTGCTTTGAATCCAGGGAAACCGGTATAGAAATCCACGCTTTCTCCGACATCATTTACCACGTATTTTATCCTTATTCATCAATTGCTGTGATAGTCTCAAAACATTCCCTTGGGTACCTCACCCTGTAAGAAAGGTAGAATAAAGGCATACAGCACATCGGGCTGAGTGATGACAGCGGTATGCGACGTCGCCGGCATGACGGCAAGACGCGAGGCAGGCAACGGAGCGCCCATGTCGCCCATGACACCGCCGCCAAGCAGACGGAACAGGGCAACCGAGTGCTCGAGCGTCACCACATCGGCATCTCCGGCGATAATGAGCACGGGCACTTTGAGTTTGCTGACATCTTCCTTCCAGGCCATCGGCTCCTTCTCAAGTGCAATAAGCTTTTCCACCAAACCGCGAAATCCAGCCGGGTCTGGTGCGAGCTTACGGTATTCCTCAGCAAATGGCATATCGAGGAACATCTCAACTGTCATGTACGGAATGAACTCCCTGAAAACTGGCTGCCATCCCTCAACATCGTAGGCAACTGAGGCGGCGACCAGCCTGCCGACCTTCTCCGGGTGACGGATGGCGAGCTGAAGCCCTGCGACAGATCCCATGGAATAACCGAACACTTCAGCCTTCGCGACCCCCATGGCGTCCATGAAAGCTGCTACATCGTCTGCAAGGTTCTGATACGTGATGAGCCTGTCGATGTCTGTAGTTCGGCCATGGCCCTGGAACTCCAGCGCATAGACCCTGTGCGTCTTTGCGAGTTTTGGGATGATTGCGCCCATGGATGGGATGTTCATATAGGCGCCATGGAGCACGATCAGCGGATCGCCTTCGCCGGAGACCTCGTAATACATGCGCATACCGTTGACCTCGACATACTTACCAACCGGCGTAAACTTGTCCTGACTAAATCCAGCATGGTAGCTGAGAAATATTGCCACTGCGATGATACTGCGTATGGGAGCGCTGTGTTGTATGGTTGAACGTGATGTTGTCATGATACAGAGAGAGATTTAATTTTTCATTGAACTTATTTAATTTACTCAACTTTCGGCACGATTCAGACTCTTAACGACCCACGGAATCCCCTGGCGGCATAGTAAGATTCTGCACCGTTGTGATACACGAAGACATGGCCGTAGCGGTAATCGGCAAAGATGGCACCACCAAGTTTTCTGATATCAGAAGGTGTTTTTATCCAACTCGATGTTTTTGCATCGAAGTTTCCAACCTTTTGCAACTCCCGGTATTGTTCTTCGTTCAGGATCTCAATGCCCATGTCATCTGCCATGTTAAGAGCGCTATCGTCCGGCTTATGTTCTTTCCTTGCCTCCAGCGCCTCATCGTCGTAACAAATACTTCTCCGGCCCTTTGGACTTTCCACTGAACAATCATAAAAAATGTATTCACCCGTCTTCTTATCATGACCAACTACATCCGGTTCACCACCGGTTTGTTCCATTTCATTGAGCGACCACAGTTTTTCAGGATGAGCTTCCAGCTTTACCTGCACTTTAGCCCAGTCAAGGCCTTTGTGGCGGTTCATGTTTTTCGCAAAACGCGCTTTTAGGATGCTGAGGAGTTCCTTACGTTGTTCTGTTGACAACTTCTTGCTTTTGCTATTCATGTTTTAAATTTTATATTATCTCTATTGATCCGCTCACTATTTTGTCATTCCGAGCGACGAAGGAGTCGAGGAATTCTCACTCTCTGAAAACTATTTTTCTGCCCACAGGCCTGAAATACCACGATACCATGGTCAGGACCAGAAGTAACAACGGAGGAAATATTTCCTTCACGGAATTACCCGAGGCGATATGCGAAAATATTGCTCCCGACATGGCAAAGAAAAAGCCTGCATAAGCCCATTCCTTTAACAAAGGAAATTTAGGGATAAGTACTGCTACAACTCCCAATATTTTCCAGATACCAAGAATGGTGACAAAATAGACAGGATAGCCCAGTTCTAAAATAAACGCTACTTCCTCTTTCATGTTGAACGCCTGTACTATTCCGCTGGATAGCATTCCTAGTGCGAGCCAAATGGTGGCAATCCAATAGATGATCTTGTTTCTCTTTGTCATACTACGTTATTTTAGTTTGCTTACGATATCCTGTAATCGGTTATGTGCCATATTGATGCCTTGAGCAAAGGGTAGCTGCAGCATTTGGTCTCTTAGTGTAACTGATCTATATACAATATGCATATTGAGTTTGCTGGTGTCGTCAGTGCGTTTTTCAAATTCCAGGAACTCAAGCCAGACATCAAAAGGCGTATTCTCCATTTCAAATGTCCGTATGATTTTCTGGTTCGGAGTAAACTCGTGGATGGTGCCATTGAACCCATGTTTGTTTCCCTGAGGATCGGTTGTTTCAAATTGATAACTACCGTGCTTTTTATTTTCGAGTTTCAGCACTTTCGTTCCCATCCATTGCTCAACAATGTCGGGATTTGCATACGCTTTAAAAAGTAGATCCAAGGGCAGATCAAATTCCCTTGTAATCACTAAATCCTGTTTTCCGTCTTCGGCATGGATTTTTGTTTTGCGTTCCATGTTATTTGCTTTTATTTTTTTTCATGATGGTTTCTAATTTGTTGAACCGGTCTTCCCACATTTTACGGAAGGGCTCAATGAAGTCTGCTATTTCTTTCATCTTTTTGGGATTCAAGTGATAGTAAATCTCCCTGCCGGTTTGCTCTTGTGCAAGCAATTCGCACTCAGTGAGTATTTGCAGGTGTTTTGAAACGGTCGGTCTGGCAGTGTCGAAGTTTGCGGCTATGGCACCGGCAGTCATGGATTGTGAGGCTACCAACAAAAGTATAGCCCTTCTGGTCGGGTCTGCGATGGCCTGAAATACGTCTCGTCTTAAGTTCATTGCGTAGCTATTTGGCTACAAATATAAGCGTAGTTATTTGACTACGCAAGTTTTTCGGAAGTTTTTTTTAAAATCAGTGGAGGATTTCTCCGGCGAAGCGTATCGGATAAAAAAAAGACTTCGGGGTTGAATGTAATCCAACCCCGAAGTCATAAGTGAATATGTGCGTTGAGTCACTCCATAACCGGGAGCATTTTTGTTTCCGTGACGTCACCTGCGCTAATATGCAGAAAATAGATGCCAGGACTTAACCCGCTATCATCCCAGGCAACTGCAGAGTCCTCATCTTCCAAAAATTCGCTGGTCACAGTTTCTATGTATCTGCCTGTCATGTCCATAACCTGGATCGTCACTTCGTTTTCGATCGAGGGATGAAATGATACGGTAAGCACTTTGGAAGCAGGCTCTGGAGTGGCCATAGCAAGAACGGTTTCTGATGCGAGGTTGGATTCATCTGCGTTTACCCAACAACAGGTAAAGCAACCCCAGGTGTTCCAACCAGCATCCAGGTACGCTTGAAGTTCTGATGGTGACACACATTTCTTTTTACAGCTGCACCCGCAGTGAACCCCGCCCTTATATACGCGAACCATGTCTCCATGACAATTGGATTGTGCAGAGACGAAGCAATACATCAGCATTAGGGAAAATACCGTTACAATTGTTTTAATGGTTTTCATTTTGAGGAAAATTTATGATTAGAGAATAAAGCGGGATACCTTCCACTAGTAGGTGATCGTGCCGTCTGCCTCAGCGCTGAAAGTTCCTGTAACAAAATCAACAAGACCGCTGATAGTAAAAGAACCGGATGCACCCTCAAATCGGCCTGTGCCTCCGGTAACGGTCCAGGTTCCTTCTATGGTTCCTGTTGTACCAGTTCCTGTCAACAAGGCGGAAACATCAATCACATCTTCGCCAGTATAATAAACCAAATCAGCATTGGCAGCGGCGAGCTGGCCACTGACACTGGTAGTGAGCGTCATCGTGGCAAAGCTGAGGTTGCAGTCATCATGATGAAGTGTACTGAGAGCTGCATTCAAGTTACCAAGATGTGTGGCCTGACCGGCTAAAAAATGATCCGGAATGGCAAACCCTGGAATATCGCCTGAACATGCCGTAAGCGGATTTCCAGGATTCACTGAAGATTGCAGTGTCGCTTGGAAGGGCCGCGTACTTTGCGAGCGCTGAACGATACGTTGTGCGTCTGCAGGTGAGGCCAATTCATCCGCTTGTTGGCAGGATGCAAGGAGCATCAGGAATAAAGCAATAAGACTTAGGTTTTTCATGTTGTTTTTTTACAAGAATTAGATGAAATGATTTTCATGAAGTAAAAGTAGGAGGCCTGCAAGCACTGCACAATCCACTTTTGTGGGGAAATACAGGGAGCAAAGAGCAGAGGGCATAGCGAATAGCGCATAGCGCATGGAGTCAAAAGAGCATAGATCCTCCTTCGACTCTTTCAACCCTGTAGAGATTGCTCAGGACTTGTGGTGAGCTTACTTCGACAAACTCAGTACAAGCGATGAACCATGACAAGCTCGGTTCCCCCTCTTTCAAGAAAGTGAGTGCGTCAACAATGATATAGGTTGGGATAAACATCACCCACTTTTACAGATGGGAGCTGAGCGGACATCCCGTTCGATCCCGACGAATTTGTCGGGAGAGCATCGGGAGAGAGGGGCAGGGGGTGAGTTAGAGTCGGGGATTAATAGAGATTGCCCTCTACGATGATTTCCACGCCCTGGCCTGGCGCAGAAATGAGCTTAAAAAGCGATTGGATCTGCTCGGCCCGCATTTGCATGTTTCGCAAACCGCTGCTGAAGTCGTTCTTTTTTTCATCCTCCAGGCCTTTGCCATAATCCGTGACCTTAAACTGAAACTTTTCATTTTCGGTATGAAAATCAATATCAATCCGGTCGCTGCCTGAATATTTCAGCGCATTGTTAAGCGATTCCTTCAGGATCAGAAATAAATTCCTTCGCACTTCCGGATGTAAGGTGACCTCTCCGACATCGTGTGGAAAATTGACAACCGAGCGGATCTGGGTGCCGTCAAAGAATCGGTCAATATACTGACGCATAAAGCCCAGCATACTTTTCAGGTTATCATTTGCGGGATTGCTTGCCCAGATAATTTCGCGCATTCCGGTGATGATCTCTTTCGATTGCAAGGCCATTTTTTCAGTCAGCTGCTTTTCCTTTTCGGGAACCATAGGGCTTTGTAAAAGCTGTTGCGCATTTAAACCTAACCGGGTAAGATTGGCGCCCATTTCATCATGCACATCGCTGGCAATTTTGTTGCGCATGCTTTCAATCGCATTTTGTTTTTCAAGGATTGCCACGTGTTTTTCGGCTGTCCGTTTTTTCTGCACATTTCGAAAGATCAATGAACCTGAAAGCAGGATCAGGGCAGCCATTGACATCAGGGAATAGTTGACAACTTTTTGACGCGCTATTTTTTCGACATCGAGCTGTTTTTCAGCGTTCAGCTTTCCGATTTCAGTTTCTTTCTTCTCCGTTTCGTACTTGGTTTGCATCTCGGCAATTTGCTGTATATGTTGTTGTGAAAGGAGAGAATCATTGACGCGCGTGTAGAGTTTCAAATACAGAAATGACTGTGCATCATTCCCAAGTGCTTCATACGCAACCGCCTGTTGATAGTAACAACTCCTTCTCATCTCCCGAACTCCCTTTTGCTCGACGATTCTTTGACACACTTCCAATTCGTCTAGCGCCCGTTGCAAATACACTCTATCTTTCTTTGGCAATCCCATCACATTCCAGACTCCTCCGAGAACCATGGCATTACCTGCTATATTAAGCGTATCCTTCAGATCATTGAATTCCTTCTTGGCCAGCTGCAGATAATACAAACTTGAGTCAAAATGAGCCAGGTCAGAATAGGTGGCCCCGATGTTGGAATGGGCAAGAGCAATATCCTCAGGGTATGCAAATTTTGTAAACCAGTAAAGCGCCTCTTTGAAATAATGGAGAGCAGAGTCTGGAAGCATCAATGAACGGTAGCACGATCCAATACTATTATTGAGATTACCCACGGATTGAAATTGATTATTCTTTCGGGCGATGGCTTCAGCTTTATGTTGATACTTCAATGCTTCGCGGTAGTTCTTTAATTCAACATTGATCAGAGCCAGGTTCCCGAGACATACAGCATAAAGTGGTTCATTGTTGGTCTTTTCAGCAATGGCCATTACATCCAGGAAGCATTTGCCGGCCCGTTGCAAATCCCCTTTGGCCATATACGCGTTACCCAAAAGGGCATTGATCTTCGGCAATGATACACTATCATATTCTTCGTGCGGACCTTCCAATACCAGTTCGGAAATCAGGATCACGGAATCATACTTCAATTGTTGGTACCAGAGTAATATCAATATATAATAGGCCCGATTGGCCCCATATTCACTGCGATTCCGATTAGCCAGTTTAAGTGATTCATTTGCAATAGCTCGCGCTTTTTCACTGTCTCCTTTCTTCAGGTAGTAGGCAGCAATGATCGAATGGGCATCATACATGCCTTTGTCATAATCATGCTTTTCCGCGACGGATTTACTTTGATTCATCACCAGGAATGCATTCTCTGCCTGGCCGGTAGTGAAATAAAAAGCGCCCAGCTTATACAGGGCTTCACATTGCTCTGTGGGTTTTTTATTCTGTTTCAATATAAAGGCAATGGTATCCGCGGCGCTTGTTTGTTGTGCCTGTCCTGCGCTCGACACAGGTAAGAGAAATATTGTCGGCAACAGCGTCAGGCAGGAGAGGGGAATTCGGAATCCAGGCGTCATTTGAAATGTATTGGTGAGCAAAGCAAAAGTAAGTTCGTTATTTTCTCTCTCCTATCCACAATTGTGGGTGAATGAATCAACCCTCTGGAATCACTTCTTGGGAAACACTTTATTCAGCGCATCTGTCCTGGAGTGAACCTGTAGCACTTCGTAGATATTCCTGCAATAGGTCCTGATGGTTTCAAAGGAAAGATTCATTTTGTCGGCAATTTCTTTATACCGGTATCCCTGGTCAAGGAAATTTAAAATTTCCCATTGACGTGGTGTTAAATTTTCCAATTCCCTGGATTGAATATTTCGGTTATGAAATGACTGCACCACTTTGCGCGCAATGGTTGCCGACATCATCGAGCCACCATTGTAGACTGTTCTGATGGCTTCAGTAATTTCCGCCAGCGAAGTATTTTTCAGCAGGTAGCCGGTAGCCCCAACGCACAACGCATTAAATATCTTTTCATCATCATCATAAATGGTGCACATGATGTATTGCACGTTAGGGCGTTTGGGTTTCAATTCGGCAACAGCCTGAATTCCGCTTTTATTGGGTAAGCCAATGTCCATGAGCACCACATCCACATTCAACCTGGCGAAGTCCGAAATAAACGCTTCTGCACTCAAAAATGTTTTTGTTACAGTGATATCCTTGTCAGCCGTTAATAGATTTAACAGCGATTGAAGTATCTCTTTATCATCTTCAACAATGGCAACTTTAATCATGGCATTATCGTTTGGTTGGTTTCAGGTTAGAAAGTCCACTTTATCGTCAACTACCGTTTATCAACCTGGCGAATGAATGGCTATATAATTCCGTTTCATCAACTTGATTGTCCCTTCCATGATGTTTGTGTTGACGTGGCTAATTTACGAGATTTGAGTTATGGGAGGCCGTTATTAACTGACAACGGTCTGCGGCTTGCCGCAGTGTGGAATCTAAACGCCCTTCACTGTCTGCTGGCACAAAAGTTTGATTGAAGCGCATACCTAGACTTAACCACTTCACCCCGCATTATGGCAATCTGCTATTATGCATGCGTATTTTAAGTTTTAAACGTTACTTCCATGGTCCATCTTGAGTAACATTCATAATGGATGAGCCATTAAGACGAAATAGACCTCCGGATAATCCGAACCAAAGCGTCCCATTTTTATCTTCCAAAATGTCTTGAATACCATAACCTTAGGGCATCAGGTCCTTTCGGTCTGTCTCACTAAATAAAGTAAAATTTTGCCCATCATAACGATACGCTCCTAAACCATTTGCACCGATCCAAATGTTCCCCCTACTATCTACATGAATAGCGTATATATCATTTCCACTGAGACCTTTTATTTGTGGATATTGAATAATCGTTTTGCCGTCATACCTGCTAAGACCACCGTCTCCGGTTCTTCCATCGGTATCAGGATTGTCTTTTTCAACAACCCTGGACCCGAACCAAATGTTACCGTTCTGGTCCTCCTGAATGGCTTGAACATTGTTAGAGGCAAGACCATCCTTTTTTGTGAAATGCGTGAAAGATTCGGAACCTGTCCTGACCCCAGCGGAGGGATCGTATTTACAAACACCATATCCATCTCTACAAAACCAAATGTTGCCTTGCCTGTCTTCCATTATTTCTGTAACCCAATCCATGGTTGTTTGATACTTTAGTAATTCCACATCAGGCATAGGAATAGGAAAATTGAAGAACGTGGTGCCGTTATACCGACAAACTCCTGCCCACGTACCAATCCAAATGTTACCGGCTTTATCAACCAGTATCTCTGAAACACGATCATTACAAAGACCCTCTTTACTTGTAAAACTGGTAAATGATGTACCATCATATTTAGAAAGACCAGAATGCGTAGCAAACCATAAATTTCCTTCTTTATCCTCAGCAAAACCTACAACAGTATTACCAGGTAATCCGTCTTTTGTAGAAAAGTGGTAAGCTTTATTCCACGCCCGGATGAATCGTTCGGACGGGCATCATAACGTGCCGTACCTTTTGACAGAGTTCCAAACCACAGGTTCCCTTTTTTGTCCTCAAATACTTCGACTACATACTCGTCTATCTTGTTTGGAACAATATGACGCATAACGTTTTGCAGCTTGCAGAAGGCGGGGAAATACGGAATACATACCGGAATTGGCTTGCTGGGATACCGACTAAGATTTCTAAGATACCGAATTTACTGTCTAAGCACACGACTAAGTTTCTAACTGTCAATTATGCAGTTACTACTTTTTTAAGTTTATCATTGCGGTTGCGCAAGTCGTAACCGTTTTCTAAAACTGATTTGAGATTGGTCATGTAAAAAGTCCATCCTTTCTGACACTGGATATATAAATTGGTTTCGGGATTCTTGTCTGGTGGAATGTTTGTTTGTGTGAGTAAAAGAATTGTTTCGCCTTTCTCTGATTTTATTTCAAGCGTAACGATGCAATCACCTGTGAAAGTGAAACTGAGTTTGTTCTTGCCGTTGTTTTTTAAAACTTTTCCTTTCTGCAAATAATCAGGATAGCCATGCCATTTCCATTCATACTTATCACCGGATTGAATAAAAGATTTTTTATTCCGAATGGTTTTATCAGGCAGAATAAATTTTGCTTGACGGAGAAACCAGTTTTCAATTCCCTGTGGGGTTGCAATAAATTCAAAGATTCTTTTTGATTCTGATTTAATCGGAACTCGAAGGGTAAAATTTTTCATTTTGTTTTTGTTTATATTGTAGAACCTTCGTTACACAATCAACGCAAAAAGTGCATTCAAACGTGCAAATCATTGCTTCTTCGCTGTCGTTAGGTAGCGGTTTACCACAGTTTTCGCAATTTGTTCTAATTTCAATCATTTTGTGTCATACAAATTGGATTGTGATGAATAGGGAAGTTGCAAGAGTTCGCAATAAAACAAAGTTGATTAGCTTTTTTATGCAACCAGTTTGCTGTGTCAATCATTGTTTTGTTGCTTACAGTAACAATAGGATGTAATCTTACTTCAGTAAAGTGTCCGCCTCCATCTTCGGTTTCCTGCATTGTCCCTGTTGCATTATCAGAATAGTCAACGACTACAATTCCTGCTTTTGCGCAGAGAGATAAAAACCAAAGCATGTGGCAGGCAGAAAGCGAGGCGATTAATAAATCTTCAGGATTGTATTTTGTTTTGTCGTCATGAAAAGCAGGGATGGGCTACCCAAATGTCGCAGGAGTTAGGATGCAATACTAAGAAGTGATTGGCGGTAAGTGCTTTTAATGTTTGTTCAATGATGTCAACTTTTGTTTGTAAAAGTTCTGCAAGTTCGTCAACTGTTGGTGCAAAACCATTGTCAAAAATGAAACGGGGTGTGTTACAATAGTTGCACTCGATTTTATTTTTTCCAGTTCTGTAATTCAATTATGTTTTCATCAATTTCACAGAACTCGAAGGGTGAAGTTGTTCACTCAAGTTTCGGTACTTGCTTTAATCTTCTGTTCTTTTGCCTTGATGCAAAAGAACCAAAAAATCAAGGCTGTGAATGATTGACCAACTGCGAGTAAGCCTGCTCTGCTGCCCGCGATCAGAGCCGTTCGGCGGTG
>DATDQA010000312.1:0-21363 GCA_035292505.1 Saprospiraceae bacterium | reverse complement strand
GTACACGGATATCGTCGGACACACGTGATATCACACTTGGAAAATACACCGTACGAAATGTCTGCCATCCGTTAGCACCGATTGTATATACGGTTTTCAGGAACACATCCTGTACCTCATCGATACGCTGTATCATGACTGGCAACAGATAGAGTAATATACCGACGGCAAGGAAGTGCACTTTCATGCTTACTCCCACACCAAACCATACGATAAACAAACCGGTGAGAGCGGTCAATGGAATATAACGAATGGCATCAATCTGATACTGAAACCCGCCACGATAAATAGGAAGTAAGCCAATGAGAAATCCCAATGGGATCGCAAGGAGGATTGCCTCGACATATCCAGCGAGATTCAATCCGATTGACAAGAAAGTATTGCGGACAATATCGTTATCGCGATACAAATCTTCAAAGGCACCAAGTACACGAGCAGGTGTTGGCAAAATCGCCGGCGGAAATACAGGATCCGCTCCTGATGTCAACACGATCCACAAACCAAGCACCAAAGCCACTCCTGCGAGGGACAGGATGATCAGTGCACGGTTCGTGAGTTCACCACGGAGTTTGAAGAGATTCATCCCTGACTTTGTCCAGGTTACTATCCGGCGACAAGTTGGAATTCAGTCCGACGGTTTTTCGCACGACAAGCATCAGTCGCATTAGTCTCACAACCAGGTACCGGCTTTGTCGGTCCATTGCCTACGATGATGAAGCGATTGGGATCCATATTGTACTGCGTACGTAAATAGTCGGCGACTGCCTGCGCACGTTGCTCAGACAATCTCTGATTCATTTGAGCGCCACCTACATTATCAGTATTGCCTTCGATACGCACTTTGACATTCGCAAAGGAACGCGCGACATCCGCAAACTGGAGATCAATGATCGTTTTCGCATTTTCATCCAATGCGAATTTGCCGCTGGCAAAATTGATACTCACCGGTTTCGATGAAATCGCAGGGGCTGTACGTTCTGATGCTGTCACGGGGGTAAACTTTTTGCCACCCTCGGCCTGATAAGCATCTCCTGTGAGTTTCGTCATGGCTGCCTGCACAGCACCGGAGTAGGCGACTGAACGCCAGGGTGGACCTGTCTTTTCCATTTGCTTGAGCTCGAAGAATTTTTTGTTCATCTTCTCATACAGATCACTTCCTTTTAAGCCTTTGTATTCAGGATTGAGGCCAAAGAAATTTACATTGTCTCCATGACCCGTCCAATAGACATCCGCCATCGCTCCTTTCGCATCATCAAGTGGAAACTCAAGAAACTCTGCAAGAATTGTCGCTGCTTTTTCCTGATTTGATGGCGTGGTCCTGAGCTCGGCAATACCTTTCATCCAACCTTCATAGAAAGCATGGATTTTCTCCCGATTGTTTTGAATGAATTCTTCCTTCGCAAACATGATGTCAGCGATGATATGCGATTGTTCATTGGTACTGATCAATACTTTCGAACCCGCTACTTCGCGGATCGCTTCGAGGTGAAAAGGACTCCAGACCACGGCTGCATCTACATTTGGTGCTTTAAATGTCTGCGCAGCCACGATAGGATCCTGTGAAGCCACAATCTGGATATCCGAATACTGTAATCCGGCTGCTTCCAGTGCTGTGATCAAAAGCGTTTGAGATGGAGAAGGCTCGGGTACTGCAACCCGCTTACCCTTGAGGTCATTGATACTATTGATGCCTCGCTTTGCAATGATCACATCACCACCACGAGACCAGTCTACCTGCATAAATGCCTGAGGTTTCAACGCCCGGAGATCGTCAGGAGAAGTATACAAAGGAAATGCGTCTGCTGTCTGCACGATTACGTCGTATTCATCTGCAATCCAGGCGCTCTGAGCGCTTCCAAGGTCATCGTTCTTGTGAAAACGTACTTTGAGTCCATAGTCTTTCATGTAGCGTGACCTTGACGAGGGTTCTGAACCTTCATTGAAATACAGACCAGGTGCGTATCCTCCCCACGTGACGAGTTGTACATCCAGCACATCATCGGTTCCCGCAGTGCCACTGGTTTTGGATTTATCCTCTGGCGATTTATTCACTTCTGTCTCTTCGCTTTCGCTTTGTTCCCTGAGGTTTTGTCCGAAACTTGTCTTGTTCAAGACATACCACCCTGCTCCAACGATTGCACCGAGAATGAGCAGTGTGATGAGGAATTTTGAGAAAGTCGTTAATCGTGTTGCCATTTTGATAAGTTGTTTGTCAGTTGCTGTTAAGTTGTTTGTAAGTGGCTGTTAAGTTGTTTCTAAGTTGTTTCTAAGTGGCTGTTAAGTTGCTTCTAAGTTGCTTGTTTTCTAAACATTTAAACAAGTTGAGTTTGATTTTTTCCTCTCACATTCTCACATTCTCGCTTTCTATTCAAAAAACGTGTCGTATTGATTGCGATGCGACTCCGCACGTACAGGTTCTTTTCTTGGTGCGCTGAGATCGAGGATGTCGCTATCATCCTGAGCCGCCATGAGCAGGGTTTCTTTCTCCGCTCCGAGGAGCAAAGAAGCTCCTTCTTTCTCCCATTGCTCGAGCATTCTGAGACCTTCTTCTTCAAAGATGCCATTTTGTAAATCGACGGATTGCATAAAGTTTTCACTTACTTCCATGAAACGTTCCATTTCTCCTACTTTCTGACTTACATCATCCGCTATTGCCTCCAGAGCCTGATCAAACATCGCGCGCTTGTCTTTATCGCCGGCAATCACACTCATCGCCGAACGCATTGCCGAGTGACTTGCGTGAATCGCTTTCCGCTCCTGCTCTTTGACATCCACCTGGTCCTTGATGTCCTCCATCAGAATCTGGGAATTCTCATACATCTTCGTCAGGACGCGATAGAGAACCTCCATTTTCCGATAGAGATCTTCGTATTTCATATTGGATTCACGAAGGCGGCCGGCTTTGCGTGACTTGAGGATCATCATCGCTTGCTTATCTGCTTCCTTTGCTTTACTCGCGAGTTGCAGATTACTCTGGATCTCCTTTCTGTTATTGATAATGAGTTCCTGCAGTTTATGCATCTGGCCACGCAACATGCTGATCTGCCGATTCATCTTCCGCAGATTATCACGAAGTTCTTCTACATAGCTCTTAAGAATGCCGATCGGATCGATTTGAACAAAAATCCCTGTGATCCAGCGCATGATGCTTTTGTAGATGTACCAGACGAGGTTACGCATCTTCGGATCCAATACCATATAGATGATCGCCCCGAGTACGAGTAACAAGACTGCAAGACCCACGGTGTTCGAAACAAGTGCAATCAGCGCGGGTACCATTCCCGCGAACAGAATGCCACCTCCGACAATGAGTCCGATCATAAAAATGAGGCCGGTCTTGCCTTCCGGTCTTTGCCAAAATGTCTTAGGCTTATAGTCCTCCATGCGTTTCTAAGAATCTTAATGTATGTCTCAGGACAAATACGAATTGATCTTCTGAATGTCTTCCTGTAATTGTCCCATCAGAAGTTTATAGGTGTGCTGAAAATCACTTTGTGTCTGCTGCACTTTCGCCTGGGCAAGAGCTACTTCTTCCTTCCGTTGACTGATTTCGTTTTTCGCTTTTTCAATCTCCGCCGTCAGTTGAGTGATTTGTCGCTCTTTCTCGCCAATAGATTTTTCGAGCATTGCAATTCCGGATTGTTTGTCATCGACGAGTTTGGAGCGTTGATTTTTTACTGCCTGCTCGAATCGATCTTCTTCTTGTTTGAGAATAGTGAGATAGCGATTGGCGCTGCTCAACAGATTTTCTTTGGTCGCACCCATTGTCTGACCTGTTGCAAAGGCAGAACGGAACTTAGTGCCTTCGTCCATTTCGACTTTCTCCAGCGATTTCAGAAACTGTTTGAACTCCATATAGTCGAATCCCTGAAGGTTACTTTTCTCCATGGCTTCCAAAAGTACATTCAGGAACTTCTCATTGACCTGACCGTTCCTGATCTCCACTGTTGCCTGGGGATCAATCTCCGTTCTCTGTGGTGTATCAGTGCCCTTGCCTGAAGGCTTCGCAGGCCCCGGTATATCGGCGGTGGTCTTTGATGGTTCTTCGTCGACGATAAAGATTGACTTCAACTTCTTCAGCATGTGCACAAAGTAATGAAATCCCGCCCACATACAGGAACTGTGGTGTATGACAAATTGCACTAAACTTGGTTCACTGCCAGCGCGCACCCCTTCCCCTAAAGGGTCTACCCGCGCGATTTGGTTGTTCTTGTGCAATTTGTCATACACCCAAGAACTGACGCATTCCGGCAGTATCTCACTTTGCTAAACGAGGGAATCTTATCATCTCAAGGATTTCTCCATTCACCACACGAATTTTCAGGAAAAGAAAAGATGAAGACGCTCGTATTCATGGGTGCCAATTCGTGTATTTCGTGGACGACAAGCAAAATGAGACATTCTTCGCATTTCATGACCCTCCTGATAGCTTCGTACGACTTTTGCTACTTTGCCACCCTTCTATGGAAAGGATATTTGTACCCTCAGAGATAGGCACATTAAGGAAGGTGATTGTACACTCGCCAGACGACGGCATCTCACGTATTTCTCCACGGCGCGCCGGCGAACTTCTTTTTGATGATATCGTCTATCTCCCTCAGATGCAGCATGAGCATCGTGTCTTCGTACAGGTGCTTTGGCAATTTGTGGGTCGTGAGAATGTCCTTGAAGTAGAGGATATCATCCGCGAAGCACTGGATCATTCCCCGGAAGGAAAGAAAGAGATTTTGGATATGATCATGCAATTCGAAGAGTTGCCATCTGACTATCGTCAGGATCTCGACCGCATTGGCCATCGAGAATTAGCAAAGGTGCTTATCTCGGGATATCTGCCCGAAACAGATACAATCTTATTTGATCCAATCCCGAATTTCATCTTCACGCGTGACATCGCTGTCGTGATCAATGACCACGTCATCATTTCCAAGGCAGCTAAAGAGGCGAGGTATCGGGAGAATCTGCTGACCAGATTCAGTTTCTGGCATCATCCCTTGTTTGAGGCGATGAAGGAGCCGGGAAAAATTATCAATCTCAATATTGCAAATCAGTTTCCTCCAAGCAGAAAAGGAGAAGTTGTATCGATAGAAGGTGGAGATATGATGATCCTGAATCCTCAGTTCTTTCTGGTGGGATGTAGCGAGCGATCTACCATGCATGCATTTCACTCCCTCAAAAACGTTCTTTTCGAAAAAGGAGTAGTGGAAAATGTAGTCACAATAAAGATTCCTCAGGATAGAGCATTTATGCATATCGATACAGTATTCACACAAATCCATGAAAATCATATTGTCGCCTTCGAACCGATCGTGATGGGTGGACTTAGCGGTTACGTCGAGGTTTACACGAGGGAGGGATCGGTGCGTAAGTATTCCACGATCCAGAATTTTATTCTCTCGGAAGTAAATCCAAAGATGGAGTTTATATCGGCTGGCGGAGGTGAATCCCCGTATCAGGAACGCGAGCAGTGGACTGACGCCTGCAATCTGCTGGCTGTGAAACCAGGAGTGACATTAGCCTATGACCGCAACGTGCAGACTGCGAAGGCTCTCGTTGAGCGCGGTTATCAGATCTTATCCGCATCTGACTTCTTAGCATCCTGCACAAACAATCCGACATTCGCCCATGATTTACAAAACACCATCATCACACTTCCTTCGGCGGAGCTTTCCCGCGCACGCGGCGGATCACATTGCATGAGTTGTCCGATTATCCGGGAGGGATGATGAACAGTAATCGGTGAATGGTGATGAATGGTAATTATTCCGATTATTTTCTCATTGCTTTATTCACAACAATGCTGGCGTTAAGTTCATAGCCGATCAGGATGATGAATGAGTTGATCTGAAGCCAGAGCATGAGCACGATCAGGGCGCCCAGAGAACCATAGAATTTGTTGTAGGCGTCGAATTGGTTGACGTATGTTGAAAATGCCCATGAGCTGAACAGAGAGAGTATTGTTGCAAGCGTTGCGCCGGGCGAAAAGAAATGCATTCTCTCTTTCAGTGCCGGGCCGTAGCGATAGAGAAAACTAATACCAGTATAGAATAATAAGAGGACCGCGACCCACCGGAGAACGAGGATCACCCGAAACCCATCAACACCTACATGCGCCCATGCAAATAACGCCTCCGTGACCGTGCGGCCTAACACAATCAAAACGATGGAACTGATCAGGAGTACTCCAAGCAGTACGGTGAGCTGTAATGCAACTAAACGGCGATGAATGCCGGACCTGGATTTATAACTGATTGCATAACGTTTTTCAAATCCTCGCAGCATCGATATCATGCCATTCGACGCAAAAAGCAGGGTCAGGAGCAATCCGACGGAAAGCAACCCACTCCGCGGAATCGATGTGAGTTCTTCTATTGCCAGCATGATGTAGTTTGCGGATTCAATTGGTAAAACCTGCAGCAGAGAATTTTTAAGAGTAAGTACGAGTCCTTCTATTGGTAGATAGGGTAATAAGGTGAAGATGACAATGATTGAAGGAAACATAGAAAGAAAAAAACTGAACGCCATTGCATTTGCACGGAGGATCAGGCTTTCTTTCCGTAGTTCATGTCGTATAAATGTGAGGATATGATATATCGATATGCCGCCAAAGCCGGGAAAAGAGTGCGTTGTAAGCCAATGCCGGACAATACGATAGACGGGTGTGGATTTTATCCATCTCTTCAGGTCTCGCATGGTCAAAAATAAGGCTGTAGTTTATCCTTCAGGAATCCCGGGGCATCAAGCCGCTTGCGTGTACCGGCTTCCAGAAAACACAATGCAATCCTGCTCCCGGCTATCAGTTGTGTCTTTCCGTTTTCGAACGTGCGGACGATCTCTGTGATAAACAGGATATCACGCGCAGGCAACCGTGGCACTGTGGTAATAATTGTTAGCTGCTCATCATATAAAGCTGGTCTTACAAACCGTACATGCATATTCATGACAGGCAGTAAAATACCATAATCGCGCTCAAGTGCAGCATAGCTCAATCCGAGTTGCCGCAATGCCTCTACCCTGCCCACTTCAAAGTATGAGGCATAATGTCCATAGTAGACAAAGTTCATTTGATCTGTCTCACTATAGCGGACGCGGATCTGGGTATCGGACGTGTACATAGAAGGCTGTTGGCTTTTCGCTGTTGGCTTTTGGCTAAGTTGTTGCTAAGTCATTCTCACCTTCTCGCTTTCTCTCCCAAGGAGTCCTTTGGACACATTCTCACCTTCTCTCTTTCTCGCTTTCTCCCCAACGATAACTTTTATATTCAAAACCGGCGAGGTCGAGGATACGATCAACAACCGTACCAGCAACCTCATCTATTGTTTTGGGATTACTATAATAGGAAGGAGTCGCAGGACAAATAATACCTCCGGCCAATGTTAATGTTTTCATATTTTCCAGATGAATAAGGCTGTAGGGATTTTCGCGCGGTACAAGGATCAATTTTCGTCGTTCTTTAAGAATTACGTCCGCCGCTCGCGTCATCAGGTCATTCGATACGCCATGTGCGATTCTCCCAAGAGTACCCATGGAGCAAGGGCAGACAATCATCGTCTCATACATGGCAGAGCCCGAAGCAAAAGGGGCATTGAAGTCGCGCTCCCCGTAAATCCTGAAACCAAATGATTCAACCGTTGTTTCTGCTTGCTCAAGTTGCCAGTTGATTCGGGCATTTTCGCTCATCACTATTCCACAGTCGCCAACCTGCTCCGAAAGCACTTTAAGCCGGGCGAGGAGGAGTCGGGCGTAGATGGAGCCGCTCGATCCGCTGATTCCCAGCACAATTTTTTTCATAGATTTGATGTTTAAGTGCACTTCCTTATTTGTATGAACAAGATACTCGCTTTCGCAGCCCTTGGACTTTCCGGAGTCCTGATGAGTCATACGGATCCAACTTCTACCACCTCAGGCGGCATCAAATGGCTGAGTTGGCAGGAAGCAATGGAACAATCAAAAGTAACTCCGAAGAAAATCTTTGTAGACGTCTATACCGATTGGTGCGGATGGTGTAAGAAAATGGACGCTACCACTTTCCAGGACCCAGGTGTGATTCAGTTTATGAATGAGAACTTCTATTCGGTGAAACTCAATGCTGAGATGAAGGAAGAGATCCAGTTCAACAATCAAACGTTCAAATGGGTGAGTGCGGGGCGAAACGGCGTACATACCCTTGCCTATTCTCTGCTCGAAGGAAAAATGTCATACCCTTCATTTGTGACGCTGAATGAATCCTATGACAGGATTGCAATCATGCCAGGCTACAAACAACCAGAACAACTCCTGCGTGAGCTGAAATTCGCCGCGGAGGAAGTCTATAAAGAGAAAAGCTGGGATGAATACAAAGCGAATAACTAGCTAAGGGTTCAAATCTTGAACCCCAGCACGGCATAAGTGAGAGCAAAGCTCAAATCACTTCGGCGACGACAAACGTACTTCCACCTACAAAGATGAAATCAGTTCTCTTTGCAGCACGTCTTGCTGCGTTCAACGCTTTTCGTACGCTGGAGTAGATCTGACCTTCCAGACTATACATCTCTGCAATCGCCTTGAGTTGAACAGTCTCAAGGCCGCGTGGAATATTGGGACGACAGAAATAGTAACTCGCGTCTGCTGGAAACAAACCAAGGACACTATCGAGGTCTTTGTCGTTGACAAAACCAATGACGAAATGTTTTTGGGGGTGAGCAAATGTTCTGATGCGATCGAGGATGATGGAAAGTCCCCCGGGATTGTGTGCGCTATCGGCAAGAATCAATGGATTCTTCCCTAAGACCTGCCATCTGCCCTGATACCCAGACAGGGCTCTGATATCACCAAATCCTTTTCTGATTTGAACTTCAGTGAGCGCATATGTGCCAGAGACTTGTCCGAGGACATGCAACGCTTGAAGAGAGGTGATGAGATTTGCTGATTGAAATGGACCTGCACACCCTATTCTAAGGCGTTCATAGAACACCAATCCCTTGCGATCGCTGACGTTGTAGATTTGTTCGTTCAGTGAATCATGGACGAGCTCAGCATGCAGCTTCCTGTTTGCAAACGTGATTGGTGCTTTGCGTTGCTTACTAACAGATTTAAAGACCGGAGCTACTTTGGATTGATACTCGCCGATCACGACAGGAGTATTTTTTTTGATGATGCCGGCCTTTTCATACCCGATTTTGGGGAGCGTATTTCCGAGCATGGCCATGTGATCGAAGCTGATATTGGTGATCACAGATAGCAGTGGTTTGATCACGTTTGTTGAATCCAGTCGACCACCGAGTCCGGTTTCGATGACGGCGATATCCACATCATGTCTTGCAAACGCATCAAAGGCCATCGCTACTGTCATTTCAAAGAATGAGGGCCGTACCATTTCAATCACAGGACGCAATTGAGTTACAAACTCAACAACATCGCGTTTCGGAACCATCTTACCATCGATCCTGATCCGTTCCCTGAAATCACGATAGTGCGGAGAGATATACAACCCTGTCCGGAATCCCGCAGCAGTGAGGCATGCAGCTAGCATGTGAGAGACCGTTCCTTTTCCATTAGTACCCGCAATGTGGATACAGGGATATTGCAGGTGTGGCTGTCCAAGCGACTCAAGCAGTGCCCGTGTATTTCCAAGACCTTTTTTAAAGGCAACACTACCCACGCGTTGATACATGGGAAGGTGGCTATAGAGAAACGAAAGGGTTTCCCGGTATGCAGACATCTACTTACTCAATTTTTCACATCGTCTGAGTATCAAACTATACACTCATCACTTCCTATTGATCCTGAATTTCACACCAACACCAACCTGGAATAATCCCAATCCAAAATCTGTAAACGAGCTATCATCTACAACATCGTCCAGAAGCCGCATATAACTGATATCTGTCCCAAACCTGACATTCTGACCCGCTTCAAATCCAACAGATCCACCGAGATAGTTCAATGATCCACTACCCTCTCCAACGGCGAACTGCGCCGAGTATCTCGGGGTAAAGTAGATGCCAAAACGCTCTGAGGGATGAACAGACATATGCAATGGCAAGGTAGCCTGAAAGAGAGTTGTACCAAATCCAAATGCATATAGCCCTATACCTGGTCCTGTAGCCATTGCAAATTTAGAACTCTGGTCCCCGACAAACTGATATTTCACATCTACGAGATAGGAAACGAAATGCGAGACCTTGAGACCGATATCTACCTTTTCCGAGACACCGAGGCGTCCGCCTAATTCGAATGTACCAAACCCAATACTGCTATTATCCTCAAAGCTCTCTGAAACACCTCCGCCACCAATTGCAATAAGTATCTCTCCATTGCCTTTTCCTACTGTCTTTGCAGTCTGGAAAGTGCTCAACTGGATACAACTGCTCATGAGTAGAGCAACAGGGAGTAATAACACAAGTGATTTCATGAGTTAAATGATTGATGATTAAAGAATGACTGATTCAGAATTTTTCAAAGATAGTAGATCGGGTCGGTACACTCATTTATGACGATTGCATCCATTCTGTTTTAGTAGTCCAATAATTCCCGGATCGCTACGGCCACTTTATCGACAGAGAGTATCATTGTCTTTTCCAATATCTCGTTCAATGGCACTGCCGGTACGTCATGTGCACCGATCGTCCTCACAGGAGCGTCGAGCGAGGTAAAGCAGTTCTCCTGAATCCTGGCAGCTACACTTTGGGCAAAACTATTGGAGACTTGTTCTTCGGTCACTACAAGACACCTGCCGTGTTCCCTCACATTGGTATAAACAAGCTCCGAATCCACCGGCACCAATGTCCGCAGATCAATGATCGTGAGAAGGCCAGGAAATTTCCTGGCAGCACCTAATGCCCAGTGCACTCCCATGCCATAAGTAATGATACAGAGTGCCTTACCGGATTCTTTTGCGGTCGCTTCCGCTTCCAGAACGACAAGTCCTTTACCAAAAGGCAGAATATAATCACGTGACGGCTCGACGCATTTTGCCGCTTCGGTACCTGGTACCTTTGACCAATACAAACCTTTGTGTTCAAAGATCACACAAGGATTTGGATCGTGATATGCGGCTTTCATCAATCCCTTGAGATCAGCGCCATTGCTGGGATATGCGACCTTCAAACCTCCAATGTTACAAACTACCGATTCCACACTGGACGAATGATATGGGCCGCCACTGCCATACGCACCGCAGGGCACGCGCAATATCATGTGCACCGGCCATTTACCATTGGACAAATAACAAGAACGACTCACTTCTGTAAACAGTTGATTGAGTCCGGGCCAGATATAGTCAGCAAACTGTACTTCGACAATGGGCTTTAATCCCACCGCAGACATACCAACTGTACTTCCGACAATAAATGCTTCCTGGATGGGAGTATTGAACACTCTGTCATCACCAAATTTCTGTGCGAGCGTAGCAGCTTCGCGGAACACACCACCCAGGCGCCCACCTACATCCTGGCCATAGAGCAGGCATTCGGGATGTTCTTCCATCAATTCCTGTATCGCAAACAGCGCACAGTCTACCATCACTTTTGTCTCGCCACCTTTAGGTATACGCTGACCAGATTCCTGCGTGATTGATGTTGGCGCATAGATATGGGTGAATACATCTTCAGGTTTCGGATCAGGAGCTTTGCGCGCTTTGTCAAACTCCGCTTTTACAAGTGCAGTCGCTTTCTGCTCTATTTTGAGAATTTCATCCTCTGAAAAACCGGCTTCTCCGAGAAGAGCGCGCAGCTTAGGATACGGATCGCGGCGTCTATGCTTTTCAAGATCATCGCGATACCATTCCATACGCACACCGGAAGTATGATGATTGAGTAAAGGCACTTTGGCATGAACAAGAAACGGCCTTCTCTCCTTGCGGATGAGATCCAGAACTTCTGAGATAGTATCAAAAGACTCCAGGAAATCACTGCCGTCGATCGATCTACATTCTATCCCCTTGAATCCTTTTATGAATTCAGTGGCATCCATCGCACGCGTTTCTTTTGCAGTTGCAGAAATATCCCATCCATTGTCCTCTACGAGATAGAGTATCGGCAATTGCCTCAAGGCAGCCATCTGAAACGCTTCTGATACTTCACCTTCTGTTATCGATGCATCACCTAATGAACAGACAACGACGGGTGTGTTTCCATCACTGCCGTTCAATTTCCGATGCTCTTTGTATTGAATACCCATGGCAATCCCTGTAGTCGGAATCGCCTGCATTCCCGTCGCACTAGACTGATGTGGGATTTTCGGCATGTCCGGATCTTTCAGATTGGGATGGCTATAGTATGCACGTCCACCGGAGAATGGATCATCGCGTTTGGCCAGAAGCTGGAGCATGAGATCATATGGCGTCACCCCGAGTGCAAGCAACATGGCATCATCACGATAGTATGCCGAGAGATAGTCTTCCGGCCTGAGCTGCATACCCACTGCAATCTGGATTGCTTCGTGACCTCTTGCGGTAGCATGGACGTATTTCGAAACGAACTTGAAGTTTTCTTCAAACAAGTCCGTCATCGCCTTTGCTATGGACATGAGAGTAAAGGCACGCTCAAGGGTGTCATAGGCAATGGAGATCTTTTTCTTCTTCTTGTGTTTCTTTTTCACTTGTTTCAGTTGGCAGTTCTCAGTCTGTCCTGGCTTTGAACTTTTCGATGGCCTGTCGGGTGTAATCTGATAAGACAAGTTTACCGGATACAGCTGCACGTTCCTCCAGCAATGTGTCCCAATGTTCGCAGCCTTGCCAGAATATCCGTTTGAGAGATTTCATGGCATCCGGGTTTTGTGTTCCAAGAATCCCGGTGAAGCGAGCGATGTACTCATCAAGTTGATCAACAGTATCAAAGACCTCGGCAAACAACCCTTTTTCTTTTGCCCAGGAAGCAGTTTGCCATTCTGTTGCATTCATCGACAGTTGACTGAACGCGGATACACCGATTTTGCGCTCGAGTGCAGGACCTACCACGAAAGGGCCGATACCTAATGCAAGTTCGCTCAACTTCACACTTGCATATTTCGTCGCCATGCAATAATCGACAGCGGCGGCCAGGCCTACCCCGCCACCCACCGCTTTGCCTTGGAGGCGACCAATGATAAGTTTAGGACATTTCCTACATGCATTGATCACATTGGCAAAACCCATAAAAAAACGGGTACCTTCTTCCATATTCGAGATTGCTGCAAGCTCGTCAAAACTTGCACCGGCACAAAATGATCTTTCACCTGCTGACTGCAAAAGGATCACACGTACTTTTGTATCATTGCCTGCATCGGTAATTGCGTTTGTTAATTCTGAGAGCATACTTCCCGGTAATGCATTATGCGGCGGATTGGAGAAAGTGATGGTGGCGATATGATTTGATAAGGAAGTAGTGACGGAATTCATTGAGCTATTGATTATTCATTATTGATTATTCATTATTGATTCATTGATTTCTGACTTGAATGAATTCATCAATTATTCAATCAACCCTTAGTCATTTCTTTTTCGAATCATTGTGAGGATAGTAGCTATTGCAACCGTCTCACCGATTTCATCATAGACATCCACCAGGAACTTGACAATCCCCTTTGGAATATCATTCTCCTCTTTCCTCTCCTGATCTACTTTTTCTTTTACTGTCAGGCGCACACCGATTGTCATGCCTGCATAGACTGGTTTTACAAAGCGACATTCTTCCAGACCATAATTTAATAACACCGGACCTTTACCAGGATCAACAAATAATCCCGCGGCCGCCGAAAGGATAAAATACCCATGTGCGACACGTTGTGTAAAGATTGTCCCTTCCAGACTCGTAATATCTGTATGTGCATAAAAGTGATCCCATGAAATGTTCGCAAAGCTTACAATGTCACTTTCTGTAATCGTACGTTTATGGGTCATGACAGTATCTCCAATTGTCAGTTCTTCAAAATACATGCGGAACACATGTTGCGCCGGATCTTTGTATTTGGCTCCGACCTGGTATTGACTCGTGACTTCCGTAAGAGTCGTAGGCGTCCCCTGGATAGCACAGCGTTGCATATAATGCATCACACCTCTGATGCCACCCATTTCCTCTCCTCCACCGGCACGTCCAGGTCCACCATGTATTAATAATGGCATCGGCGAGCCATGCCCTGTACTTTCCTTCGCGCTCTCGCGATTCAATATCAGTATACGACCATGATGACTTGCAGCACCAAGTACAAACGCGCGGGCACGAGAATCATCAGCTGTTGCAAAGGAACAACAAAGGGACCCTTTCCCCATTTTCGAAAGTTCGATCGCTTCATCAGGATCTTGATAAGGCATCAATGTGACAACCGGGCCAAATGCCTCTACTTCATGTGAGGTAGTGATCTTAAACGGATCATCCTGGCGAATGACAACAGGGGGGAGGAATGCACCTTTCTGCGGATCAGCGCCGACTACTTCAAAGGAATCGAGATTGCCATAGACAAGATTTGCCTCTTTAAGCAAAAGAGCAATACGTTCTCTGACTTCTTTTACTTGCTCTTTTCCAGCCAACGCACCCATCCGCACACCATCGACCTGTGGATCACCGAGTTTAGTTTGCGCAAGAGCTTTCCCTAATGCGATCTGTACATCTTCAATCATAGATGCCGGTACAATTGCACGACGTATTGCGGTACAACGTTGTCCACACTTCAATGTCATCTCTTTCCGGACCTCCTTGACGAACAACTCAAATTCTTCCGTTCCTGGCACGGCATCTTCACCAAGCACGGAGCAATTCAATGAATCCGCTTCCATATTGAAGGGCACCGATTCCGAGATCATCCGGGGATGTGCTCTCAGTTCACGTCCCGTACTTGCAGAGCCTGTAAAAGTCACCACATCCTGAGAAGACACAGTGTCAAGAATATTGCGCGCCGAGCCACAAATTAATTGCAACGCTCCATCCGGTAATATCCCGGACTTAATAATATCCCGAAACATTGCTTCTGTGAGATAAGAGGTAATGGTCGCTGGCTTCACAATCGCAGACATTCCAGCAAGCAGATTCACAGCTACCTTCTCCAACATTCCCCAGATCGGGAAATTGAAGGCATTGATGTGTATCGCAACGCCTTCTTTTGGTACCATGATATGATGTCCGATAAAAGTGCCCTCTTTAGACAATTTCGCAGCTTCACCATCGACATAGAAAGCCTGATCAGGGAACTTGCGACGCAGACCTGCATTCGCAAAAAGATTACCAATCCCACCTTCGATATCCACCCATGAATCCGCTTTGGTAGCTCCGGTCTGATAACTGATCGGGTAGTACTTGTCTTTCCGTTCGAGGAGATACAACGCCAATGCTTTCAGCATCCGCCCCCGTTCATGAAAAGTCATCTTCCGTAATGCGGGCCCTCCTACTCCGCGTGCATAATCGAGCACCAGGCCCAGGTCTATCCCATCGGAAGAAGCATAGGCAATGAGGTTTCCGTTGATCGCGTTGTAAAGTGGCTTCCCGTCGCTTGTACCTTCCACCCATTGACCAGCGACATAGTTTTGCACTTTCATAATGACAAATTGAGCGTCAAAAATACAAGAAGGAAGGCAAGGAGCTGAATTCGACTGATGCAGGCAGAATCAGCTATACTCTTTCGACAGTCGCTTTCTTTAATCTGCTGACAACAGGAATCTCCAGAACATGCATGGCATCAAATTGAAGTCCGGCACGGATGAGCAGATCGATCACACAAGCGTAGGTATTTGGAAGATCCTTGTTGATCCAGTAGAGCACTGTCGGAGTGACTTGTTCACATTTGAGGATCTGCATTTCGCGCATGATCTTAAGGTGTTGAGACAACGACGCTCTCGAGATCGGCATATTCCGTCTCAGGAATTTCACCTCACATGGTCCGTTTTCATTTAGCAATCTGAGGACGGCGATGCGAGCCGGGTGGCTGAGGACGCTGTTGAGGAGCGCGTAGTGATAGTCGCTCGGATTGAAGAGATGTGCCTTAGAGAATCCCATGGTTAATATGGTTTTATGAATTAATTGTTTAACAATGTGACGTATTTAGCTTAAATACTCTCCCTTCATTTAGGACAAAGCCCCGACCACCAATCATAATTCATATAAAGTTTATACAGTGAGTCCTGTCCAAGCCCGCTGACTTTCTCGGTTCATGCTTCTACGCCAGACAAGATCCTGAAAGTCGTCCACATTACCTAATCCATAATCACACTTCCTACTCCTACCACAGCATCCCCCTCCATGACTTGAACGAGAAATATGCCGGATGGCACAGTATTTCCAATCTCTAATACACCCCAATTCTCAGACATCATTGCAGAAGCTACAGGCTGACCGAGCACATTGAATAAAACCAGCTTATCTGCTTTTACGGTTTCTGAGGTCAGAATCACATACAGGATGTCATTCACAGGATTCGGATAAATCCTGAGCTCACCAAGTCCCGTGTACTGATCTGATACCGCACTTGGCATGGCATCATAGACAACTACTCTGTCTAACGCTGCTTTGATCACATTATCAGTCCCGAGGATATCCTGCACTAAAAAATGAACCTGTATCTGATCGGTGATCTCAAGCATTCCCTTCAACTCAATCTCATCCGGGGTTTGCCAAAAGCCGCCTAGAGCCAGGGTGGTGATGGTATCAACAGCCACTGTATCTGATCCATTGCTTACGAGGACAAAATATACCTGTTCTTCGATAAGTCTTTCACATATCCAGGGCGAATAACTCAGTACGGGTACGTTTAAATCGGTCAAATCCATTGTCGGACTGCTGAGCAGTGTATATCCTTGTTCGACATCATCATTTGCGGCATCACCGCCGGCATTACCAGTGACAAAGGCGTTTGGACCGAAGTCGTCGGGAAGGTCTTCTGCAGGGTTGCATTGAAATGTCTCAAAGAGCAGTTCAGAAACAGGGGCCGCAGGTTCCCATTGTGATCCTTGCGAAGTCCCGGTGACTGACCACCCGAAATCATTCAGGAAGTCATCATAGTAACCGCGTCTGATCACAATATCCTCAGTGACCGCACCGAATACCTCCAGGGATGACACCTGATACATCCCCCAGTTACCCGCATAAATCTGATATGACCCTTCGATGATCGCTGGTAATAGATATTCACCCTGGTCATCGGCCTGCGTCTGATAGGAACGATCAATTCCTTCCAGGGCGACAAACGCAAAAGGAACACCTGCAAGTGAGGAAGCATCCACTACTCGCCCGGTCACAATGTGTTGCGGTTTACGCATTAATTCAACCTGCAATTCAAGTACTTTCCCATTATCAAAAACACCTTCAAGGACTTGTTCAATGTAATCGGGATGAGATACCCGTATCATGAAAGTACCGGGAACAGCCTTTCCCAATTTGAACGCACCTTGCGGATCAGAGTATTCCGGAAGCAATACTTCAGATTCATCTCCAGGTTCCAGAAGTATCTCAATCTGTGCATTCACCACGGGGAGCTGCGTCTCTGCATCACGCACATTTCCTTCGAGAAAACATCCGCGTACGTAGTTTGGTGCTAACACAAATAGCCCATGCTGTCTATCCGACATGAGGACAATTCCAGAAGGAAGAAAAGGATAAGCGCCCCATGATCCGTTATAACCACCATGTTCTTCAGGATAAGTATCAAAGTTGCCGATCTCTATCAGATTGTCCGGCCTGGAGGCATCAACAATGATACAGCCATCCGTATAGTAAGAAATGATGACATAGTCATTCCAGACATGCACGTTATGTGGAATCACGTTGAACCCGGCAGTAGCAGCAGGTCTGAAGCGGTCCAGCTCTTTAATATCAGTCGGGTCTGAGACATCATAGGATCCGATAAATGCATTCGGGCGCTCATCGGTGGTAAATATTGCATTCCCGTTATCAGAAAGCCAGGCGTTGTGGGTAAATGCATAAGGTGTTGTGACAAATCCAAGTAATTGAATATTGTCAAGCTCCGAAATATCGTACGCGCGCAATTGGCCAAGATAAATCTCTGAAGTATAAACGATACTATCCCGTGCATAGACATCATGGGCATAGTCTAGCGGCATTTTGACCAGAAATTCAGGGTTCCAGGGATCAGCTTTGACATCTATGATAAGGGTGCCCCCAATATTCGAACCAGCCAGATAGGCAAGCCCAAACTCATCGATCCAGATATTGTGCGAGCGATTGTAAAAGCCAAGTCCAGGTATATTCGGATGCCAGAATGCATATTTCGCGGTATCCTGTGGCAGAGGGGAAAGATCAATCATCAACAAACCCTGTTGACCCTGGTCTGCAGTGACGTACGCGAAGTCCCCCCAGGTTTTGATATCACGCCAGACAGAGTTCACCCCATTTATAAACTGCACTTCTTGTGGGTTTAAGGGGTCCGCAAGGGATACAATTGAAAGACCTGAAGTCATACCAACGAGCGCATATTCTGTGCTGTCTTCGTCTACATATCCCCAGATATCATTTAGGATTGGTACATAATCGAGGTTACTCAGGAATTCAACATTCAACTGAGCATGCAACATCATGCCGCCCAGGCATAGTGCGGTTAGCCAGACTCTTAAAGTCATACTTTCATTTTTACTTATTTAATAAAAGCCGAAAGTTAATGGAATCTTCTTCCTGAACAGGTACAAATACAGTTTTGTGACGGCTGTCGGACAGTGATTCTTTCACGATTCTAACATGAAGAAACGAAGCTCGAGGAAACTCATTTGAGCTCATTTATAAGTTTCCGTATAAAATGGCCGAGAGAAAGGTTCGTCCCGGTGAACCCAGAGAGATTTTCCCGAACACAGTTTTGTCAACAAACCATCTGCTTTGCTCACTTCTGTTCTAGAACAGAACAATTATGAGAATTGAGCGTTAACAACACCAGAATGTCAACCGTTGAAACATGCCGTAATTTACCTTTTCACGAAAAAACTTAGAATATTTCTTGTGAATGCTCCTCGTAGACTAAAAACACGCATGCACATGGCAGGCAGATTTTCTCTCATCTTCATCCTCTCCGCAGTCATTATACCAGCCCTATTTTCCCAGGACAAAAGCCTGGAATACACGATAAACAGAAAAGGTGATATCGTCGGTCATATCTTCTTTACCCAATCATCTTTAGCTGACAAGACCACACTCAGGCTTGAATCAAACGTAAAAACATGGTTTATATTCACATTCTTCGCCAATGCCCTGGAAGAGGCCGTCTTCGAAAACGACATCATGATCAGATCATCGATTTATCGTCAACTGAATGGGAAAGAAAAGGTAAATAAGACCACGACACTGAATGGCAGTAATTATATCGTTCAAAAGGGGTCTAAACAGGAAGTGTTAAATAACGATCCTATCAGGTACACCTTGTTGAATATGTATGTCCTTGAGCCAAAGAATATTTCAAAAGTGTACTCGGACAATTTTCAACAACTCTTTGATATTCAAAAGGTAGGTGACCAGCACTACAAGGTGAATTTTCCAGACCGGAACTATACAGAGTATTTCTATAAAAATGGGGTCTGTGTGAAAGTGCATGTACACCATACACTATATGAGGTTACGATAGAACTCAAAAGATGAGTCCGTTCCGAAAGTGCCGGGATTATATCATAGCGGTCCAAATGACGCGATGAAGACCGTAGAGGTCGTGTAACTGAGGTCAGGTACATGCGCGATTGGAACCCATCCCAATTGGAATTCTCTGGAGCGTCAGTCTTATACCGACTTTTCAGAGTGGACGGTTTCATCCATACGCATTTTTTAGTTCCATCATCACCACATGCCAATCACTCCGTGAAGGGAGACTCGTAAACCGGAATCTCAATCTCAAACCTGCTCGATTTTAAGCCACCCGGTTAAGGGAATCCCCCGGTTAGGAGTTACTCAATGCATGGATATTGCAACGCCCGACATTCCTAAATACTTCTTTTCGTCTTGATTTAAGGCCAAAAAGTGGCCACCATTGGTTACTTTTCACCAGAAAAGCCATTAAAGCCTAGACGCTATGGTGGGCTATATCGAAAATCGCCTGCCAGACAGGTGAACGAAAATCATGAAGGGAATACCGGAATTACGATTTAAGAACTTGCTACCACACTCTCTGCGCTATGAATTTATTGTGCAGATGGACAGGAAGGGTATCGATCGAGTGCAGATCATCTCCTGGCTTGGAGTGGTACTCTATTCATGTCTGTTCTTGCTAGACTATTTACGTATGCAACAAGACAGTTTCAACCGTATACTCTTCTACTTTCATATTGGTGGTGCGCTATACTTGTTCCCTGCGCTATTGGCCACGTTTGCAAAAGAAAAGATGAAGGCCACTCGAATTTCAAGAGGTGTTGTCATCTGGTTTACCTTTTTGCTGACGACTGTCGTCCTCTTTGGTCAGGCCTTTGAGTCCTTTCAAGAATATCACAGCCTGACGATGTACATGACTTATGTCATTGTGGCAAACTGGACATTCGCAATGAATCACAGCCAACGCATTCTATTCAATCTGGCATGTATGTCCTTAATGACCATGGGTATTATTACCCTTGGAGATACGGAGGATAATGTCCGTTTTTTGATTAAAATTTATGAGGTCTTCTTTTTTACATTAATCGCGTTCATTTTTGGAACATTCGATTATAACCTGCGGGCAGATAAATTTCTGGAGGAGAAGGAGTTGGTCCGGGAAAAAGCGCGTATCGAAGAATTAGAGATGTTAAAGTCGCGAATGTATACCAACCTCACTCACGAATTCCGCACACCGCTCACAGTGATCGCCGGTATGGCTAGTCAAATCCAGGTGAATCCGACTAAATGGGGAGAAAAAGGGTCTGAAATGATCCGACGAAACAGCACACGCATCCTCAACCTCGTGAATCAGATTCTTGATCTGAGTAAGCTTGAGTCTGGAAGCATGTCTCTCAAACTTGTGAATGGGGATGTGATTACAAATCTTAGATATATCATCGATTCCTTTCAATCCTACGCTGAGAGTAAGAATATCCGCCTGCATTTCCTTACGGATTTGAACGAACTCTACCTGGATTATGATCCGGAAAAGTCGCTCACCGTGATTTCAAATCTGCTATCCAATGCCCTCAAGTATACCCCTGATGGCGGTAATGTTTATCTCCGCGCAAATAAGATAGAATCCTCTGAGGGGCCAAGATTTGAATTGCGGATTCGGGATACGGGTGTTGGAATTCCCGAGGAGAAACTTGACCTGATCTTCGAGCGGTTTTATCAGATAGAAGACCAGGGCGTCAAGGGCTCAACAGGAACCGGAATTGGCCTTGCGATAGTAAAAGAGCTTGTGAAACTTATGGAAGGCAACATCAAGGTCACGAGCAAGATTGGAATTGGCTCCGAATTTATTCTGGACTTCCCGATAACAAACGATGTGGAAGTCGCTTCTGCACAGTTTGTTCCT
>DATDQA010000311.1:0-22236 GCA_035292505.1 Saprospiraceae bacterium | reverse complement strand
CCTGCAATCCATCCGCAACCGGATTGCCGATGATTTGCATGATGACATCGGCTCAACGCTCAACAGTATTTCTGTTTACAGCGAAGTGGCAAAACAAAAATCACCTGCAGTGGTTCAGGAGCTGGAACAGATTGGAGAGGCATCGCGCAAAATCATTGATGCCATGAGTGACATCGTCTGGACCATCAACACAAAGAACGACAGCTTTGAACAAATCATCCTGCGTCTGCGCTCGCTTACCTATAATCTGCTCCGTGCAAAAAACATTGAGCATACTTTCCGTGCAGATGAAAGTTTGAATGACATGAAACTTTCAATGGAACACCGTAGAAACTTTTATCTTATTTTTAAGGAAGCGCTCAACAACCTTGTGAAATATTCCATTGCATCACGCGTTTCCATTTCACTGACTCATGAAAATAATTTCATCACGCTCATCATCCGTGATAACGGAATCGGGTTTGATGTAAAACAAACTTCCATTGGCAACGGCTTACTCAGCATGAAGAGCCGTGCGGAAGAAATGAAAGCAGAACTGGAAATTGAATCAGAGTTGGGAAGCGGGACGAATGTGGAATTAAAACTGAGAGCATGAAGAATATCAGAGTAACCATTTTCGAAGACAACCGCAACCTGCGCGAAGGATTGTTTCAGCTGATTGACGGCAGCGAAGGATTCACTTGTTCGGGCGCCTTTGCAAATTGTTTAAACATCATTAAGAACATTGAGGAAACTTCACCGGATGTAATCCTGATGGATATTGAAATGCCGGGCATATCAGGAATTGAGGCGGTGAAGCTCGCTAAAGAAAAATTTCCGGAGGTAAAAATCCTGATGGAAACCATTTTTGACGACAACGATAAAATATTTAACTCCATCTGCAACGGAGCGGAAGGATACATTCTGAAAAACACTCCTCCGGTTCTGATTCTTTCTTCCATCAAAGAAATATATGAAGGCGGCGCCCCCATGACACCGAGCATTGCAAGCAAGGTGCTGAAGATGTTCAAAAACAAACCGGCAGAAAATACCTCAAAGGAATTCAACTTGACGGAACGTGAAAATGAAATTCTGAAGTGTTTAGTCGAGGGAATGAGTTATAAACTCATTGCCGACACTTGCTTCATCAGCATTGACACCGTAAGCGGACACATAAAAAACATTTACAAAAAGCTGCAGGTCCATTCTAAATCGGAAGCGGTGGCGAAAGCGATTAAGGGGAAGATTGTGTGAGGAGTAACCGCTGCAACACCTCATACTGGTTTAAGGCTAATTCTCATTCTTTTCGGACAAAAAATTACATCGGGAAGTCAACCGCTTTTTTGAACCTCGTCCATCATTGTAACAAACGGTTTAGCCGCTTATAAATAATCTTTGCCTAGGATTGCGTTTACGGCCGTGATGATTGTACAACCGGTAGTCTTTAAACCAAGATGGTTCGCCTACTTTACAGGCAAATTTTCAGAAGATATTAACTATGGTTTTATCGGATTAACTTAGACTTGCTTAATATGAATTCATGCAAAGCCTTTTCTTAAGACGGCTCTTCTATTTCACAATCTGCTCCCTGGTCAGCAACGCATGTTCATTTGCGCAATATGACGAAAAGAACTTTGTCCGGTATACTGTCAAAGATGGGCTGAGTGATAATAACGTCACCGCCCTTCAGCAGGATGAATGGGGATATCTCTGGATCGGGACAGATATCGGCTTAAACAGATTCGACGGATATCAATTCAAGAATTATTACCAGGGATCCCCTGAGAATTTTAAGACGTCTTCCATTATTTCGAATTTACGATCACTCAAAGATCATCGGTTGGCGATAGTGACCAGAAATGGATTTCAGATATTGAATACAGCCAATGGTACAATTCAAAATTATTTTATCCGGGACAGCACGGCATTTGTAACCATGCGCAATATCGTGTATGATGTAAAGGAATTGGCAGATGGATCCTTTGGTGTCTCGACGGCTTCAGGATTTTATGTAATGAAGAACAATGGAGATCTTGCGTTCCGCCACGACGCCTATGCATTGAATGACATCGGTAATAAGCGAATATTTTATGGAAGGAATATTTTCACTTTACCGGATAATGAACTTCTCATCTACGTAGAAGAACAGAAACAGGCGCATTACCGCATGGATCAAAAAATATTCCATGAAGTAGCACCAACTGAAAAAGAATGGAAAGTGTTTTCACACCCCTCGGAGGAAGAAGGAGGTCACTGGGTTTCTAAGACGCAGATCGGTGACCATGAGTATATTTTTCTGTCACGTCAGGATAGCCTGATATATTATAATCACGCGCTCAGGAAACGCGTTGCCTCTGCACTTCCCTTTCATTGGATCGATGAATTTACATGGGAAAGCGAGGTGGTCATGCTCAATGATTCCACATTTATCATGAATGGAGGGTATTCAGGGTTCTATCTATTTCATCTTCAACACCATACAGGATTCATCACCGGTAGTACGGAAAAATTTCTTGGAGACTATCAGATCAATTCTCTGTTTCAGGATAGGGATGATCGATTATGGGTTGGAACATCTGCAGGACTATTGCGTCAAACAATTGTACCTCCCGTTATACAAAGGTATCACTGGCCCGTCGAAGAAGAGTCAAATTTTGGATATGTGGATGCCTATCTGCACAAAGGGCGCTTATACCTGGGTCGTTTTGCGAGAAATACAGGGTTATTAATCCTGGATGCGACATCCCTGGAAATTCTCAATGAAATTACGTTTTATGACAAGGGCAGCGCATGGAATGAAGTCTTTTCGATGGAGATGTATCATGCAGATACACTTTGGATTGGTACACGTTTAGGCCTCCTGTGGTTTGATACCAAAACAGATCAGTATGGAAAAGTGTTAGATCCATATCAGAGTCCTCCTGAGGCATATAAGCTGAATATCCTTGTATCGCCGCATCCGGATGGGAGTGCCTGGCTGCTGGATTGGTTGGGAGGAAAGGTCGCCCGTTATCATATTCTTTCCAGGTCCTTCACGATGTTTGATGTTCATTCATATCCACCCTTGCCCTTCCAAAAAGTGAAGAGTGTCGCCTACGATGCGTACGGTGATATTTGGATTGGAGGCCATTCACTGACCAGATGGAATAACCGTACTCAGGAGTTTGATACGTTAATTTCAGTTTATGGCGGTCCGAATAAATTCAATGATGATATTATTGCAATGAGTGCTGATGCCGATGGTTCGTTGTGGCTACATAATGCGGAAAATGGCTTATTGCAATACAAGATTAAGGAAAGACAATTTGTTGCTTTTAGCATGAAGGATGGATTACAGTCTGTTGTCATTACATGCCTGAGCCCTGTCTATAACCATACCTTATTCATTGGAAGTCCTCACCATCTCACCAGGTTTGATACAAGGACGCATGAAGTTGAGATATATGGTGATGAAGATGATTTACCGGAACTGCTTTCCTCTAGCCGGAATATGTTTCTGGATACCCTGGGTCAGCAAGGATATGCTTTTTACAAAAATGAAGTGATCCGGTTTTCACTTCACCCTGCTGCACCACGCTATAGCAGCAGTGAACTATTGATAGAGGAGGTGGTCATCAACAATCACAAGACTTTTTTTTATCCAAACGAAGTGATGCAGTTGAAGGAAGGTGAAAATAATCTGACTCTTCATTATTCTGTCATCGATTTTGAGGGTGGCAATAACTACCAATTTGCGTATCACATGAACGATGCCGACAGTTGGACAAGTTTAGGACAGCAACGGACTCTCAATCTGACAAGTTTGCCCCCTGGTTCATACACGCTCGGATTGCGCGCGACCGGTAATGCAGGTGAGCAAAAAACAAAAACACTTTTGTTTTCCATAGCGCCTCCTTTCTGGAAGACGGGATGGTTTACGTTGTTGAGTATACTGTTGGGAGCGGGAATGACGTACGTTATCTATCGGTTCCGTATCACGCAAATCAGGCAAAAAGCAAACCTTGATAAATTGTTGTCCCAGTCGGAGATGAATGCATTACGTGCCCAGATGAATCCGCATTTTGTCTTCAACAGCCTGAACAGTATCCGGGAGATGATCCTGAATAATGAAAATACCGAAGCCTCCCGGTACCTGGGCAAATTCGCACACCTGATCAGAGTCACCCTCGATCAATCACATGAATCATTCATTTCACTCAGACATACGATGGACTATTTGAACAGGTACATTGAAATGGAGAAAATCAGAAATGCACATTTTCGTTTTGAGATGCGTGCTGATCCGATGTTGGATCTGGATGAGACTATCCTGCCACCGATGTTGATTCAACCTTTTATAGAGAATGCAATATGGCATGGTGCAAATGGCAATGGCAAAGGAATCGATATCCATGTAGAATTTAAAAAACAGCAGGAACGGCTTGTTTGTACTATTGATGATAACGGTATTGGTATTCGCACAGCACTTGATATTAAAAAGACTACGGATGACAACGGACATCAGTCCGTAGGGATATCTAATATTCAAGACCGTATTGATCTGTTGAATAAAAAGTATCATCAGCAGAGCAGTCTCACGATTCAGGATAAGGAATCTTTGGCCAGGCATCCTGAGACTGGTACGCTCATCACAATTACACTTCCATTGGATATAAATAACGAATGAAAGCCAAAATCACGTCCATACTGATAGACGATGAGCCCCGGGGCCTAACTTCCCTGCAGAAGTTGCTTGAAATCAACTGCCCGGAAGTGGAGGTACTTCGCACATGTATGAATGCAGAGGAAGCACAAAGTGCAATTGCTGAAATAGCACCGGATTTAATATTTCTGGATATCGCGATGCCGGGGAAAAGTGGACTTGACCTGTTGCGTGAACTTCAGGAGATACGCTTCGAGACAATTTTTGTCACTGCCCACAACAACTATGCAGTGCAGGCATTACAGCTCAGTGCAGTAGATTATCTACTCAAGCCTGTCGATGAAGACTTATTGATCACTGCCGTAGGTAAGGCAAAGAAGAAGATCGAGGAAAAAGCGGGACATCTGCACATCGATACCTTCCTGCACAATATGCAGCAATCCGGCGCGGCACAGAAAATGAAACTGTGTATCCCGTCGATGAAAGGATTCCAGGTCGTAGAGATTGCTGACATTATTTATTGTGAAGCCAGCAGCAACTATACCAATTTTCACTTCACGAATCGCTCAATGATTTGTGCATCGAAACCCATTCACGAATACGAGACACTGCTAGAGGACTCCAACTTTGTGCGCATTCACAAATCCTATGTCGTAAATCTTGAACATGTGAAAGAGTACCTGCGCGGAGAAGGAGGCAGTGTCGTTCTTACAAGTGGCCGGGAAGTTGAAGTATCAAGAAGAAAGAAGGAATTACTCATGCGGAGGATGAAAGAACATTTTAAGTTTTGAAGAAGGTGAAGCCGGTCCTTCCCTTCGGCAGGCTCAGGGTAAACTCAAGCTCAGGATCCGGTCAAATGGGTGAAACGGGAAAGCGAAGAAATTGCAAATCGAGTGAGAGTAAGGCCTTACTCTGACTAAAGATTTTTAAGTGCTGGTTGTCTAGTATCTGACGTATAGAGGCAGGAAGGGCTCCCTAGATCTGCCAGATTACCGACCCTCATCCCTGTCTAAATCCAGCAGTGCCTGCCCCGCTAAAGACGAGGTCAGCAAACACCGCCAATAGTTGATTTTGTGCTCACAGCAGCGGAGCTAATCTTGCTGGTTTAGGGAAGGCAACGTCAGGCTGAACGCAAGGTTTAGGGATGGCCAGAGTTCACCACTGCGCTAACCTTACAGGTGTCAAGCACGCCCTGGAGTGATAGTACTTCAGGGCACCTGTATGGTTCATTCTCCCGAGCATGCTGAGAAGACCGTGTTGAGTGACGTTTCTGCCGATATCTATCTACATTACAGAATGCGCGTGCACATCACTTTCGTCGTGCTATTCTGGATCACGCAAGGTCTGTCGCAACCTCATGCCTTTATTACTTATACACCAAGAGATGGCCTGGTCAATGCGCGCGTCCGCAGTGCATATCAGGACAGCAAGGGACGCATTTACTTTATGACATACGGCGGCCTTTCTGTCTATGATGGTGTCCGTTTTAAAAATTTCACAACACTTGATGGACTGTCCGCGGATATGGTCAATGACGTCCTTGAGATCGGCGAGGATTCATTGCTGATTGCGACAAATGGTTCGTTATCTCTCAATCTTCTGATCCGCAACAAGGCGGAGAAGTTTGCAGATACTGCAAAACCAATCCCGATCATCAATAAGTTTCTGATGGATGCCGGGGGAGTAGTGTATATGACATCTGACGAAGGTTTGCTGCGTCTCGAAAACAACCGATTGTTCAGGATTCCCCTTCCTCAATTTACACCTGGAGTTTCCTCTTTCCTTGGAGCGTTATGCGATACCGGCCCTTATCTCCTTTTCACAACGAATGACCTGCAGAACTTCAAGGGGCTTTACCTTTTTGATAAAAGTTCTGAGACAATTCTTGATTTCAGCCCGGAATTTGTTGTCCATGCAATGCTCAAGGATGCAAATGGCAGGATATGGATCTTAGGAGCAGGCAATCGTCTTGCATTGATTGATTCAGCGGAATTGCAGCATGGCAGATTGATGCTTTCGGATGATGCAGATATCATATACCCTCAAGCTGATGACAAAATCGTGAGCATGGCCTTCAACAATGCGGAGAACTGGTTCATCAATTCAAACAACCGATTGGTCATCAATGCGATGAACGGTGCGTCAATGAGAATGACTCTTCCATTGTTGGCCGACATGGGAGGTGTGCAATCAATGATGGCGGACCGGGAGCGGATTCTTTGGATTTGCACAAACGGTGGAGGAGTGATGAAGATCAGTAAGCCTCAATTCACAGTGTTGCAGCAGGGAGAAAATAGCAATCGCGAAATAAGGTTTGCACATATTGCCGTCACGTCAGAAGGCACCTGGCATCAGGCATACGAAGGCAATCTCTATCATAAATCAGATGGTCAGCTTCAGCGTATTTCGGAGAATCTACCCAAGGATGCTCGGATCTTTGGATTGGCCAACGGTACATTGTACGCACGGGATGAGCACGATATTTATGCTGCAACTGTTGGAAATAACACCACATTGGATTTTGACCCGGTCATTCGTAGCCCGGATACTTCTTCTTTTGCCGGAGTAGCAAGTGTGTATGCTAATAACGGCATTCTCATTGGCAGCTCTTCAGGATTGATATACTACCAGAATGGCAGGCACGTATTCACATATCCTCTGCAACAGATTGACCTGGTCGAAGCATTGCTCGATCGTGAAGGATTTCTCTGGATGGTTTCAAGACATTCTGACATCATTAAGTTTGCGCGTAATCAGGACGACGAAGAGCATCTCACAGTTGACGAAGTCTTTCCAATCAAACATTTAAAAATCTCACCGCGTGCAGCCATCTTCGATGATGCCGGCTACCTATGGATTGGCTGCCGGTACAGCGGCATCTATGTATGCGATGTGCAGCATGATTCATTGAAGATCTTGCATCGGTTTGATGCAAGATCAGGGCTTACGGACATGTTCATTACATGCCTGATCAAGTGTCCCGATGGCAGTATCCTCGCTGGAACGCAAAGCGGTCTCGATAGGATGATACCGATCGGAGATGATCAATACCGCATAGAAAATCTCACGAAGCGTAGCAATGTGTTTGTGTTCATCCGCGCGTTGTGGTTGGAGAACGATGGAAAGACATTTGCACTAACCAATACTGGCAACGTTCTAGAAGTGTACCCCATTGAAGAGAATCCACCTTTGATATTGCCTCAACTTCTTATCGATGAAGTCAAAGTCAATGGTATCGCTGTTGTATCGGGAACAGAAAAGTTTGGCTATCGTGAGAACAATTTTGCCATCAACATCTGTGCTCCCACGTTTATCGATGAAAAGCAGGTGCAATACAGCTACCGGCTGGAAGGTGGTACGCAACCTGAATGGAGTGAAGCATCACCCTCGCATGCCAGCATCAATCTTTTGAATTTAAGCTCCGGTGATTATACCTTATATCTGCGTGCAACTTTCCCTTCGACTGTATATTCGCCTGTAGAAAACCAATATCACTTTACAATCCGTCCTGCCTGGTGGCAAACATCACTCGCCAAAACTGCATTGATATTCCTTGTCCTTGGCATCACAGGATTAATCATGTTCTTTCTTCAGCGCAGAAAACTTGAGCGCGCACGACTGATCCTGGAGAAACAAACAGCCATTCAGGAAGAACGTACTCGTATCTCTGGTGACTTACATGATGACCTTGGCGCCGGACTTTCTACAATCCGTTTCCTCGCAGAAAAAATCAAACAGGCCAAAATCGTTGTTCCACCGCCGGAACTCGAACGCATTCAGGAAACATCAGATGAGCTCACAGACAAGATGAATGAGATTATCTGGGCCATGAGTGAACAACATGATACACTGGATGATTTGCTATCCTACACAAGAGCGTACATTGCCACTTATTGTGATGAGCATGGCCTCTCATATCATCTGCAGTTTCCCCAGGAAGTCCCGCACACTTTTGTCAATGGTCAGGTGCGGAGAAATATTTTTCTGAGCATCAAGGAAAGCCTGCACAACATCGTGAAGCATGCAAAGGCGAACAACGTGTATATCGATATTCATCTCAACCAATGTCTCAGCATCTGTATCAGAGATGACGGCAAAGGGGTTTCACAGCAACCTTTGAACCTAAAATCTGGTCATGGCCTTGGCAATATGAAAAAACGGATTGATACACTGGGCGGTACGTTTTCAATCAGAATTGATCCGGGAGTGATTGTAGAATTCTCTGTTCCTATAAATCAGCATATGCTTCGTCAGAAGTGAACAGAATATTAGCATGAAAGTCGCATACAACATTCATACTATTGTCTGAGACGTGATTCGCGGTAATTTTATCCCTATGGCTATCCGGATTTGTATCGTTGAGGATATGGATGAAGTTCGTGAAGGACTGGCTTCGCTTTTGCGTTTTGATGATCGCTTTGATATACTGGGTGCATTTGCCGATGCAGAACAAGCAATGGGTTTTTTGAAGTCGTCGCAGCCTGACATTGTGATCATGGACATCAATCTCCCCGGCATGAGCGGTATTGCATGTATCCGCAGCATCAAGCCTGTTTGTCCGGATACTCAGTTCATGATGTTCACCATCTATGACAATGATGAGAAAGTGTTTGAAGCGCTTGCTGCAGGTGCAAACGGATATCTGTTGAAGAAAACTCCCTTTACCAGAATTGGAGAAGCGCTCGTGGAGTTGCACGAGGGTGGTGCGCCAATGAGTACGAATATCGCAAGGAAAGTGCTCGATCGGATGCGCCCCGCAGAGCCCAGCTCCTCTCCTCTTTCATCAAGAGAACATGAAGTATTGAGTCTTCTTTCCAGGGGATTGTTGTACAAGGAAATTGCACATCAACTTGGCATCAGCGCCAATACTGTGCGCCAGCATATCCACAACATCTACCGGAAGCTCCATGTGCAAAACAAGGTGGAGGCGATCAATAAGACTTATGGGAGAGGGTAATGACCTCGGAGCGTTCCGAATAGTAATTTTCACTATGGTATTATCCACCTTTCGGAACCTACCCCAAAGGGATGCCTTTGGCACGAGCGTCAATTTAGATGTGAGTCTACTCTGAAAAGTCCTCCACTACCTCCGAAACGATGTATGACGCTCGCGGGTTCTGTGAACGCCGCAAGGTCAACTGATCACTGCATCCTACAAACGTACTATTGCCAATACTCTTCTGCATCTCGATTTTTGTGAGGATGAGAACAGCAACTCTCATTTGTCCTGCATGAGATGGATTGTTTTGTTTTTGATTGTGTTGTACGGGCCTCGATTATGCTCCCAGGTGGCTATCAATACTACCGGCGCGAGTCCTGATGCCAGTGCGATGCTGGATATCTCTTCAACCAGCAAAGGTCTTTTAATCCCCCGCATGAATGGGATGCAACGAGTGGGTATCGCTAATCCTGTGGCAGGTCTATTGATCTATGATACAACTTCTGAGAGTTTCTGGGTGTATGTTGGAATAGCATGGAACAATCTTAAAGCCAGTGCAAACAGTTGGTCACTCATTGGGAATGGTGGAACAAGCCCCGCTATAAACTATATCGGCACATCCGATCCGGCAGATCTAGCTTTCAAAATCAATGCTATTCACGCGGGCTATCTGACCCAAACAGGAAATGTCTTTTGGGGGATAAGGAGTGGCAATAGCAATACAACCGGAAGCAATAACGTGGCGATTGGACTTGATGCATTGAAGACAAATTCAACAGTGAGCAATCTGATTGCTATCGGAGACTCCGCCTTGTTTAATACGTATCCAGGCATTCCTGGTCAAGGCAGTTGTAACATAGCAATTGGTTCGAAATCAATGTATGCCAATACGCTGGGTTTGGCAAATACTGCTGTTGGTTACCATTCCCTGCGAACCAATACACTCGGGACTGGAAATAGTGCATTCGGATACCTGGCGTTATTAAGTAACACGGCCAGCGAAAATAGTGCCTTTGGCTCCGGGGCTTTACAAGGCAATGGAATTGGGACGAGCAATGTTGCATTAGGTACTCAGACGTTGCATTACAATTCTTCAGGCTCTTTTAATACGGCTATTGGAATGAAAAGCCTGTTTAATAACACGGCAGGTACATCGAATACAGCAGTGGGCGTTCATTCACTTTTTGAAAACACCACCAGAAGTAATCTCGTCGCAATAGGAGATTCTGCTTTGTACAAGAATGGCTTAGGCGCATCAGAAGCATATCATAGCACCGGAAACACTGCCGTGGGCTCAAAAGCATTATATAGCAATTCAATAGGGTATCAGAATACAGCATATGGATACAGGACATTGTACGCGAATGTGAATGGAGCATTCAATACAGCAACTGGTTATGAAGCAATGCAGGCAAACGCTTCCGGATGGGCTAATACAGCAACCGGAACAGCATCGCTCTATTCGAATACTTCCGGTAACAGAAACACAACCGCAGGAAACTGGGCAATGTATTATAACACAACCGGAGAGACAAACACGGCGCTTGGCCATGAAGCCATGCGAAACAATACTACAGGTTCAGGTAATACAGCGACTGGTGTGTATGCATTGAATAACAATAGCACTGGCATGTGTAATGTAGCATACGGTTACTATGCGTTATCTTTCAATACTACCGGCCGTTCTAACACTGCGATCGGTGTACAGGCACTGTATGCCAATTCAAATCGCTCTAATCTGGTAGCCGTAGGTGACTCCTCACTTTATCACAACAGTACAGGGGCAACAGAACCTTATCATAGTACAGGGAATACAGCCATAGGGTCAAAGTCATTGTTTGCAAACACAACCGGATTCTACAATACTGCCATCGGCAGCAGAGCCCTCTATGCAAATACCACTGGAAGTTATAATTGTGCATCCGGCATCGGCGCCCTCACGAATAACACCGTAGGTGAAGCCAATACTGTCAATGGCTTCAATGTCATGTTCTCAAACACAACCGGATATTTAAATACAGCGGCAGGGTCAAGGGCGATGGTTTCTAATACAAGTGGTCATTCGAATGCCGTAGTTGGGGTTGAAGCCCTTTTCGCAAATACCACAGGTAATTCGAACACTGCACTGGGGCTTTCTGCACTGCATGAGAATACCACTGGAGCTTCTAATATCGCTGTTGGAATATATGCCCTTTATGCCAGCACAGATCGCTCTAACCTGGTAGCCGTCGGTGACTCCTCGCTTTTTCACAACAGTACAGACGCAACAGAACCTTATCATAGTACAGGGAATACAGCCATAGGGTCAAAGTCATTGTTTGAAAACACAACCGGATTCTATAATACGGCCATCGGCAGCAGGGCCCTCTATGCAAATACCACTGGAAGTTATAATGTAGCATCCGGTATCGGCACTCTCACCAATAACACCACCGGTGAATCCAATACTGCCAATGGCTTTAACGCAATGTTTTCGAACACTACGGGAAATTTCAATACTGCAACGGGATCCAGGGCCTTGATCAGCAATTCAGATGGCCACTCGAACGCTGCATATGGAGTTGAATCTTTATTCTCAAACACATCAGGAAATTGGAACACTGCAATAGGACAAGAATCATTGCACTCGAATACCACCGGTACTTCAAATACAGCAGTAGGCCTGGCTGCGCTATATTCAAATACCACCGGTATCCGAAACACCGCACAGGGTGACCTTGCATTGTATAATAATACTACAGGATCCTCTAACGTAGCAATTGGTGAAAGATCATTGTATTTCAATACCAATCGCTCATATCTTGTCGCAGTGGGGGATTCGGCGCTATTCTATAATGGTACCGGAGCTACAGAACCTCATCATAGTACAGGGAATACAGCCATAGGGTCAAAGTCATTGTTTGCAAACACAATCGGATTCTACAATACGGCAAACGGCAATGCGGCATTGTTAAGCAATACCACAGGAGCTCAAAATTGCGCTACAGGGGTTAACGCCCTTTTGATCAACTCTACCGGTCAGGGGAATACAGCCGATGGGTTCAGTGCAATGTTTTTGAATTCTACCGGAGATCACAACACAGCAATGGGGTTTCAAGCGTTGTATTCAAATACTGACGGATACAATAATACAGCGATTGGACGACAAGCCTTAAACCAAAACACGATTGGGGACTTTAACATCGCTATTGGCGCATACGCACATGTTTCAAACACGATTGGGGACTTTAACATCGCTATTGGCGCATACACAGATGTTTCTTCCTCTGATTTATCTTATGCCACGGCGATTGGGGCTGGTGCAATTGTCAATGCCACCGATAAAGTGCGCATCGGTGACCCTTTTATCACAGTCATCGAAGGCGCGGTAGACTGGTCTTTCCCGTCTGATGCACGCTTCAAGTACAACATTTCGGACGATGGTGTCCCAGGTCTTGTACTCATTGAAAAACTCAGACCGGTAAACTATCAGTTCGATAACCCCAAATATGAAAATCATCTCATTCAATTCATGCCGGACAGTATCAAATTAAGAAGAATGGCTGAACAGCCTAAAGGACGTGCAGATGATCGTGTAAAAACCGGCTTCCTTGCCCAGGAAGTAGAACAGGCGTGTCAGGCTCTTGGCTTTGAATTCAGCGGCCTGCATGTCCCTTCCAATCAAACGGATAACTATAGTCTTGCTTATGGCAGCTTTGTGCCGATCATAGTCAAAGGCATGCAGGAACAGCAGGAGATGCTTGAAGAGCAAAAATCAATAGTTGACCAACTGCAACTTGAGATTACTGCATTGAGAAATGAGAATATGCACTTGATAGCGCGCTTGGATCTGTTGATACAATCCCTTGCATCGGATCGTAATACCGATTGAATTATCATCATCTTTGTTTGGAACAACATATTCATGCATCACACAATCAATCAACTGATATGGGAAAATTGAACGGTATGCGATTGAAAAATTACGCAATCCGGCTTTGCTTCATCTACATGATGACCAGTTTGTTTTTGTGTTGGTCACAAGTAGAAATTCAGGCGCAGATGTCGTCAGTAGTCACTTCCTTGGAGGATGATGAATTCGCACATCCATATGACTTTCAGGTAACTCCGGACGTTGATGAAAGCACGGATGGCGTTTGTGAAGATTCACTTCACCGGTGCACCCTGCGGGCAGCCCTGGAAGAGGCTGGTAATCTTGGTTTGTATGCAGATGTTATGTTTGGTGCATCTGGTACACTCGATATGGATGAATCACAAGGATTCTTTGTGCCTCCGGATAATTCTATCATCAGTGCGATAGGTGTTATTGTCAGGGTGACTGCAAATCCGACTACTCCAATTTTCGTTATTGATAATGGTGTGACCATCTACGGTTTGCATTTGGCAAATGCTCTTCAAGGTATTGTCATTGGGGGTAATCAAAATCTTATCGGTACCGTCGCTGAGCACAAAAATTTTATTACAAATATGACTGATAGCGGGATTTTGATTGCTGGTGATAATAACAAGATTGTCGGAAATATTATCGGTCTTGATAGAGATGAAACACAGGATGGTTCACGCTTTGGTGTTTTCGTTGTCGGAAAAAACAATGTCATCGGTGGCAGTCTTCCTGACCAGGGAAATGTCATTTCCGGAAATGATACGGGCATTGGTGTTTATACCATAGTAAAAGAAACCTATATCCATGGTAACCGGATTGGCACTAATCGAGCTGGTACACAAGCTGCGCCAAATCGTATCGGTATTGATAACATCGGACCAAATGCGATTATTGGAACTGATACGCCGGATGGCAGAAATGTCATTTCGGGTAATACCGAATCCGGCATTTTATTTGGTCTGGATGCAAGCAATTGTCATGTTGTAGACAATTATATTGGCACTGATATATCCGGTACGCTCTCCATTCCAAATCGGGATGGTATTACGATCGGACCAGGTTCGGATACCTGTAACATTCTTCACAATCTGATCAAATTCAACACTCAAAATGGCATTCTGGTCTCCGGTCTCAACTTAACCGATCTTTCGACACGACACATTCTGATCAGTGGAAACACAATTCAAGAAAATGGAAATGCAGGTATCGCAATTACCGGCAATGCAACTGATAATATCATTGGTTCATCACTCACAGAAAGCCATGATCCGAATGAAATATCATACAATGGACAAGTGGGAATTGTCCTGGTTCAGGGCCTTGGAGATCCACAGAGAAATACAATACGGGATAATATTTTCCTGGACAACACGTCTTATGGCATCCGGATTGTCTCTGGTCAGGGCGGGATTCAGCCTCCGGTTTTTGAAAGTTATACCGATGATGGAAACACTGCCATTGTCGTCGGGATACACAATTTAGCTGGCGCAACCATTGATCTCTATGCAGGGGATTCGAATCAGGCTAACCGTCTGGAGGGAATAGAATGGTTGGGTTCAGGACCTGTAGATGGCAACGGATTTTTTTCCATTCAGATCTCGTCTTGTATTTGTGATAGCATTGTGGCTACCGCAACGGATCCCATGGGGAATACTTCTGAGTTTTCGGATGGAATAGGAACAATTACTGGTATATACGATTACACATCTGCCAGGGACAAGGTATCTGCTTTTCCAAATCCTTTTAATGAAACGACAAATATTCAGGTTGATCTGTTTCAGGCAGGTGATGTTTTGCTCCAACTTAATGATGTGGCAGGCTATACACTTAAAACACTGTACCAGGGTCATCTGGATGCAGGAACACATCGTTTCAACTGTTCTCCTGATGAATTAGCATATGGAATATATTTCTATCAACTCAGCATTCAGAATCATGTTATCAAAACCGGAAAGCTCGTTTATCTCAGATAGGTGAACTATACCTGTGGTGGAAACCGGTAAAACCGACCTATCCGGGCCGGTTTTACCGATTCTTGACCTGAGTTACCTGCACAAGAGCGAGTTTGCCCTGAGCACGTCGATGAGAAGTGTCGAAGCTTCTCTTGTTTCACATTAACGCACGATCATTATTTTCTCCGTAAGGATTCCTGATGAAGTCACTACATGCAGCAAATACATACCGGGTGTCAAGGCAGAGACATCTAATTGCTCCTGAAATTCTCCGATCACCGCTTCCTGATATTCTTTCCGAAGAAGGATTTTGCCCGACAAATCAGAAAGAGCAAGTCCTGCGACAACACTTTCTTCTGTTTGCTGATAAATGATGTCCAAAACATCACTTGCGGGATTCGGCGAAACATGAACAAACGGGAACGCATCCTTTTCCGGAGCCTCCACGACTTGTGTTTCCGGAGCCTCGATGTCCGGCGCTACGATTTCCAATGGTATCCATTCGGCGGCGATGGGAATGACGGACGTATTCGAATTGTCCACCAAGTTATCTGAAGTGTAATCAAACACGCAAATATCAAAAGTCCCCGTACTTCCATTATTTCCCCATATGCGTACCCAAACGGTAATGCCGGGACCACCCACTAAACCGATTACAGGCATGGCAGAGCCGTTTCCATTACTATTATCGTTTTCACAAACAAGATAAGACATGGTAGAGCAGCTATTGCCCACATACACTTCCATTACCGCGTCGGTCAGTGTTCCGGCGGACGTTCGGATCGTTACGCTTGGATAGCTCACGTCAGGCATTGTAAACTTAAACCAGACATCCTTGTATCCGTCCGATGGACAATTTCCCTGAGGTTCCGGAGAACTCGCGGTCGCATTTACGTTTGAACCCGATGTATAGATGCACGTGCTGCCTACCGTAAGGAGCATTGCATTGCTGCAAAAGTCATTCCCTGAGCCTGAGCCGAGCAAGGTCGTAAAGCTTTCGATGTCAGACCACGCACTTATTAATCCATTGGGACAGTTGGCTCGCACGCGCCATTCATATGATGTGTTTGGATCTAATCCCGAAATATGCAGGAAGAGATATTGCCATGGACCAATAGGGAGTGTGTACCAAACACCGCCTGGTTCCCGCCATTGAATCGTGTAACTCAGAGCGCCAATGACCGCTGACCAGTTCAATGTTGCATCATGATCCGTGATGTCTGAAGTATAAGTGGAATCCGGAGCACTACACGGAGAGATCCCTGTTGTAGTGAAATCGGTGGGTGATGTCCAATAACTATGATACCCGGAGCCGCAATTCGAACGGACCCGCCATGCATATGAAGTGCCGGGGCTAAGATCATTGACCGTCGCCGTGGTATCGGTAAAGGGGCTTCCTGAGACAAACGTCCAATAACCATTTGGAAGGCGTATTTGCACAGAATAACTAAGTGCACCCGAAACTGGCGACCAAGTGAACGTGGCGCTCGTATCTGTGATGTTGGTTGTCGATAGTCCTGTAGGCTTGTGGCATGCCGTTCCTAAAGTAGTAAAGCTTTCAATTTCTGACCAGGGACTGTAGTTACCGTATGAGCAGTTACTTCTCACGCGCCATTCATACGTCGTTCCCGGCTGTAATCCAATGATATTGAGTAAGGTGCCGGTCCAGGGGCCTCCGTAGAGGTTATTCCAGTTGCCTCCGGGATATCGCCATTGCACAGAATAGCTCAAAGCACCACTGACGGGTGACCAGTCCCAGGTAGCTGTTGTTTGTGTAATATTGATTGTATTCAGCTCCAGGGGTGCAGTACATACGAAAGTCCCGCTTGTAGTGAAACTCACCGGAGATGACCAATATCCCTTGTTGCCGTAACCGCAATTTGTCCGAACACGCCATTGATACGTCGTACCGGGACTCAGGTTATCCACCGTTACCGATGTACTCGTAAATGGACTTCCGGGTACAAATGACCAGGATCCGTAGGGCAGGCGTATTTGTACTGAATAACTCTGTGCTCCTGACACCGGTGACCAATTGAAGGTGGCAGTTGTTTCGGTGATATTTGTAGTGTACAGTTCTGTCGGTGGATGACATGAAGCGCCTAAAGTGGTAAAGCTTGCAATTTCAGACCAGGGGCTATGGTTACCATATGAACAATTACTTCTCACGCGCCATTCATACGTAGTACCAGGTTGTAATCCACCGATATTGAGCCATGAATTAGGCCATGAGTATACAAGTGTATGCCACGTGCCTCCAGGATATCGCCATTGTACGGAATAGCTTACAGCACCACTCACCGATGACCAGTCTAAAGTGGCTGTGGTCTGCGTAATGTTCAAGGTATTCAGCAAATCCGGCGCCTCGCATGACGATGATCCATCCGTGGTAAAACTGACAGGATATGACCAATAACTCTTATAGCCATATCCGCAATTTGTTCGCACACGCCATTCATACGTCGTACCGGGATCCAGGTTATCAACTGTTGCCGAAGTATTTGTGAATGGACTTCCGGGTATATATGACCAGTTTCCGTATGGAAGGCGTATTTGGACCGAGTAACTCTCTGCTCCTGAAACCGGTGACCAGTTGAGCGTGGCAGACGTTTCGGAAATATTTGTCGTGTACAGCTCCGTCGGTGGATGACATGAACTGCCTAAAGTGGTAAAGCTTTCACCGTCAGACCAATCACTGTGATACCCATAGGAACAGTTGCTTCTAACGCGCCATTCGTACATTGTACCGGGTTGTAATCCACCGATATTGATCCATGAATTTGGCCATGATTTCACCAGCGTATGCCACGAACCACCAGGATATCGCCATTGAACGGAATAACTTACAGCGCCGCTCACCGATGACCAGTCTAAAGTGGCTGTGGTCTGTGTAATGTTCAGGGTATTCAACAAGTCAGGCGTTTCGCATGACATGGCTCCATCCGTTGTAAAAGTGACAGGAGATGTCCAATAGCTGTGCTCCCCATAGTCACAGTTTGATCTCACGCGCCATTCATATGTCGTACCGGGACTGAAACCAGTTACGGTAACTAAAGTATTCATGAATGGACTCCCTGGTACATAGGACCATGTTCCGGATGGCAGCCGTGTTTGCACTGAATAACTCTGTGCCTCCGAAACCGGTGACCAGTTGAACGTAGCTGATGTTTCGGTAATATCTGTTGTGTAAAGCCCTGTCGGCATAGGGCAGTATACAGTGAGCGCGTTGAACGTAGCCACAGAGGTTGCGCTCGCTTCCGATGTTTCAAAGTTCACCGGAAAAACCTCAGGAGGGCTGAATGGATAATCCTGAATAAGGCTAAACAGGCAGAAGATGAGGGGATTAAAGTGCATAGAAGTTTTCATGACATCTAATTGAAATAGTTAAAGATTCTGATTCAATCAGGAGTGAAACCTTCGTAAGAAATCGGCTGCTTTTTCGTCTGTCATTTGGACTTCAGACGGAATTCATCAGCAAAGCAGGTTTACAAAAAAGATGTAGAAAATATTACGAGGAGCGTGTCGCAATTCCCTGGCAACCCATGCTCAGGCTCAATCCTTTGATACCGAACGTATCATCTCAGAATTTAAGTAAGTTCGTAATATCTTTCTTTATCTTTCTTTTTTCACAAACCAAGATAGCTATTTAACTTAAAATTTCTTTAAATAGTATACGTATTTTCGACTGTCGTTGTCCTTTCCCTTTTTCGCGGGGTTGATTCTGTATTCACATGGTTGGCGCCTAATTCATTTTTAAGGAAATATTGAGTTCCGGTATATCGGTCTTCCTCTCAAGGATCAATTGTCCGTTGAGGTCTGATAAAGGTTAATGTATGCATGCCTAATGACGTATCTCCACGTGGTATCTAAGTAAACGACCTATAGGGACCTTATGTCGTATTGTAAACTGCCGTTCTTAAACATTACCATGAGAGAACATATATACCATAATTAATACTGCGACAAAAAAGAGAGGCCGTCCTGCAAAGGGCGGCCTCCACATTCCCGAGTCCCGCGCATCAGAGCGCGAAAACCATCAATGCTTTACAAGCTTCTCATAGTGTGTGCTGCCTCCACAACGGACCTGCAGGACATAGACTCCTGGTGATAATGAATGGCCACCCGGACTTCTTCCGTCCCATACAAGTTTGTGCAAGCCAGGCTTTGGCGCTGATAGTTCCGTCGCATATGCCAGGGTTCCTTTTATATCGAATACCGCGATTTGGGCGATTCCTGCTTCCGGCATTTCGAACAATATCTCAAGAGCGTCGGAAAATGGATTCGGTTGTGTGCTGAAGAACAACTCATGCGGTGTGGTGAGATGCAGAACAAATGGTTGGTCCGGAGTGCCAAGCATAAGATCTGCGCCCCAATCAATGCGCTCATCAGAAAGACCTGCATAGCTGCCATCCGCATGATACACTTCGAAGTGAACAACCTTGTCGCTTTCGTCTCCCTGTAATGTGAAGTAGTAACTCCAGGTATCACTTCCTTCAGTTTGCATCGGTGCACGCACCTGTAGTAATTGATCTTCCGCAAAAGAGGCGATCAGCGGAAGTTCATCGAATAGTATTTCACTTTCAAGTGTGGCGATCAGCGTCATATTCCTGGCACGATGCAGGAGTGGTTGATGCTCCCGCCCGCTGCGCCAGTCCAACTTTGTGAGCTCGGCATATAGCGGAGAGATCTCTGGCGTGTTTTCCACTGTGCGTAAGGGATAGATAATGGTACCGGCATTATCTGCAAAGAGCATATATCCTTTGCCCGGCTCCATGTATTTGAGCGTGCCCACCCAACCCTGTGTCGGATGATAGACTGCAAATTGATCCTGGCTCTTTACCTGATCGCCTGTTGTCGGATCAAAGCTGCTCAGGGCTTCATTGATCTCAATAGGTTCGCGCGACAGGTATGGAATCCAGTTCCATCCCGGAACGATGCTAATGGGATAAAGTTCTGGATTTACCAAAGGTCCGGCGACACGCAGAATATCCGCATGGGTAAAATCACACTTATACATCTTCTTGATCTCAAGTCCCGGATTCAGAAGATTACCCTGCCATCCACTTGAAGGATTATACGTGGCATTCTTTGTCTGGCTCAACACCTGATCGCCATCTTCAAAGGCAAGTTCTGCAAAAAACGCATCGAGATTTCCGATGAGAGGTGAAAGTACGTTGAATGAAATCCACGTCCATCCCGCATTCATGGGAATCTCCTGGATAATGTCAGGTGTGACAATCCATCGCGCTGGTGTGACGGCATTCCCAACTAATGTATTTGCCACAAAGGGAATGTGCAATACGGGGGCAGCATTCCCAACTTTTGTGTTTACCCCGGCATATGTGGTTCCCGTACTTGCATCCCAAACTTTAAAGCTGACTTGTTCACCGGATGTGACGTTGCTATATACTTCAAGGAATCCCAGATAGCGATCGAGCTCGGGTATGTATTCCAATGTTGTCAGGCCACGCACCTCGCCATTGACATAAGCAACTACGCGATCCAGGGGATCATCTGAGAGTTCACCAAAGATGTCGAGATCTGCAACGATATTCATAGAATACGCATATGCTGCAGGATCAATATCCCATGTCGGTGGTACTCCAAAGACATGCACATCGATAATCAGTTTGTCATTGAAGCCCTGACCGGAAAGCAGATTCACATCAGTACTGTAATCCCCGATACCGATATTCGGATTCACCGAGAACTGAATTGTCTTTGTACTTACAGGACCGATGGAGCCTGTTGAAGGAGTTGCTGTCAACCAATCCGGGAGATTGAGGATGTCGAAACTCAATTCGATACCCCCAGTATTTTCTATCTCTGCATCAAAAGTCAAAGACGTCTTTTCGGGTTTGTCGAAGGAAAGTTCGGACTCATTCCAATGCAATTGATTTTTATTGACATACGCAGTCCAGGTGATCGGACCTGCCATGTCATTGCCATGGAGGTCACGCAAATCCATTGCACTGATGTCGAGCACGATATTTTCAATACGTACCGGATCTTCATGCAGTGTCAGAATGATCTTGTCATTATTTACCGAATACGTGAAATTGATATCCACAACAGGTCTCGGCAGCTTGATATTCGGATCCTGCGGTTGATGCATTGGATTACCGAATACATCCAGGGCAAGCATGCTCTCACTCACATCCATGATGCTTGGTGTAAGGACCTCAATGCCGTTGACATTCTCATACCCTTCAAATGGTAGATACAGGAGTAATCCTGGTTCATTGCCGAGTAACCGGTGCTGCATATTCAATTGGATCTGTTCCCGTGTGCGGACGGTATTCCAGACCCTGATATCATCTAAATCACCGTTGAAATATTGATCATTGCTGAAGCTGCCAGGTATCGGCCATCCCCGCGCTGCAATAAACAGTTTTGCACCGGCGAATTCTCCGAAGTTCGACCCATACAACGAGGTTTGGAGCAGGCCGTCGAGATACGTATTGAGATTCCCGTTTCTGTTCATCACGATAGTGACATGATGCCAGTTATTGTCCCGTAAATCCTTGTTGATTACCATAGAAACCTGACCTCCGTGCACCACCTGAAGATTTCCTGTGGGTATGACACTCACAGACCATCCGGGCTCATGACCGTCTATCCCGTCACCCTTCCCATTGGATAACAGAGTCTGCGTATTTACACCGGGAGCGCTCTTCATCCAGAATTCCAGCGTGAAATTGTGCTGGCGTGTAAATACAATATTCGAAGGAGTGATGTCAAGGCGGTCATTACCATCAAAGGTCAGCGCTTGCCCCGAGGGCAGGATTGCCCAATCACCGAACAGCGTTGCATGCTTCTTGCGCACGATATCACGTAATTG